>CAYSKR010000043.1:0-7001 GCA_964431675.1 uncultured Myxococcales bacterium
TATCCCGAGAGTGTTCCCATCAACACGCTCGTGCCGGTGCAAGGCACGCCGCTCGCGGACCGGCCGCCCGTGGATCCACTGGAACTCGTGCGCATGATCGCGACGGCGCGCATCCTCATGCCCACGGCCAGGGTGCGTCTGTCCGCCGGCCGCATGGCGCTGTCGCGGGAAGCCCAGCTTTTGTGCTTGTCCGTCGGCGCCAACTCGATTTTCTACGGCGAGCGCTTGCTCACCACCGGCAACCCGGACGTCGCTGCCGATCAAGCCTTGCTGCGCGACGCCGGCATGGTTGCCGCGTCCGCGGGCGCGTAGGCCGACCTGGTTTGGGAACCCGCCCCACGCAGGCGGCGCTTCCTGCAAGCCGCTTCCTGCTTCCGCCTGACCGGCGGACGACCGAGCCGACCTTCTGGCGTCTTGCGGCCACGACCTTGGGCCCTCGTCTGCCCGCAGTGTGATTTCGACGGACAATCTGTCCTTTTGAGATCTATCTACAAAGGGGTAGAAACTCTCATCAAAGGAAACCTGTTTCGATGACGCCCAACAAACCGTTGCAGCCGATGCCACAAGCCACTTCGTGGCTCGCTGTCGCGACGGAGCTCCTACGTTGGGCCTCTTTATGAAGACGCTGGCATTCGTCTTTCTGCTGGTTGCGCCATTGGTAGGAGCCTCAAATAACCATGACGTTCTGCGGGTTTTATCGGGCGCTTCGAATATGAAGATACCTGCCACGCAAAATCACTGCGAAATTGGTAACGATAAACCCGGCTCCGCCAACCTTACAGTAGGCAAGTTCATGGCATCCTTCGCAGCGTGGTCGCTCGAACCGAGAACAAAAACAGCCCTCTCCTCCCTGTCCTGCGAGGGAAACAAATGCAGCTTGTCCTTCGGGAATGAGAAAGATATTGAAGGCTGGGGGCGGCACCTGAGGTTTACCCTCAACAAGGATCGCAACGGCATAAGGCCACAGAGCCTGGAATGCCTAGATGTGCCCTGATGGCTGATCGATCCTCTCATTTGCGGGGCCTCCTCAACAGAATCTGTGGGTAAAAGTCAGCCCCGCCAGGGACAAAACGACCAGAATCCTCAACCTGGGAGGGGAATTCCGGGAGGGAAATTCCATGTGCCTCAGGCTGCGCTTGACCGCGCCGACGGCAGCCGACCCTGCTACAATCGCTCCGTCTCCCTCGCGGAAGACACAGGAATCCCGTGGCCACGCCGTCTAACCATTTGCTTGAGAAGATCAGCCGCCTCCCGCCCGAGCGCGTCGCGGAGGTTGAGGACTTCGTTGATTTCATCGCGCAGCGGGACACAGACCTCCAACTTGCGAACGCAGTGTCTGCCGCTTCGGAGCCCGCCTTCGCGAAGGTCTGGGCCAACCCCGAAGACGACGTATACGACCAGGCGTAGCCATTTCCATGACGCTCGGCTTCGGGGCTGTGATCGTCGTTCCGTTCCCCTTCACGGACCAGACTGCGACCAAGAAGCGCCCCGCAGTGATCGTCAGCTCGGAGGCGTACAACCGCGAGCGACCGGACCTGATCCTCAGGGCCATCACCAGTCAGCTCCAAGCCACGCCCACGGTCGGCGAGGTGGCCGTCGTCCAATGGCAGGTAGCTGGACTGCTCAAACCGTCGGTCATCAAGCCGCTCATCACCACGATCGAAGCGAGCCTGGTCATCCGGCAGCTCGGCACGCTGGGCTCCGATGATCAACGTGCGCTCCGCCAGGTTCTCGCCGCCATCCTGGGGTAGATCGGATACCCACAACGACCCCACAGCGGTATACCCAAACCCATCGCCAGCCTCAGAACTCCTGACCTGCGTGGAATTCCAGGTCGACACTGACAAGACGACGCATGTCTCGCTTGAGCACGCCCGATGGGGTCAGTCGCATGGCCCGGCGCTCGCTCGAGAAGCAGCTCGGCGCGCTGCGGGCCACGATTCCGCGGCGCATGAGCCTCAAGGACATTCACGCGGCCATCGAAGGGGGCAGGCCCTGAGGCTGGTTGTCGACACCGATGTGGTGGCGGCCGCGCTTCTTGGTGAGGAGAGCCGCGGCAGCGAGGCGGCGGCGCTGATGGCGCGTAGGCTCACCTGGTTTGGGAACCCGCCCCACGCTGGCGAATCGCCCCAAGATCGAGGCAAAGGGTCAGCAGGTCGGAAGCCGCCTGGATCCGGGCGGCGATTGCTCCGGCGGACATGTCGATCTTGTTCCGCAGGCGGTTTTCGGCGCGCAGATCGGTCGCCAGGCTGGCCACGCGAATTCGCGCCAAGGTTGCCTCGCCGCTCGCATCGACCTTCATCGGTCGATGTCCTTCAATTTGACGATGTCGGCGAGATCCTGGGGCCGCGCGGCGCTGGCCTTCATCTGAATCAGCGTTTCCCTGTAGTCGATCTTGTCGGCTGCGAAGGCAGCGATGAGTGCAGCAAATTCCAGGTGCAGCTGCATGCCATGAAGTGTACGTCACGGATCGGTGCAGGTGAAGTCGCGCGATCGGCACGAGACCTGCGACGCGTGGCACGAGCGGCAGGTTTCGATCTTGCCGTCCGCGACCACCTTGCGTTCGCGATCTACCTTCTGCCAGCGCCAGTCGCCGAACGCCGGATCGTAACCGGCGGCTTCCTTCCGCATCAAGGTCCACCCGGCGAGCGCCCGACAGCTCTGGTCTAGGTACTCCTCCTTGACCACCATGGATCCGGCGGGAAAAGGATACGGGCCGTTGCGGTAGACCTCGGTCGCGATCGGGTTGGTCAGCACCATGATGTGGCGCAGGTCATGGTCGACGCTGCGACGGCACCCACGGACCTGGGCGTAGGTTGAGCGGTAGTCCATCGGCAGGATGGTGTCGGGCACGGGACTGACGTTTTGATCGCATGCGGAAAGCGTCAGGAACACGCAGCCCAGGACGCGGACATCGGTGGTCAAGCGTTGCGCCGGATTGCCGTGCGGTTTGATATCCATGGAGCGAGCGCAGAAGCCGGCATCGGGCGGGCGTAGAAGTAACCCTGCATGACGTGGCACCCTTCGCTCAACAAGGCGTCGCGCTGCGCGGCGGTTTCCACGCCCTCGGCCACCACGCGCAGGTCAAGGGACATGGCCAAACCGAGGATGGCCTTGACGATGCCCGCGCTGCGCTGATCCCCGGGCAGTCGCGCGACGAACGAGCGGTCGATCTTGATGACGTCGATGGGCCAGCCCTCCAGGCGTGCCAGGGACGAGTATCCCGTGCCGAAGTCATCCAGAGCGATGTGCGCGCCAAGCTGGCGAAGCTGCGACAGGACGCGGCTGCTGTCGCTGCGGTCCGTGGCCAAAGCACTTTCAGTGATTTCGAGTGCCAGCGACGAGGCGGGCAGGCCAGCCAGTGACAGTTGTCGGGCGACCGTGTCCACGAAGGCCGTCGAGTGTATCTGTCGCGTCGACACGTTGACCGCCACCCTTCCGAAGACCAGTCCTTCGGCGCGCCACGCAGCCGCCTGGCGGCATGCCTCGCGCAGGACGTACTCGCCAAGCTCGATGATGAGGCCAGTTTCTTCAGCCACCGGAATGAAATCGGCGGGTGCAATCGACCCGCGCTGCGGGTCGGTCCAGCGCAACAGGGCCTCCACGCCAAACACGGCACCACCCTCGGAGACGTTGATCTCCGGTTGGTAGTGCAATTGCAACTCGCCGCGCTCGAGCGCCCGGTGCAGGCCGCTGCGCAACCACAGGAGGTCAGGGCCCGCCCGCTCGTGACCGGGAGCGTAGAATCGAAACGTGTTCCGGCCGGAGTCCTTGGCCTCGCGCATCGCCAGGTCGGCCTTCCGCAGGAGGTCGTCGGCGTCCACGTGGTCGGCCGATTGCAGCGCAACGCCGAGGCTGGCACCGAGCGCGACCTCGGAACCCTCGATGGTGACGGGCTTGGATAGCGTTTCGATGATGCGGGCGGCCACCAGCGCTGCATCGTCCTCGCCGCCAACCTCGGACAGCACGACGATGAATTCGTCGCCACCGATCCGCGCGACCGTGTGGCCGTCGTCGATGCTGGGGATCTCGTCGGTGTCGAGGGCGGGTGGTTCCTTGCGGGCGACGCAATCCCCACGACGCAGAACCGCGGCGAGGCGTTCGGACACGGTTTTCAAGACGAGGTCGCCCGCCGCATGGCCGAGCGTATCGTTGACCCACTTGAACCGGTCGAGATCAACCGAGATGATGGCCACCTGGCGACCGCGCCGCCGACTTTGTTCGAGCTGGTAGCGGAGGTGGGTTTCGACGAAGCGCCGATTGGGCAGTCCGGTCAAGCTGTCGTGGTTGGCGAGATGGGACACTCGGCGCTCGGCCTCGCGCGCTCTTTTCATTTCATCGAATAGGCTGCGGTTGGCGGCTTCAAGCGCCGCCGTCCGCTGCCGGATCTGATCTTCGAGCGCCGCCGCGTGATCGCGATTTTCCCTGAGGCTTTGCCACTTGCGCGTGAACGCCAGGGCGAGTTGGCGGACCTCGATCGCGTCGAAGGGTTTCTTGAGCACCACCCACTGCTCCGCCCGGCCGAGGCGCTCGACCATGTCGGACCAGGTGCAATCGGAGTACGCCGTGCAGATCACCATCTGGATGTCCGGATCGATCTGCCACATCCGCGCCGCCGCTTCGAGCCCGTCGTAACCCGGCGGCATGCGAACATCCACGAAGGCCATGGCGTAGGGCTGGTCGCGGTCCGCGGCTTGCTGGACCAGCAGGGCCGCCTCGGCACCCCCGAGCGCCGACTCCACGTTGAAATGTTCGCTGCGGGACCACCCGGGCCGGTGCCCGAACAGATCGGATTCAAGCTCCGCGAGCACGGTGGTGATCCCCGGATCCGGCGCGGTCAATATCTTGCGGTAGTCCTCGTGGATGGCGGGATTGTCGTCGACCAGCAGGATGCGGCGGTTGGTGTCCACCGTTCGCGTCAGAAGTTCCTCGACCGCCGATAGCGGGACTGATCGAAGTTTGCCGTCCGGTGCCCTGGAGGACTTGGGCTCAGGGCCAAGGTTGGCGTCAGGATGAATCGGGGCCCGCTCGCTCATCAGGATCCATTGTCTCGCAATTTTAAAGAAAATGATATGTAATAAACCTAACGTGTCTTTCCAGTATAATAAACGAGGGCCAGGGTGAGTTCACCACAGCAAGGCGAGCCCGGACCCGGCGAAACCCGCGCGAGAAACATCACGCAGGACAGCGGGTTATACCCACGGCTGGACGTCGAGGATCTAGCGCATGGCGTCGAAACGTCCGAGTCCGACGAGTCCTTGAGAACGTATCGCGGTCTGTCAAAGCCGCCGTCCGCGCTGAAGCTCAAGGCCAGCCTGGCCATCTTCATGGTCGTCGTGGTCACGGCGATATCCGGTCTGGCGTTCATGCTCGGTCAGCGGATCCCGATCTTGATCGCGTCGGGGTCGGTTGCTGCGCTGCTGCTGAGCTTCCTGTTCGTTCAGTTCTATCTTGGGCCTTTGAGCCGCTTCACCGAAAAGACGCTGCTGCGCCTGCAGGATCTGAATCAGACCCTGGAGGATCGGGTGGAGCGTCGCACCAAGGCGCTGCGTGAAACCAATGGTCAATTGCAGGACAGCATGGACAGCTTGCGCTCGGCGCAACGGCAACTCGCCCTAGCCTCCCGCCGGGCCGGCATGGCCGATGTGGCCACCGCCGTGCTTCACAACGTCGGCAACGTGCTCAACAGCGTCAACGTGTCTGCGCACGTGCTGCAGGATGGCGTCCGCAACTCCAAGGCTTCCGGCATCGGCCGGGCCGCGGAGCTGCTGGCTCGCAACCAGGCCAACCTGGCCGAGTTCCTTACCGCGGACGCCCAGGGCAAGCGCCTGCCATCGTACCTCAACGCCCTGGCGACCGCGGTGCAGGACGAGAGAAGCACGCTGCTTCGCGAGGTGGCCTCGCTGCAGAAGAACGTCGACTACATCAAGACGATCATCGCCAGCCAGCAGGGTCACGCCACGATGACCGTCGGCCTGGTCGAGACGTTTCGTCTGGACGAGGTCCTCGAAGAAGCTTTGGCAGCGACGCGGGTCACCTTGGCGAAGTACAGCATCGAGGTTGACCGCCAGTTTGAGTCGGCCTGCACCGTCGAACTCGATCGCCACAAGTTGTTCCAGATCGTGATGAACCTCATCACCAACGCGCGGCAGGCCATGCAAGACCGCAGCGGGGACAAACTGATGCGGGTCGGGGTGTCGAGCTCCGAAGACCGCTTCAAGATCGAGATCGTGGACAACGGCGCGGGCATCCGGAAGGAAGACCTGGGAAAGATCTTCACGTTGGGCTACACGACCAAGATCGACGGCCACGGGTTTGGCCTGCACGCCAGCGCTCTGGCCGCGAGCGACATGGGCGGATCGTTGCGCGCGGAAAGCGACGGCGAGGGGAAGGGCGCGCGCTTCGTGATCGACCTGCCGCTTTAGAACGGTGCCCAGTGCTATACGCCCGATCCGGCAACCGCCCACGCCAAGCCGACGCCGTGAGTCGACGCCGTGACGGCGTTCAACGCGCTTTGCGCGTCTTGCTGTCGCGGACGATCTCCCGCAGGAACTTGATGTCGTCGCGATGCACGTCTTCCAGCTCCGGCATCTTGTGCTTGGGCAGGCTGTCGTCCTCGAGGGTGAGCTCGCCGTCGTAGCCTGCCTTGCGGTAGGTAGCGATGATCCGCTTGAAATCAAGGTCGCCGGTCCGCACTGGCTCGGCGTAGGTGCCGTACTCCCAGCCGGGCTCTCGTCGGGTATCGCGCTTGTCCTCGGGGTACTTGACGTTCTTTACATGCACGTAGCGCACGCGCGGCGCAAACCGCTCGGCCAACTCGTACATTTGCGGCAACGGCGTGCCGTACCAGTACATGTTGCAGATGTCGAGCGCCAGGCCGACCTGCTTGGGATTGAACCAGCCCAGCACGGTGTCGATGATTTCCGGGCGGTTCATGTAGACGCCCAGGTTCTCGAAGGCCAGCTTGACCCCGGTACGCCCTGGGATGTCGCCAAGCGGCT
>CAYSKR010000044.1:0-14410 GCA_964431675.1 uncultured Myxococcales bacterium
AACATTCGTCTGATCTTGGCGCGTCTGACCGCCACGCAGAAGGATCTGGCCGAGCAAGTTGGCAAGGCGGCGGGCCGTCAAAACATGTTTTCGATCTTTGCGGTCACTCCGCCTCGGTAGCATCCGCCCTGCACAATCCGGGAAGTCGGCGCGTCACTGTAGGCCCAGCTGGGCGAGATCGTCTTCGCCCAGGCCGAAAAAATGCCCGGTTTCATGCAGGATCGTGGTGCGAATCTCCGCCCGCAGGGTCGCCTCGTCTGACGCGATCCGTTCCAGGTTGCGCCGAAACAGAATGATTCGAGTTAGCTGCGGCACCCCGCCGAGATGGCCGTCCTCGGGATATGGCGTTCCGGAAAACAGCCCGAGCAGGCGCGGATCGAGGCCGGTGGCCACGTCGTCGGCGCTCGGCAGCTCGCTGATGATGATGGGCACGTTGGCGAGCAGCGCGCGGGCTCGTTCGGGCAGCTCCCGCAAGGCGGATTCGGCCACTTCGACGACGGCATCCTCGGACAGCAGAAACCCCTCGGCGGGCAACGCCAGATCCAGTTTGAGCACGGTGCTCCAGGCGCGCTGCTTCCCCTTCTCGTCGTCCATGGCTTCACAGGCCAGGCCCAGCGCGTAGACGGCATCGGCATCCTTGGGGTGACGCCGGGCCACCGATTCAAACAGGGTGCGTGCTTGGGCGGCGCGGTCGAGGTCGAGATAGATGTGACCGGCTTCGATCGCGTGCTGCGGGTGCCGGGCCATGACGTCTGCTGGCGGCAGGTCATCGAGCGTGTACACCGCTGCCTTGGTCTTCTCCAGCATCATCTCGATTCCCGCCTTGAGCGTGAGCGCATCGAGAAGTTCCTCCTCCTCTTCGGCATTCCCCAGCGCTGCCGTGGCATGGCGCAGGGCTTCTTCAAGCCGGTCCGGATCCTCGGCGAGTATTTCGGCGGTCCAGATCTGCGGTGTCGGCCATTGCGGGTCAGCTTTCGTCGCCTGCACCAAGAAGCTCAGCGCGGCTGGCGCGTCGTCTTCTTCGCGAGCACAGGCTGCCAGAAGAAGGAACGCGGCGGGAGCCTCATGTTCGCGCAGGATCTTGTCGCACTCCGCACGCGCGGCCACGATCTTGCCATCGTCGAACAACGCCCAGGCAGCCGCCATGGTGTCACCGTGTTCGTCGTCGCGTTCGTCTCCGTCACCGTCTTCGTCGTGTCCGTCCATCGCCGGGTTATGCCACAGGCGACGACAACAGGGCTTCTATCGACGCCAGCGTGTAGTCGGCGGCCAGGGCAACGGTCAGGCGACGGTCGCGATCCGAACCCACGGGTGGCGCAACCTCGACCAGATCCGCCCCGATGAGTGAGAACGCGCTGCCAAGGCGAGCGATGAGATCCTTGACGAAACCCGCCGACACTCCCCCCGGCTCGGGCGCTCCGGTGGACGGTGCCAGGGCGGCGTCGGTCCCGTCGATGTCATTCGAAAAATATACGCGCTTGATGCCAATGGATTGCAAGTGCGCGACGACATCATCGATGGCGAAAGCATCACCCCGGGCGCGGATCTCGTTGGCCCAGAATTGCCGCACGCCAAGCGTCTGTTCCCAGTGCTGTCGCGGGTATGCGCTGGCCCGTACCCCGACTTGAACCAGCCGACCCTGACGCCCGAGCACTTCGTTCGCGTGGTAGGCCCAACTCGCGAAGCAGTACCGCACGCCCAGCCGCTCGGGCAAAAGGTCGGTATGGGCATCAGGCTGGACGATGGCCCACGGCTCGTGCAGGTGTCGGCCAAGCGCGGCCACCATCGGCCAAGCCACGCTGTGATCACCTCCGAGCAACATGATCCGCAGGCGTGGATTCATGGTCAACAGATGCGTGATCACGCGCTCGGCGATCGACAGTGGTGCCACGGGCAAGTGCGCGGCGTCAGCGGGCTTGACGCCCGGGTACAGTGCAGCCTGACAGGCCGCGCGCTGCGAATCACTGACCATCTCGTCGTGCAGCAGGTGCGGCACCACCCGGACGTCGCCCAGATCCACCACGCCGCGCTTGCCCATGCGCGCGACGAAGTCGTGGTCGGCCTCGGCCAGGGCGGCTCGAATCGCCTGCGGCCCAAATGCGGCGCCGCGCACGAGGCCTGCGCCGCAGTCGGACGGCACGCCCAGGATCGCCACCCGCGCCGACGCGACACCGACCACCGCGGTTCGCCAACGCGCTTGCGTGGCCTCCAGGTCCGGCTCGCCGTAGTAGGCCCGCTGAAACTGCTGCTGGGCGGTTTTCCCGGTCGAGACGGCATACACCCCGTCCCCGGCCGGCCGCAGCAACAACCCCAACTCATCAAGTGGCGTCAAGCTCATAGGTTAGCTCGCGATCGACATTCGCAGAAGGGGGTGTTTCCCGGTAAAAATGCACCAATGTCTGACTCCATCGATTCGATCGCCGAGCTGCTGCGGGAACGCCACGGCGCACAGGGTACCGCCGCCGCGGAGCGCTTGCGCCACTGGCTTTCGGGCGAAGTGCTGCACGCCGACGCTGAGACGCTAAGGCAGCACCTGTCGGTGCAGCGCGTACCGTTGCTGTTCGATGCGTTCTGGCAGGTGCTCCCGTTCGGGACCGGTGGGCGCCGGGGCAAGGTCGGGTATGGCGCCAACCGCCTGAACCCAGCGACGGTGGCGTTGACGGTGCAAGGCCATTGCCAGTACCTGCTTGCGCGTTTCGGGGGCCGCCGCGATCCGGCGGTGGTGGTGGCCAACGACGTGCGCGTGTTCAACGACGTGGCCGGTTCCTACAAATTCCTCGGGCCGTCCCATCCGCTCATCGGGGTTTCGTCGCGCTCGCTCGCGCGCCTGTGCGCCGAGATCTACGTCGGCAATGGATTCCGTGTGTTCATGCCATCGCCGACGGACGCTGGGCAGACCCTGACGACCCCCGAACTGGCGTTTCTGATCCCCGCGCTCGGTGCGGTCGGTGGCCTCAACATGTCCGCCTCGCACAATCCGCCGGATGACAACGGGGTCAAGATCTACGACGAGCACGGGAGCCAACCCGTGGCGCCGGAAGACCAGGATCTGCTCGACGTCATGGCCGCCGTGACGAACGTTCGCGCCGTGCCGTTCGCCGATGCCGTCGAGCACGGGATGGTCCGTGACGTGCCACCCGAGATGCACGAGCGCTACCTGCGCGCCTACGTCGATTGGTACGGCAATTTCTTCGCGCCGCGCCAGGACATCCCGATCGTCTTCACGCCTCTGTGCGGCTGCGGCCTGTCGACCACGGGCGACGTGCTCAAACGCCTCGGGTTTCCCATGCTGGTGCCGCCCGCCGAGAGCCCGGACGGCTCGTTCGCGGCGATTCCCTTCCGCTCGCCGAACCCCGAAGTGCCGCAGTCGACCGGACCAGCGCGCCGGTTTGCCGACGACCATGGAGCGACCATTGTGTTGTCGAGCGATCCAGATGCCGATCGGGTGGGCCTTGAGGGACGGCTCAAGGACGGCACCTGGTACCACTTCGACGGCAATCAGATCGCCGCCGTCCTTGCGTACGCGCTGATGCTCGATCCGAAGGGCCCGCGCAAGTCGGGCCTGGTCATCGAGACGCTCGTGACGACCAAGCTGCTCGGTCGCATCGTGAGCGCGCGCGGCGAATCCGACCTCATCGACGACCTGCTGGTCGGGTTCAAGTACGTGGCCGACGTCCTCAAACGCTTGCAGCGCACGGGAAGTTACCGCGACATCAAGCGCAAGCCGGACGAGCTGGTGCTTGCCGCCGAAGAGAGCCACGGCGTGATCGCGCTACCGGATATCCTCGACAAGGATGCGGCCCCGGCCTGCGCGCTGCTCGCGGGCCTGCACCAGCGCCTCACGGCCGAGGGCAAGACGCTGCTCGATTATTACATTGCCATCCTGGAAGAGCTTGGCGGCTTCGACACCGTCAGCCGATCTTTGATGATGGCGGGCGCCGTCGGCATGGAGCGCAAAGATCGCGTCATGGCGCGCCTGCGCAGCCACCCACCCCGCACCCTCGCTGGCCACGCCGTCACGCGCGTCGCCGACTACTGGGATGAAAAGACGTTCGGTCCCCTGGTCAGCGAGAGCGAGCGCCTGCCGCGCAACGTGGTGCAACTGTTCACGGCGCGCTTCGTCATCACCGTGCGTCCCTCAGGAACCGAACCCAAATTGAAGTTCTATTGCCAGCTACTGCCCGATCCCGGGCAGCCGATTCCCACCGCGAAGGGAATGGCGTTGCTCGACGCACTCCGCGTCGAAGCCGACGCCGCAGCACGATCGATCTACAACGATCTGCTGGCCACTCTCGATCTGTCGCTGGGAGAAGTCGGCTTGATGCTGACCGACATCATCGAACTCGATCGCAAGATCGAATTCGAGAAAGACATCGTGCCCCGCCTCGCGGCGGAACTGGCCTCCGGCCGACTGTCTCGCACCGACGATGTGCTCGCGTGGCTGCGCGAGTCCTGCGTTGCGATGTTGCCTGGTGCCGACCCTTTGCCCGCGCTCAAGACACCCATGGCCTGGCTGTGCGACCAGTGGCAGGGGAAGGTTCCCGCCCCCGTCCTGGCCGAACTCGCGGCGTGGGCTGCGGCGTCGCGCTGAGGAAACGGTTACAGGAACGCTACTTGCGCTCTTCCATCGGCACGAAATGCGTGAGCTTCGGCCCGGTGTAGATCTGGCGTGGACGAGCAATCTTCGAGTTCGGATCGTCCATCATCTCGCGCCAGTGGGCGATCCAGCCCGGCAGGCGACCGATGGCAAACATGACGGTGAACATGTTGGTGGGAATCCCGATGGCCCGCATGATGATGCCGCTATAAAAGTCGACGTTCGGGTACAGCTTCCGCTCGACGAAGTATGGATCTCGCAACGCCACTTCTTCTAGCTTGCGCGCAACGTCCAGCAACGGATCAGGACGGCGAATGCGCGCCAGCACCCGGTCGCAGGCCGCCTTGATGATCTTGGCGCGCGGATCGTAATTCTTGTAAACGCGGTGCCCGAAGCCCATCAAGCGAAAGCCCGAATCCTTCTTCTTGGCCAGCTCGACGAAGCGGTTCACGTCGCCGCCGTCCTTCTGGATGTCTTCGAGCATCTCGAGAACTTCCACGTTCGCCCCGCCGTGCAGCGGACCCCACAGCGCCAGAATTCCGGCCGCAACCGAGGCGTACAGATTCGAGTGCGCGCTGCCGACCATGCGCACGGTCGACGTGCTGCAGTTTTGCTCGTGGTCGGCGTGCAAAATGAAAATCATGTTCAGCGTGCGGACGATATCCTCGTCGATCTCGTACGGTTCCGCCGGCACCGAAAACATCATGTTCAAGAAGTTCGCGCAGTACGACAGCGAGTTCTTCGGGTACACCGGCGGCTGACCGATCGACTTCTTGTACGAATAGGCCGCGATCGTGCGCACCTTGGCCAGCAGCCTGCCCGTGGTGATGTCGAACTCGTTGCGGTTCTTCACATTGACCGCCTCGGGGTGGAAGCTCGACAGCGAGCAGACCATCGCCGACAGGATCGCCATCGGGTGCGCCGTGCTCGGGTAGCCGTCGAAGAACCGCTTCATGTCCTCGTGGAGCATGGAGTGACGCGTGAGCAAATTCGAAAACGCGGACAGCTCGGTCTGGTTGGGCAGCTTGCCGTGGATGAGCAGGTAGGCCACCTCGACAAACGTACACTTTTCAGCCAGCTCTTCGATGGGAAGGCCGCGGTAGCGCAACACGCCGGCTTCGCCGTCGAGGTACGTGATCGAGCTGGTCGTCGATCCGGTGTTCATGTACCCCTGATCCAGGGTCACCACACCCGTTTGAGCGCGCAGATTCCGGATGTCCACGCCCTTCTCGTTCTCGCTGCCGACCACGATGGGCAGATCGAGTGTTTTTCCGTCGACGATCAGTTGCGCGCGTTCAGCCACCGGGCACCTCCAAGTCGGGCGAGAGACTACCCGATCTCGGCACGGCGTGAACCTTGAATCGCTCGTTCAGCGACCGGATCGGGCCCGGGCGAGCGCTTCTTCAATCATGCCCGCGTGTACACCTGGATCGGCCCAGCGCGCCTGGCCCTGCGGCGGCAGCAAATCGATGGGGTCGAAGTAGCAGTAATACGTCCCCGGATGCACCGAAGGACTGGTGTAGACCGAGATCCCGGTGGTTCTGTCGTAGTGCTCGAACGAATGGGCGTCCCGCTTGCCACCTCCGCCCGGGGCGTCGACCACCACCAGCGGCGTGTTGAAGCCCGCGGTGGCTCCGCGCAGATGTTTCTCGATGTCGAGGCCCGTCTGCAAGGTTGTCCGCAGATCTTCGACGCCCTTCACAAGATCGTGCATGTAGACGTAGTACGGGTGGACGTTGACGTGGCCGAGGCGCCGCGCCAGCAGCACCTGAACCGTCGGCGTGTCGTTGACCCCGCGCACCAGGACCGTCTGGTTGCGAACGGTGATGCCGCGCTCGAACAACAGATCCATGGCCTTCCGGGTGATCGCCGTGACCTCGTTCGGGTGGTTGAAGTGCGTGTGAAAGACCACTTCCTTGTGCAGCTTCCGTCCCGCCTCGACCACCCGGGTCAGCGCGTCGGTCCAGGCATGATCGGTGAGGATCTTCTGCGGCATGACCGCGGCACCCTTGCTGGCATAGCGAAATCGGCGAACGTGCGGTATCGCCAGAAGCGTCTCGCCGATCTGGGTGATCTGCTCGGCGCGCAACTGGTACACGTCGCCGCCCGAAATGACGATGTCCTCCAGCTCTGGCCTGGACGCGATGTAGTCGAACGACTTCTGCCAGCGATCGCTGTTGACGCGCAGTTTGAACTTGGTCACATCCTCGGTGTCGAGGCCCACCGCGTAGCTGCGCGTGCAAAAACGGCAGTACACGGGGCAGGTGTCGAGGGCCAGAAACAGCGCCTTGTCGACGTACCGGTGGGTCAAGCCGGGGACGGGCATGTCGGCACGCTCGTGCAACGAATCTAGATCCAGGCGCGGGTGATCCGGCAGGTGCCGGGAGGCCACCGGAATGAACTGAATGCGCAGGGGATCTTCGTACGGATTCGACCAGTCTATGAGCGACAGCAAGTAGGGCGACACCCGAACCGCCATCGGAGCGTGACGGAATCCATCCTCGGCGTCCTTGATGAACCCGTCGGAGACCACGCCCTTGAGCGCCGCGAGCAACTTGGGCACGTTGGTGATCGAGTGTTTCGCTTGCCAGTTGTGATCGAGGAACTCGGCCTCGGTCACCTGCGCGTATGATGGCATCCGCTGCCAGAACAGGCCGTCCAGCAACTCGGTGTGGAGGAGGTCAGCAGAACTCACGACCGGCTTGACGGACGCGGATGGCTCGGGGCTGGGCGCAGCCCGACCTTGCTGCTCCGGCGGCAGTAAGTCCTTGGCGGCGATCATACCTTTAAGTTACCACGCCACAGGAAGCGGACCGGGGTCTCAAGAGGTGTCCAGAAATCGTCACGAGCAGCCCGGCATGCAAGGAGCGGGAGGACCCGTGACGCAGCAGGCCGGGCGCGCAGTAGATTTCTGGTAACCTCTTCAGCCCAGGCGCAGGACGTAGGGATACCCACCCCGCAAAAGAATCAGCCCGCCCGGACGCCCGCGTTCGAGATCTTGGGCGAGAACTTGCAGGTTTTCCACGGTGGCGGGATGCATGCCACCCCGAAGTTGAATTCCGGTGATGATGTCGCCTTCGCGCAGGGAGCCCGCCGCGACGCTGCGACCCTCGACGCCGAGCACACGCAAGGCCGCGCGAACCTCCAGATCACCCAGCTCCTGCTGCGCCACGGGCTCGACCGACATGCCCAGCACCGCGATCCCACGCAACAAAACCTCGTTGGTGGCCAGGGTCACCGGCACTTCCAGGCGACGGCCACCCCGGTAGGCGACGAGAGGCACGGTTTCTCCGGGAGCCCGCGACGCCACGATCTGACTGAGCCGCGCCGAGCTGTCCACCCGCCTGTCCGCCACGTCGACGATGACGTCGTTTGGTTGCAGGCCCGCCGCCGCCGCAGGTGAGCGCGGCTCGACTCGATTGACCAGCGCAGCACCGCCCGCGGCGTTGCCCAGGCGACGCCCCTCTTGCGCCGACACGTCGGTGGTCTGAACGCCCAGATAACCGCGCGCGACCCTTCCCTTGGTGACGAGTTGCCGCGCGATCTGCTTGGCCAGGTTGATCGGGATGGCGAAGCCGACGTTCATCGCCATGGCGGGGTTCAGGATGGCCGAGTTGATGCCGATGACGTCGCCGTCGAAGTTGAACAGCGGCCCGCCCGAATTGCCCTGGTTGATCGCCGCGTCAGTCTGGATGAAGTCCTCGTAGTCGACCAGCTTGCCCACGGTTCGATTCTTGGCGCTGACGATCCCCATCGTGACGGTCTGGCCCAGACCCAGGGGGTTGCCGATGGCCAGGACGTAGTCACCGACGCGAACCCGCTCGGAGTCGCCAAACCGCACCGCGCGCAGATCCTTGGGCGGGTGCAGAATCTGAACCACCGCCACGTCCGTTCTTGGGTCGGCACCTCGGATCTGCGCCTCGAAGACACGCTCGTCCGCCAGCACCACGCGAACCTCGTCGGCACCGGCGATGACGTGGTTGTTGGTGTAGACAATCCCCTGCGCCGCATCGACCACGAAGCCCGAACCGAGGCCCTGTTGAGTTTGCTCCCGGCGGCTCCCACCGCCACCGCCGAAGTCGCGAAACGCGCGGGCGAACGGATCCTCCGGCACGAAACGGCGCACGACTTTGCTGCTCTGGATGCTGACAACGGAAGCCTTGATGCGATCCACCAGCGGCGCGACCGATCGCGACGTGTCGGCGGGCGTTGGCGGCGGCACCTGCGCCAGCAGCGGCCCCAGCATGGCAACGACGACGGCGATCACGTCCAGCCTCCGGGCACCGCGCAGCCCACCCAGACGCCCAGACTAGCCGCGATAGACGACGATTCCACGGTTCGGATCATACGGCGTCAGCGCCACGGTGACCTTGTCACCGAGCACGACGCGGATGCGGTGTTTGCGAAGCTTCCCGCCCAGGTGCGCCAGAACCTGATGGCCATTCTCGAGCTCGATCTTGAAGTTGCCGGCGGGCAAAACTTCGATCACCCGGCCCTGGAACTCAATATGCTCTTCACGACCCATGAACGAGGACGAAGGTACTCGCTCGGCACCGACGGGTCAATCGCCAAGCTAGAATGGTTTATGCCGGGTGCTTACCGGAGACGGGGGGCCAAGAAAATATCGCCACGACCGGAGCGTGGTCCGACGGCTCCGGACCCTTGCGCGCGTTTCGGTCAATGAAGGCGTCGGTCGATCGGCCCGCGAGCGCCGACGTCGCCAGGATGTGATCGATGCGCAGTCCCTGGTTTTTGGGAAACGAGAGCTGGCGATAGTCCCACCAGGAAAACATCCCGGGCTCGGCATGATGCCGACGCAACACATCTTGCAGCCCGGTGTTGACCAGCGCTGCGAACGCGGCCCGCTCGTCGGGATGGCACAGGATCTGGTCCTGCCAAAGCTCAGGATCGCAAACGTCCCGGTCTTCGGGTGCCACGTTGAAATCCCCGCACAGCGCCAGCGGCTGCGTCGGCGACACGTTGGCCGCGAGCCACGTCCGGCATCGTGCAAGCCAGTCAAGCTTGTAGCGAAACTTTTCGCTGCCGACCGCCTGTCCGTTCGGCACGTACGCACTGACCACGCGCACCCCCTCGACAGTGCCAGCCAGAAAACGCGCCTCGGCATCGAGCGACGCATCCCCGAATCCACGGGTCACTTGCGAAATTGCCGCCCGAGCGAGGATGGCGACGCCGTTGTAGGTGCGCTGGCCAAAAAACGCGATCTGGTAGCCAAGGCCCTCGATGTCTGCCCGGGGAAACGCCGAATCCTCGACCTTGGTTTCCTGCAAGCACAGCACGTCGGGGTTCTCGGCTTGCAGCCACGCTTGCAGGCGCGGCATCCGCTTGCGAATCGAGTTGACGTTCCAGGTGGCGATTTTCATGGCGAACCGGTGGCGCGCCGCAGTGTAGGCGCTTTACATCACCGACGGTAGCTGACATCCTTTGGGCTCGCCAAGGCGGCGAGAGGGCCATTGAAGATCTACGCGGGAAGCGATCATGCCGGCGTGCGCTTGCGCAGCCGCCTGGCCGATCACCTGCGCGGTCAAGGCCACGAGCTGGTCGACCTCGGCCCCGAGCAAGAGCTCTCCTGCGACTATCCCGATCACGCCGCAGCGGTTTCGCACGCGGTGCGCCGGGATCCCGGATCGTACGGACTTCTCGTCTGCGGATCAGGCGTTGGCGTGTGCATCGCGGCCAACAAGGTGCGCGGCATCCGGGCAGCGCAACCCTGGAACGTGGAATCGGCGCGCCTATGCCGTGCCCACAACGACGTTAATGTCGTCTGCATCGGTGCCCGCCTGGTCCAGGAATCCGAGGCCATCGCCATCCTCGATACCTTCTTGACCACCCCGTTTGAACGCGGTCGCCACGTTCTGCGTCTGGCCAAGATTGCGGGGATCGAAAAAGCCGAGGGGGCCGCGCACGCGATCGACGCAGAGCTGGCATTTCTGCAGCGCCGTGAGGTCGTTCGGTCGATCTGGAAACGCGACCCGACGGTCTTCGTGCCTGACGCGAGTACGCCGGTGGCTGACTCGATTCGCGGGCAGCAAGGATGGCTCGACGCGCCGGAACGCAGCGCTGCCGAATTGCACACCCTGAGCGATTTTGCCGCCCACGCGCAGCGCGACGGGTTCACCGAGGCCCTCTGGATCGGCCTTGGCGGAAACTCTCTGGCCGCGCAAGCACTCGCCCGGATCTTTCCCGCCAAGACGGGACACGGGCTTGCCCTCCGGGTTATCGACGCCACCGATCCCGACGCCGGGGCCGCAACTGAAAGCTCGATCGATGTTACCAGGACGCTGATCGTCATCGCCGACCAGCATGGCGGCAGCATCGAGGCCGCCGCGCTTGAAGGGGCGCTCTGGACGCTCGCTGGCAAGCGCCTTGGCACCCCGGCGGCCGCGCAACACTTCGCGGCCATCACCAACTCAAAAACACCGCTGGCCGCGAGGGCCAAACAACGCGGCTACCGCCGAGTTTTCATTGACGACGAGACCGTGGGACCACGCTACTCGGCGCTGAGTTTCGCCGGCCTCTTGCCTGCCGCCCTGCTGGGGGTCGATCTGCTGGGCCTGGTGGCGAGCGCGCGACGGATGGCCAACGCGTGCCACGATGGAGCGGCAGCCAAGAACCCGGGGGCTATTCTTGGCGCACGCATGGCGGCGCTGGCAAAGTTCGGCCGCGACAAACTGACCGTGATCATGTCGCCGGAAATTGCACCGCTCGCCGCCTGGATCGAGCAACTTGTTGCCGGATCGCTCGGCAAGCATGGCAAGGGCATATTGCCGGTGACGGACGAAACGTTGGGTCCCCCGGAGGCTTACGCACCGGATCGGCAGTTCGTGTTTATTGATCTCGAAGGTGGCACACCGGCCGCTCCGGACGAACCCGTCCTTGCATTGCAAGGCGCTGGCCACCCGATCTTGCGCTACTCCGTTCCGGACTTGCACGACCTCGGTGGCGAGTTTTTTCGCTGGGAGTTCGCCACCGCCGTCGCGGCCGCTTCCATCGGCGTCAATCCATTTGACGAGCCCGACGTTGCCGAGGGTCAGCGCGCGGCGACCGATCTGCTCGAAGCCTTCCACAAAGCGCAAACCGCGGCGAAAAGCTGATCGGACTTGCCCCGTGCTGCCCGCCATCGTCGACTCACACTGTCATCTTGATTTCGAGGACTACAAGGGCGAGTTGCCGGCCGTGCTCGAACGCGCCCGCCAGGCTGGCATCGCCGCGATGGTGTGCATCGGCGCCGGCAGCGATCTGACCTCCGCGCGAGGTGCCACGGCCCTCGCGGCCGCCGAGCCTGACGTCTTCGCGTCCGTGGGCGTGCATCCGCACGATGTCGCGGGCATGGCGGAAGCGGACTGGACGGCGCTCTTTGAACTGGCACGCGCCCCGCGGGTCGTGGGCATCGGCGAAACCGGCCTTGATTACCACTACGATCACTCGCCCCGCGACGTGCAAGAAGCCGCCTTCCGCCGCTTCATCGCCCTCGCCCGCAGCGCCCGTTTGCCCATCATCTGCCACATCCGCGACGCGCACGACGACGCCGCCAGGATCCTCCGCGAGGAGAAGGCCAACGACGTCGGTGGCGTGATTCATTGCTTCACCGGCACCACGGTGCAGGCGATTCCCTACCTCGACCTCGGGTTTCATCTGTCTTTCAGCGGCATCCTCACGTTCAAGAATGCCGCCCCGATTCGCGAGGCGGCCGCCGCCGCACCCGCGGACAGCATCATGGCCGAGACCGACGCGCCCTACCTGGCACCGGTGCCTTTTCGGGGCAAGCGCAACGAGCCCTCGTACATCGTTGAAACGGTCAAGTGTCTGGCCGCCCTGCGCGGCATCGGATTCGAACAAGCCGCGCACGTCACGTCGGCCAACGCGCGTAGACTGTTCCGGTTGCCGGACCAATCCACAGCGTAGCTACCGCACGGGATGGGACTGCAATTCACGACCAACGGCGAGAAAAGCTAGCGCCGTCTGACGCGCGCCCACAGCTTTCCAGGCAAGGCGCCAAGCTCGCGCGCACCCGGATGCCCGAGAAATCCGAGCGCCGCCGTGTAAGCCGCGAACCCCACTGCGATGGTCGCAAACAGGAAAGCCGCGGCCACGAAGCCCAGCGCTCGAGCGGACATGCCACCGTCCCGGCATCCGCCCAGCGCCAGTTGCCCGAGCGTCCATGCGCCAGCGACCACGCCAGCGAGCACGAGATTCCCGGCCACCAGGACGACCATGCTGCGCAGTCGAACCGACGCCGCCCCATCCTTGCCCAGCAGACGCCCAAACGCGATGCGCAAAATGGCGACGTTGACCAGAGCCCCGAGAGTGGTGCCCAGGGCCAGCCCGGGTGCGCCGAGCGAACGATACGTCAGAAAGTTGAACACCAGATTCACCGCCACGGCGGCGATGGACGCGAACATGGGAATGCGCGATCGGTCGAGCGCGTAAAACGCCGGCGCGTACACCTTCACCAGGCTGTACGGCAGCACCCCGAGCACGAAGGCCTGCACGATGGGCACGGTTTGCGCGGTATCGGCGGCGGTAAAACGGCCATGCTCGAACAACATCGCCACGACCGGCTCGGCCAATAAAATCAGACCGACGGCGCTGGCCGAGGACAGCATCCACACCCCTCGCGCCCCTTCAAGAACCCGCTCGCGCACGGCGGCTCGATCGCCGCGCGCGGCGTCCTCAGAAACACGTGCGGTTGTCACCGTCGCCAGCGCCACGCCAAACAGTCCGATGGGCAGATAGAACAGCCGAAAAGCGTTGCCCAGCAGGGTCTGGGGGCCGTCGCCGAGTTCCCAAGCAAATCGCGTGTTCACCAGGACGTTGATCTGGATCGCGGCAAGGCCCACCACCGAGGGGACCATCAGTCTCACGATGCGCCGCACCCCGGGATCGGCGAGCATTCCACGAAGAGCGAGCCGCGGGCGCCATCCGAGAGAAAACAATGCCGGCAACTGGCATCCCGCCTGCACCCCGGCAGCAAGCGTGGTCGCCGCGCTGAACACCAGCATCGACGACCAGTCGTCCAGGGACAGCAACCACAACGCCGCGCCGCAAAGAATGCTGACCACGTTGAACAGCGCAGGGGCGAACGCCGGAACCGCGTAGCGCCGCTGAGCATTGAGCATGCCCATGAAAACCGCGCTGATGCTGACGAGGGTCAGAACCGGCATCATGATGCGGGTCAGCGTCGCCGCGTGCGCCATCTTGGCCGCATCTGCAGATGCGCCACCGATGATCGAGACCAACCCGTCGGAAAACACAAAGCCGACGATCACAAGCAAGCCCGTCACCAGCGCCACGCCGGACAGGACGCTGTTGCCGAGGCGGTAGGCCCGCTCTTTGCCATCGGTAGTGAGGGCTTCGGAAAAAGTCGGCACGAAGGCGCTCGACAACGCGCCCTCGGCAAACAGATCACGCAACAGGTTCGGGATCTGAAACGCGGCGCGGTAGGCGTCGGTCAAGGCCCCGACCCCAAAGACCGCGGAAAACAGGGAGTCGCGCACGACCCCGAGCACCCGCGAGGTCAGGATCGCAACGCTGACGCTCGCCGACGATCGGAGGGTTCCAGCCACAGCTTGACGTTAGCGGCCCGCGACCGCCCCGTCTATTTCCGGACCCCTTGGGGAGGGGCAGCGGCTTTCAGGACATAGAACGAGCGCGCCACCGGATACCCCAGGTCGCGGAAGCGCGAGAGCGAGCGCCCAAACAGCATGCGAAAGCCAAGCCGGGTGAACAAGCCGCGCCAGGCCTCATCGCGCCTGAAGGTGCAGCGACCCGTGCGGCGAAGCCAGCTCCTTTCGT
>CAYSKR010000045.1:0-4049 GCA_964431675.1 uncultured Myxococcales bacterium
CATTCCTTGGCCTGGTCGGCGGGAGCACCATTGGCCCCGCGCGGCAGGGACCATGGGTCACCCGGCCGGACCAGCGACGTCTCCAAATCCCATGGAATCACCCAGATGCGGTTCTCGCCCGGTGCGGGCGACTCGTACAGGTAGAAATTGTGCCCCCCGCATCCACTGCCGTTCGCACCCTGGTTCTTGTAACACATGGTCGCCCCGTCGAAAGCGTAAACGCCACGGTCGACTGTCAGGTACCTGGTCATGTACTTCGCGTCCATCCAGGCATCGACAACCTTCGCCCCCTCCGCCGGACTCACCTTGTACGCGGCAATCATCGCGTTCCAGAAGGCAATGATTTTCGTTGGTGGAACCACCACCTTCATCGGCTTGGTCGGATCGGGCTCGTTGGTCTTCTGCCCGCCGCTGCCATACTTCCAGTTCGGCTCCTTGTAGACGTTGCCGACATAGTACTTCGGATCGTTGGTGATGGGCCAGACCTCTTTGTACAGGTTGCCGTTGCCGCAGCCTGGACCAAACCAATAATCGGTGAAGTCGCCGTCGATGATTTCGGTCAACGCGAACAGGCCCGTGTAGGCAACGTTGTATTTCCCGCCAAGCGTCACCTTCGCGAACGCTGATCGCGGCGCAGGAATGCCCATCTGATCGAACACCCAGTACGCCATGCGCTCACGCAGGTGCGAAAGGTCGCCCTGCTGGTCGATTCCGTGCGCGTGCAGGTTGATCTTCTTGAGACCATGAAAGCGTTGCTTCGGGACGTACTCGTTGAAGGAAATCTTGTAGGAAATCTTTCGGCACGCCGGGACTCCGTTCACCAGCTTGAGCGCATAGGGCTCCGTCTTGCCCGCGCTGCGATCAAAACAATCCTGCCAGCTGCCGAAGGCTCCCTTGAACCTGACGCCCACCTTGATGGCGACCTCGGCACCGACCTTCAGCATCGCGGGAACGTACTCCCCGTCTGCATCGATCTTCCAGACGTTGTTGAGCAGGTTCGTCCAATCCGCTGGCGCGACGGTCAAGTCCCAGGTCAGCGGCTTCTGGTCCGCAAACACGACGTCCGATATGTGATTCGGAGGCCGCCGAGGCACACACGCGCCCGGCGCGACCGCGCCGCCGGTACCAGGAGTCGTTCCTCCGCCAGCACCTCCCGTGCCTGGCGTGGCAGCTCCGCCTTGCCCGACCGGACCCGCGCCGCCGGTGCCGACGCCGCCGGTGCCGACGCCCATGTTCCCGGACCCGGCACCAGTCAACGCGTCGGTCCCCCCATCATCCCGCGGGTCTGGTCCGCCACTGACTCCGCTGCACGCCAGCGGCGCTGCAGCCAAGAGGATCGCGAGTGTAGTCGTAGTCAAGGAAGTCTGATTTTTCATCTGTCCCTTTCTTTACGATGAACGGCCCGAGAGCGATTCTGCCAATGTACCTCCCGTCTGGCTAGTGATATTTCTCATATCCACCTCACACTGGTCGTTACACCTGCGCGGTCGCCGCACGACACGACGCGCCATCCGGCCCAAGGACTTGGCTGTTGCTCTGGAAAATCAGCCAGCGAGCACACGCTGGCAGAACTCAAGGCACTTCTTGACCTCGGCGATGGTGTCGGTGCCATTGTACTCGTATTCGATGTTGCCGGGAATGGCCCACTTGTTGTCGCGAAGCATCAAAAGGATGTCCTTGATGGGCGTGTCACCTTCGCCAAAGGCTACCACTGGGCCCTGTTCCTTCTTTCGGTCCTTGATGTGCAAGGTCACGATGCGTTGGTGGT
This sequence comes from uncultured Myxococcales bacterium, assembly GCA_964431675.1. Lineage (GTDB taxonomy): Bacteria > Myxococcota_A > Polyangia > Fen-1088 > Fen-1088 > CAYSKR01. Next base: position 1,769 of record CAYSKR010000045.1, read on the forward strand.
TTTCCTTGAGAAAGGCCACCGGATCGAAGCCTGCGGCCACAAAGTGGCCGATGTCCAGGTTGAAGGCGATGAACTCGCGGTCCTTGCCCTGCACGGCCTGCTTGAAATCATCGGGGGTGGCGAACTCGTTGGGCTTGATGTTGGAGTGGTTGTGCAACCCGACCTTCATCTTGTGCTTCGCCGCGAAGGGCGCGATGCGAGCCACCGTCTGCTGGTTGGCGGACGCCGTGATGACGGTGGCACCGAGCCCGGTGGCGTGGCGGAAGCCGTGGTCGATCTCCTCGTCCGAGAAGTTGTCCTTGAAGCTGTAGTTGTAGGCGTAGATCGAGATTCCCGCCTGCTTGAACTTGGCGGCGACGTCCTTGAAGAAGGATGAGGGGGTCTCGATGCGCCACTGGCGCAGCGCTGCTTCGCTGCGCTTCCGGTCGTCGGTTTTTTTTACCTTGGGGTCCAGGTTCGCCGGGTTCTTCGGCTCAAGGTGACCCTGCCACAGTTCCACCGTGGTCAGTCCCGCGGCCTTCATGCCCTCGATTGCATCGTCGAGGGGGCGGTCCTTGAAGCTGTAGCTTTGAATGCCCAGCGTCACCTGGAACGGCTTCGCCTTTTCGGCGCTACTCTTTTTCGCCTTGCCGGATTTTTCCGCCCTGGCGGCGATGGCCGACGTGCTCCGAAGCGAAACGGTCGCAATCCCCGCACCTGCCAGCTCGATGAACGTTCTGCGATTCATGACGATCTCCTAGTTGAACGACCGCACAGTAGCACGACCCGCGTGGCCGGGAACGTCGGACCGCGACCCAAGAACTGCTGGACAGAAAGCCGACGCTCCGGGTAGACATCGGCACCATGCGAACCCACGGTAGAAAACTCCTGATTCTGGCAACCGTCTTGAGCATTGGCGTCTTTGGGACGCTGTGCCTGCACGGGGTGGCGACGGCCGATAGCCCACCTGCGGTGCCCGCCGCGAAAGCCGCCCCGGTGCCCGCGCTGGCACCCGCCGCGAACGCTTCGGTCCCGAGTCCCCGCGCCCGTCCGCCCCGCCAGGAAAACACCCTGCTGCTCAAGGACTTCAAGCCCAAGTCCATGATGCACGCAAAGGAACACCTCGTGCCGCGGGCCAAGTACCCGGTCGTCGATTTTCACACCCACGTCAACATGAGCGGCGACCCGGCGAAAATGATCGAAAGCATGGACAAGATCAATTTGCGCACCATGGTAATGCTGACCTCGGGCTGGGGCGAAGCGCTGACCAAAATGGTCGACAGGTTCGTCAAGCCCTACCCCGGACGTTTTGTTGCGTTCACCCTGGTCGATTGGAGCCGCGTCGACGAACCCGACTTCGGGCAGAAGATGGCGGCACAGATCAGGGACGCCGTGGCGCGCGGCGCGCGTGGTCTCAAGATACTGAAGAATCTCGGGCTCGGCACCCGTTACAAGAGCACCGGGAAGCTCGTCGCCGTCGACGATCCGGCTCTCGATCCAATCTGGGCCGAATGCGGCATGCTCGGCATCCCGGTGGCCATCCACATCAGCGATCCGGAGGCGTTCTTCCTCCCCACCGACGCGATCAACGAACGCTACGAAGAGTTGCTCGACCACCCCGACTGGAGCTTTCACGGCAAGGACTTTCCGTCGAACAAAGGACTCATCGACGCGCGCGACCGAGTGTTCGCCAAGCATCCAAAGACGATCTGGGTGGCGCTGCACACGGGCGGCGGGGCCGAGGATCTCGACTACGTCGGTTCCATGCTCGACAAGCTGCCCAACGTGGCGGTCGAGTTTGCCGCGCGCCAGGCTGAGCTTGGCCGACAGCCACGGCGATCAACCGAGTTTTTCACCAAGTATCAGGATCGCATCATGTTCGGCACCGATGTGAAACTTCCCGAGGAAGCGATCTACGCCAACTATTTCCGCTGGCTGGAAACCGGCGATGAATACTTCCCCTACGATGGATACCCGCAACAAGGGCGGTGGAAGATCTACGGGCTGCAACTGCCCGCCAAGATCTTGAAGAAGGTCTACACGACCAACGCTGACAAGATCTTCGCCCAGTTCAAGGGCAAGCCTTAGCGGTCATGACCGCGAATGGATTACGCTGGATATTGAGACGCTTCATTTCCTCGTCAGGAATCTTGACCCCAATCCCGAAGCATCATCTGTCATTTCGAGCGCAGCGAGAAATCTAATGCCATTCTTTGCTCAGGTCTTCCCATTCAGGGTTCATGCCATGGACCAGGGTGTTCTTTTTCTCTCTACGCCATCTTTTTATTTCTTTCTCTCTCGA
>CAYSKR010000046.1:0-4166 GCA_964431675.1 uncultured Myxococcales bacterium
CGCCAATCCGCCGGAGTCGGACCCAAGGACCACTTTGCCCCATGACGATCTGTTGAAGGCAGCGAGAGAAGCTGCCCAAGAGTAGCGCGCCGCCCGCGGCGGGGATGCGGGGATAGGGCGTTCAAGGTGCAAAGTCTCGCAGCGGCCGCGTCCCGCCTTGAGGGCGCGCATCTCGCCGAAGCTGTTCCCTGCTGGGGGGGCGGCGTGTCAGGCTTTCGCGGTTGCCACTGTGACGGCTTCGCTCAATGCCGCTTCGGGGGTCGGGGAGGCGGGCGTGACGGGGGCTCTGGAGGCCGCGAAGGCTGCCGCAGCTTCGGGACTCAATGGCAGTCCGGTTGCGCCATCAATGCCCTGCTCCGCGGCCAGATCCATCGCCGCTTGCTCCGGATCGTCCGAAACGACGCCGTCTTCTTTGTCCCGTGCCCGCTGTGCCTTGCGTGCCAGTTTGTCTTTTTGCCACTGCGCGCGGGCCATCTCCTTTTGGCGCTTGGACATGCCAGGATTCTTGTAGTTCACGCTTTTACTTTGCCACCATATTGGCTCAGCGCCAACTAGCACGTACACTGGCGCCGCCGTGTCTCGAATCGTTGCCGGACTGCCCACGTCGCTATCGACGAGCGTTCCCACGGAGGAATCGAAGTCGCCCGCGTGGACGCCAACGTCGTGGCAGTCGCGGCCGCAAGCACAGGGCATCTCGTATCCGGACCAAGCCGCCACCGACACAGCGCTGGCGCGTTTGCACACGTTGCCGCCGCTGGTCACGTCGTGGGAGGTTGAGCGGCTTCGCGATTTGATCGCACAGGCGCAGGACGGCAAGCGCTTCTTGCTGCAAGGTGGGGACTGCGCCGAGACGTTCGCCGATTGCCGACCCGAAGTGTTGTCGGCCAAGCTGAAGATTCTGCTGCAGATGTCGCTGGTGCTGGTCCACGCGGCGGGCAAGCCCGTCATCCGCGTGGGCCGTTTCGCCGGGCAGTACGCCAAGCCGCGCTCAAGCCCGACCGAGGTGAAGAACGGCGTGGCGTTGCCAAGTTACTTCGGCGATCTGGTCAACCGACAAGAATTCTCGGCCGCGGCGCGTGCGCCCGATCCGGATCTGCTGGTGCAGGCGTACCTGCATGCGGCGGTCACGCTGAACTTCGTGCGCTCGCTGGCGGCGGGTGGTTTTGCCGACATGCACCACCCGGAGTTCTGGGATCTGTCGTCGCTGTCGCGCGCGGATCTGTCGCCGACGCTGCGCGAGGAATACCACCGGATGGTGCAGGAACTCGGCCTTGCGCTGCGCTTCATGGAGGCGCTCGGAGAAACCAGCGTCGACGATCTGACGCGGGTGGAATTTTTTGCCAGCCACGAGGGCCTGTCGCTGCACTACGAAGCCGCCCAGACGCGCCAGGTTCCGCGGCGCGACGGGTTCTACGATCTGACCACGCACCTGCCGTGGATTGGCGAGCGCACGCGCGCGGTCGACGGTGCGCACGTGGAATTTTTCCGCGGGGTGCGCAACCCGGTGGGCATCAAGGTTGGGCCGACCGTATCTGCCGACGACGTGTTGCAGATCATCGATCAGCTCAATCCCGCCAACGAGGCGGGCAAGCTGGTGCTGATCACCCGCATGGGTGCGGGCAAGATTGGCGCAGCGCTGCCGCCGCTCGTGCAAGCGGTCACACGCGAGGGCAAGCGCGTGCTGTGGGTGTCCGATCCGATGCATGGCAACGGGCGGGTGCTTTCGAGTGGCACCAAGACGCGCGATTTCAACGACATTCTGCGCGAGATCGAGACGTTCTTCGACGTCCACGCTGCGGCAGGAACCCATCCGGGGGGCGTGCATTTCGAGCTGACCGGCGACGACGTCACCGAGTGCATCGGCGCGGGTCTGACCGAGGCCGATCTAGATCGCAACTACCTGTCGGCGTGCGATCCGCGCCTCAATTACCGGCAGGCGCTGGAAATGGCGTTCGTGATCGCCCGGCGCATGGGCGCAAACCGCACAAGGTAGCGATGGCGACAGACCAATCGACGTTCAAGTTCAGTTCGACGGTGCCCGCGCACTACCAGGCCCTGATGGTTCCGCGTTTGTTCTTGCCCTGGGCGGAGAAGCTGGTCGATCGGATTGGCTTGGTGGCAGGAGAAAACGTGCTGGACGTTGCCACGGGGCCAGGCACCGTGGCGCGCGTGGCTGCGGCGCGCGTCGGCGCGAAGGGGCGCGTGGTGGCCGCCGACATATCGCCGGGGATGATCGAAGTCGCGAAGACAAGACCACCGGTGCCAGACGGCGCGAGCGTCGAATACCTGGTGGCTCCGGCCGCGCCGACGGGACTTGCCTCGGCGGCGTTCGACGTTGTCACGTGCCAGCAAGGGCTGCAATTTTTCCCGGATCGCCACGCAGGCCTGGTGGAGATGCAGCGCGTTTTGCGGCCGGGCGGCCGGGTGGCCATCTCGGTGTGGTGCGAGCTCGAACGGTGCATGCCGTTCGCGGCGATAGAAGCGGCGCTGCGCGAGGCGACGTCTCCTGGCGTGGCCGACATCATGAAAATTCCCTTCAGCTTTCCGTCGGCCGCGCTGTTGCAAGAAGCCTTGGAAAAGGCTGGCTTCTCGGAGGTGAAGGTCGAGGTGGTGTCGGCACAGCTTGGGTTCGAAAAAGGAGCGCAGCAGGCCGCGGGTCTGCTCATCGCGACCCCGATTGCGTCCGCGGTATCGGAGTTGCCAGAGCCGGTGCGCGATCGCTTGCAGGAGGCCGCGATCCGTCACCTGGGGCGCCTGCTTGACGCAGCCACCGGCGAGGTGCGTGGAACCATGGTGGCCAACGTCGCCACGGCGCGGAAGCCGTCGTAGGCGAGTCAGGGTACCCAGGCCCGCCCGAGGACGAGCGCGAGCGCAACGGATCCGACGAGAGCCCCGAGGGTGGCGTGCGCGGCGATCCGGATCACTCGGCTCTCGGGTTCGTCGGGGTTTCGCTTCCGGCGTCCGGCGACGCCGACGAACGCCAGTGCAAAGCCGGTCACGCCACCGCCGAAGTGCGCGAACAGATCGATGCCCGGGACGAAGGACAGGGCGGCGTTGATGGCGAGGACGCTCAGCAATCGGCGGCGCAGACGTAGCGCGAGGCGCCGAGGCACGAGATCATCCTGACGAAGGATCATCCCCAGTCCGGCCGCCATGAGACCCCAGATCGCGCCGGAGGCACCAACCGAGAGGGGCTGTCCGGCGACGACGGCGCTTGCGATGCCGCCGCCAAGCGCCGCCGATCCGTACAGCACGACGTATCGACGCCAGCCGACGAGGCCCTCGAGAAACGCGCCGAAACTAACCAGCGCGACCATGTTGAAAATCAGATGCAGCAGGTTGGCGTGGAGGAAAGCGTACGACAGCAGGCGCCAGGGCTCGCCGGCCGCGATCAGGCTTGCGCCGTTGGCACCCAGGCGGACGAGCGACAGCACCGGCAACGTTTCGGAGAGGCCGTCCTGCGCAGAACCGGCGGGCACGAGCGCCACGGCAACGAGGTGCATGAGGACGCATGCACTGCCGATGGCGATGGTCATGGGGGCCGGGCGCTTCTCCAGTCGCGCGGCGAACGCGGCGGCCTCTTCGCGCTCGCGCTCGGCGGTGGCGATGATGCGCGGGATCTCTGGCGCGTCGATCGGCACCACGTTCGCCACATCGCGTGCAAGTTTCGCCAGTAGGCGGAGGCGTCGGCCAGCCACGTGGGCGATCTTGCCGCTTTTGTCCAGGTGGTAGGTTCCGAGCTGGCCGGGGTGCGGGGCGTGCCGGTCAGCCTCGATCAGCGCAGCCCGTGCAGTGTCTGCGCCGCCCACCAGCACGACGAACAGCAGACCAGCTTCATGCCGGGACAGCATGCGCTCGAGCTCGGCCCGCACGTCCGTCGGATCAGCCTCGCCACGATCCACGATGGCCACCGCGGTCCCTTCATCGGGAAGTTCGAGCACCACGATCGGAGGCCGGTAGGCGGCAATGACCAATGACGGTCCTCCGCCCTGCCGTGGAACGAGCAAGGCTGCCATCAGGCGATCAAGGAGGCGGTCGGGTGTACCGGGCGACATGGCGGGGCAGGGTAGCGCGAAAGACGCCCGCCCGTCGCGCAGAAGGATTATGCTGACGGAGCTTTCATGCGCCGATCCCGATTGCTACCCATTCTTGCCCTGCTGCCAGCT
>CAYSKR010000047.1:0-19685 GCA_964431675.1 uncultured Myxococcales bacterium
GGCCCCCTTCCACGTTGAATGCAAGCGAGTGTTTCAAATACCGCAAGTCGTCGCGCTTTGCGAAATCGGTCCGCTGGTGCGAGCCGCGCGATTCCTTGCGCGCCAAAGCACTGCTGGCCACCGCCTCGGCGCAGTCGATCATCGATTCCAGCTCCAGCGCGGCGACAAGCTCGGTGTTGAAGCTGATGGTGTGGTCGTCGATCTTCAGATCCTGGTAGCGGCCACGCAGCTCGGCGACCTTGTCGCAGGTCGTTTTCAGCGACGCCTCGGTGCGGTAGATACCGGCACCTGCTTCCATCGTCTTGTTCAGCTCGGTGCGAATGCCGACGATGGTTTCCTTGCCGGTGGTCTTGTTGATGAACTGCGAGGCGATGCGCTTCTGCTCGTCTTGCGCCGCGAGCGCCAGGGCGCTGTGTTTGAGCTCCGGAGCGCCTGCCGCGTAAGCAACCGCGGCTCGCGCCGCACGGGCCCCGAACACCAGCAGCTCGGTCAGCGAGTTCGAACCCAGCCGGTTGGCGCCGTTGATCGACACGCAGGCGCATTCGCCGGCGGCGTACAGGCCCGGCATCCGCGCCGCGCCATCGATGTTGGTGTCGATGCCGCCCATCATGTAGTGGACGACGGGACGCACCGGGATCGGCTCGTGCACCGGATCGATGCCGGCGTAGTTTTTCGCCAGCTCGCGCACGAAGGGGATCTTCTTCATGATCTTCTTTTCGCCGAGGTGGCGAATATCCAGATGCACGACGTCGCCGTACGGCGATTTGATCGTGCGGCCCTTGTCGAACTCCTTCATGAAGGCCTGCGACAACCGGTCGCGCGGTCCGAGCTCCATGTTGGCCTTCTTGGGGTGGCCCGAGTCGGGATCCATGTGATCAAGCGGCTGGCCAAGCTCGTAGTCTTGCAGGTAGCGGTACCCGTCCTTGTTGACCAGGATGCCGCCTTCGCCGCGCGCGGCTTCGGTGATCAGAATGCCCGTGCCCGGCAGGCCGGTCGGGTGGTACTGCACGAACTCCATGTCTTTCAATGGCACGCCCGCGCGGTAGCAGATCGCCATGCCGTCGCCGGTCTTGACCGCAGCGTTGGTGGTGAAGGGGAACATGCGCCCGCCGCCGCCGGTGGTGATGATGACTGCCTTGGCGACGATCGGCCGCACGGTTCCGGTGAGAAGCTCAAGCGCCGCCACGCCCTGGCAGCGGCCATCCTCGACCAGCAGCTTGGTGGCGATCCACTCGTCGTAACGGGTCAGGTTCTTGTACTTGAGCGCCGTCTGAAACAGCGTGTGCAGCATGTGGAAGCCGGTCTTGTCGGCGGCAAACCACGTGCGTTCGGTTTTCATGCCGCCGAACGGCCGCACGGCGACCTCACCGCTCGGCTCGCGGTTCCACGGGCAGCCCCAGTGTTCAAGCTGGATGAGCTCGCGCGGGGCTTCCTTGACGAAGTATTCGACCGCGTCCTGATCGGACAGCCAGTCGCCGCCGGTGATCGTGTCCTTGGCGTGCAGATCCGCGCTGTCGTTCGACTTGATCGCGCCGGCCGCGCCGCCCTCGGCGGAGACCGTGTGGCTCCGCATCGGATAGACCTTCGAGACCACGCCAACGCTCAGCTTCGGATTTTCTTCTCCGATCGCGATCGCCGCCCGCAGCCCCGCCCCACCGCCGCCAATAATCAGGATGTCGTGGGTGATGGTTTCCATCGCAGTTTTTTCGAGGCGCACAATAGCATCTGTGGGCGAAACGAAAGGAATTCATTCCAGGGCCAACCTAACTTTCATGGTCCGCCGTGGGTCCACAGGTTCGCAACCAGGAACTCATGCTCGCTCTCGTCCACATCATGCGACAATCGAACGACGCACCGGTGCCGGATTTCCTGGCGCAGCGCCGACCGACGATGGCAGACGCGGCAGAACCCAGCGACGAAGAACTCGTGCTGCAGGCCCGGGCGGGCTCAAAGGCGGCCTTCGAGTCCCTGGTGCGTCGGCACCAGAAACAGCTTTTCTTCCTGTGCCTGCGCTACGTGCATGATCGGGACGTGGCCGCCGATGTGACCCAGCGCGCATTCATTCGGGTGATGGAGAAGATCCACGATCTGCGCGACGCCCAGATCTTTCGCAGCTGGCTGTTTCGTATCGGCATCAACCTGTCGCTCAACCATTTGCGCGACCACGCGCGCTTCGTCGAGGAGGACGCCAATTTCGCGGACGAGACCAACCAGCCCGAGACCCACACGGTCATCGAGGCGTCGCAGACTTCTGATGCGGTGCGCCGGGCGGTGGAGCAATTGCCGACCAAGCAGCGCATCACGCTCGAACTGCGCGTCTATGAAGAGTTGTCGTTTCGCGAAATCGCGCACGCGATGTCGACGACCGAGAACGCGGCCAAGGTCAATTTTCATTACGCCGTGCGACGTTTGCGTGGCTTGCTCAATCAGCCAGCTTCAGGAAAGGTAGGCAAGTCGTGAGTCGGGAACCATGGTGTGAAGAAGTGACGGGCCGATTGTGCGAGGGCCTGGCGCTGGCCGAGGGGTCGGCGGCGAGTGAGCATGTGCGTTCGTGCTTGTCGTGCTTTCGCGTGGCCGCAGATCTGCGCGACTTGCCGCGGGTCCGGGAACTGATGCTGGCGAGCGCGGTTCGGCCCGATCCGGGAGAGGCGTTTTTCGCGACGATGGCGGCGCGAACCGGTGCCGCGTGGGAGAGTGACCGGGTGGCGTCCGCCGCCGACAAGGCCGACGACCCGCGCGCCTTCGCATCGCGCGCGTTTGCATGGCTGCGCTTGCCGCTGCCCGCCGCACTTGCTGGCGCGGTCGCCGCAGGTCTGTTGTTCTACGTGGCCTTGCGGCACGGCATTGATCACGTCGCTGAACTTGTCCCGACGCCTGCCGTGGAGGCGACCGCTGCGGTGTCCGCTGGCCTCGCGATGGGCGGTGACGGCGAGATTGAGGGAACTGGGATTGAAACGCTGACGACCGAAGATCTGCAGTCGTTGCTGTCGCGGACGGAGGGCCTTGTGCGCGGCGCTCCGGTAAGGGCAGAAGGGGAAGATGACGCTTCCACGCTGAGCGTGGCCGAAGCAGTCGAGTTGCTGTCGGCGGACGAGTTGCAAGCGGTCTGGTCCGAACTCAAGCAAGGCAGCAGCATCTGATCATGCGAACTCACAATTTGCGGCCTTACCTGGCGAACCTCGCTGCGTGCTTGTTTGCCTTGGGCCTCGCAGCGGCACCGGCCTCGGCGCAAGCACCACCGGGCGATCACGAGAAACTGCGTGAAGAAGTCATCGCGCAGATGCGGACCATGCGCATGTGGAAGATGACCGAGGAACTCAAACTCGACGAGGCGACGGCCGCGAAGCTGTTTCCGCTCATGGCCAGGTTCGATGATCAGGAGCGGCAGATCGGCCGCGAGCGCGCAGAAACGATGGCTGCGCTTCGTGACCTTGTCGCCTTACCGAACCCTGACGCAAAGAAGATCGGTGAGCTCATTGATCGCGTTCTGGCGACCCGCGGCCGACGCCATGCGCTCGAAACCGAGAAGATGAAAGCGATGCGCCAGGTCTTGAGTCCGGTGCAGCAGGCCAAGCTGGTCTTGCTCGTGCCGCGCTTCGAGGAAGGCTTCCGTCAGCGGATTCGCGAGACCCTCGATGGGGCGCGCGAACCTGGCGGCCGCGGCCGCGGCAACGATCCCGAGGCGAAACTCGGCCCGAATCGCGGTGGCCCTCCGCGGCCTTTCCGGGGTAGTCGATTGCCTGATCGCTCCCCAGAGTAGCGGCGAACGGAACCCCTGGCCAGCGAGGCGCGCCGGGCCGTGCCTCACCTACCGCCGGCTTTGAACCAGCCGAGGTTGGTGATGCGCTCGCCACCAACGGTGACCTCGGCGCCGGGCGCGACCGTCGCCGGCCCGTCGACCGTGGGCTCGCCGGAAAACAGGGTGGCGGTTCCGTATTTTGCCAAAATGCGGCGGGAACTTCGGCCTAGAATCAAGCCGACGAGTCCGACGACGGACAGCAAACCAGCAAGCCCGGTGCTTGCCCCGCCGTTCTCGCCGCTGCCGCCGATCCGGCAACTGCAACCCCCGGCGCTGTCGGGGGCGCCCATCGGAGCGCCCGAACCTGCCGCTGCACTTGCCCCTGCGGCCCCGGTCGAGTTCGCGCCACCCGGCCCGCCTGCCGCACCAGCGCTGTTACCGCCCGCAGATGTGCCGCCGCTGCCCGTGCCAACGGTCCCCCCGGTGCCAGTGGAGGATCCGCCACCTGCCCCACTTGCCCCACCTGCCCCACCGCTGACGCCGCCGGTGCCGGCACCACCGGCACCACCGGCACCGGGGTCGTTGGTGATATTTAGATTCGCGCAATGGTAGTAGAAACATGGGGCCCCGTGGCTCGACATGAATTCGAGGATCTGCAGCGTGCAATTGGGGCAGGGCGTGGTCGGCACCGTGACCTCGTAGTCGTAGGTCGTGTTCTGCGCCCCGGTGGCGTGAACGAACAGGCCGTCGGCAATCGTCGGCGCAACGGGAACAGCCTGGATCGCGGCGCTGCCACACTGGTCACCCGGCTTGGGCGTGACCACCGGATCCTTGAACTGCGCGCGATCAGGACCGATCGAGATGCGGTAGTGCCCCGGGTGCCCCACGGTTTCGCGCCACCGTAGCTTGAGCTTCGATCCCGGCGCGACCTTGGTCACCATGTTCGTAGCGGTGCCGGGGGTACACGGCCCGAGCTTCTGCGGATCACCCATCGCGTTGGTCATGATCGAGTCCGCCGGCACGAGCAGCTTGAAGTGGGCCTGCGCCGGAGCGGACGCCAACAGCAACAACGATCCGCACACCGACAGCTTGCGCACCATGATGACCTCCAGGAATTTCGCTGCACCGAAACGCGAAGTCTACACCTGGTCACTCCCAGGCGTCGTACTTCTCGAATTGCATGGTGAAATTCGCGCGGCCCTGCGTGGCCGAGCGCAGGTCGGTCGAGTACCCGAACATGCGCCGCAGCGGCACCTTGGCGACGATGACGCGCTCGGCACCGCGAAAACCCACGTCCTCGATCTGCGCCCGCCGCTGGTTAAAATCGCCGAGCACATCGCCCACGCTGGCCTCGGGCGCGATCACTTCCACCTTCATGATCGGCTCGAGCAAGCGCGTACCTGCCTCGCGTGAGGCCGCGCGCATGGCCTCGCTCATCGCCGCCTTCTGGCCGATGGGCCTGGTCGCGTCGGGCCGATACTCGATGCCGGTGATCACCACCTCGATGTCTTCGAACGGGTAGCCTTGCGGGCCCGAGCGCATGGCTTCCCGAGCGCCTTCCATGGCCGCATCAAGAATCGCGGGTGGCGCTTCCGGTATTCTGGGCGTGCCCGGCACGGATTCTACCTTGGGCAGCGCCATGCGCAGCACGTTGCCGCCACCGCGAGTGCGGGGTGCCACCTGGACGCGGGCGTGGCCGAACACTTTCTGATCTTCGATCGTTCGTTCGAATCGCGCCTCGACTTCCGCAGTGCCGGCGAAGGTTTCGCGGCAAACCACCTGTGGCCGTCCGACGTTCGCCTCCACGCCATACTCGCGTGCAAGGCGGTCGACCATGATGTCCAGATGCAGCTCGCCCATGCCACGAATGATGGCCTGCCCGGTCTCGGCGTCTTCGCCAAAACGAAAAGTCGGATCTTCGTCAGCCAGCTTGGATAAACCAAAGTCGAGCTTTTCCTTTTCGGCCTGCGTCTTGGGCTCGATGGCGCGTGAGATCACCGGCTCTTGCACGACGATGCGATCCAGCATGATGGGTGCCTTGGGCGAATACAGCGTGTCGCCGGTGCCCGTGTCACGCAGCCCCATCGCCACCACAATCGTGCCCGCACCCGCGCGCTCGATGCGCTCGCGCCGGTTCGCATGCACCGAGAAAAGGCGCGCCACCTTCTCGTTGCGCCCGGTCCGCGCATTGCCGAGTTCGTCGCCCGGCCGCAGCACCCCGGAGTAGATGCGCAGGTAGACGGTCTTGCGGCCCTCGTCCATCGCGACCTTGAAGGCGAGCGCGCAGAACGGCGCGGCGTCATCCGGAACGCGCGTCGTCGTCGCTTGCGTTGCGGGCACGATCCCCGTGACCGGTGGCACCTCGGTCGGGGCAGGCAGGTAGTCGCACACCGCATCGAGCAGGGGTTGCACTCCCTTGTTGCGCAGCGCCGCACCCGCCAGCACAGGAACGATCTTGCAACCGATCGTTGTTCGGCGAATGGCCGCCTTGAGCGCTGCCGTCTCGATCGGCTTTCCCTCAAGAAAAGCCGTGGCCAGAGCGTCGTCGAAGTCGGCCGCCGCCTCGATCATCTTGTCGCGCGCCGTCGCCACCTCGGCTTGCAGGGCGGCCGGGACCGGCTCCTCACGCGGCGGCTCGCCCTCGTCGTCCGAAAAATACAGGGCCTTGCCAGCGACCAGATCCACCACGCCCTCGAACTTGTCCTCGGCGCCGATCGGCCACTGCACGGGCACCGGTCGCGCGCCGAGCCGCGTGCGGATCTCCTCGACCACCATGCCAAAGTCCGCGCCCGGCCGGTCCATCTTGTTGATGAACGCGATTCTTGGCACCGCAAAGCGATCGGCCTGACGCCACACCGTCTCGGATTGCGGCTCGACGCCCGAGACGCCGCAGAACACGACGACCGCGCCGTCAAGGACGCGCAGCGAGCGTTCCACCTCGATGGTGAAGTCCACGTGCCCGGGGGTGTCGATGAGGTGGATCTCGTGCCCCTTCCAGTCGAGGCTGGTCGCGGCGGCGGTGATGGTGATGCCCCGCTCGCGCTCCTGCGGCATCCAGTCTAGCTGCGCTTCGCCGTCGTGGACTTCGCCGAGCTTGTGGATGCGCCCCGCGTAAAACAGGAACCTTTCACTGACCGTGGTCTTGCCGGCGTCGATGTGCGCGACGATGCCAATGTTGCGCGTGGCAGAGAGCTTGCTTGGTTTGGCCTTGGGCGGGGCGGACATCGCGCCGACCATTATAGGGATGCCAGCCGACTAGCGGGAGACGTTCCGTCGGCCCGAGGCCCGCTCCACGACGCCACCGCCGACCTGGCTGCGGCCGCCCATCAGGCGGGTCCGCAGTGGGGCCAGCGCCGCGCGGATCTTTTCGGCCGACTCGATGCGGGCGTTCTTGTTCTTCACCAGGCAATCGAGCGCAAGGTTGTCGAGTTCTGGCGGCAGATCCTTGACCAGCTCCGACAGGCGAGGTGGCTGGGTGTGCAGGTGGTGGTACAGGATCTCGCCCTCGATGAAGGGTGGCCGACCGCTAAGCAGCTCGTAGATGGTGCAGCCTATCGCGTACAGATCAGCCCGAAAGTCGATGTCCTTGCCCTGGATTTGCTCGGGCGACATGTACAGGGGCGTGCCCTGGACGGATGTTCTGACGATCTGGGCTTGCCGCACGGCGCGCGCGAGGCCGAAGTCACCGATCTTCACCCCGCCCGACCGGGTGACGAAGATGTTGGCCGGCTTGATGTCGCGGTGAATGATGCGCTTGCTGTGCGCGTAGCCGATGCCGGCACAGAGTTGATCGATGATGTCGAGCGCCTGCGGCAGCGGCAATCTGCTGCCAGACTTCGCCAGCAGTTGGTCGAGCGCCCCGCCATCGACCAACTCCATGACCAGGAAGACCTCGTCGCCGTCCTGGCCCTGGTCATAGACCGTCACGACGTTGGGGTGGTTGATGGCGGCCAGGGCCTTGGCCTCGCGCAGGAAGCTGGCCACGACCTCGGTGTTGTTGCGAATGTCCGGGCTGATGATCTTGATGGCAACCTCGCGGTCGAGCACCAGATCCATGCCCCGGTACACCACGCCGATCGCGCCGCGGCCGAGTTCGGCAAGCCGCGGGTAGCGTTGCAAGCCAAACAGGGGCGCGCCACCGGGCGCAGGGCCAGGTAAGGAAGCCGATTCCGCGGCGACCGTCGGTTCAGCAACTTCGTTGACGACAAGATCCGACTTTGCTTCGGGCGGCAGATCGACGAACGACTGGGTGTACGCGACTCGCGGAGGATCGCGTTGCGCTTCGGCGGCTGGCGCTGCGGTTGGTGCTGCGGCTACCGCAGCGGAGGTTGATGCCAGCGTGAAGCCCTCTTTTTCCAGGACTCTGGACACGTCGTCGACGCGGCGCTCCCAGTCGAGGTTGACGCTGAGTTCCTGGCTGCGCGCGCTCACAACATCTTGTGGCCGTTCGAGGATCAGCTCGCTTGACTGGACGTAAATGACGTGCCGCCCCTTGGGCAGGCTGAGGCGCGCAATGCCGTCGCGCCTGGTCACGACCGCTTTGTCGTCGAACTCGTCGTACCAAACCCGGACCCCCGTGGCCGGGCGACCCTTGTCGACGATGGATATCGTGTAGTCGGCCTCGGTTGGCACCATGGTCATGCTGGCGACCGCGGTCTTGCCCCGCACGACTTCGACGATGCGCGAGTTGGCCGGACCGGTCAGCATCCGCAATTCCTTGCCGCGCATGAACGTTCCATACAGGTGCACAAACCACGGACCGGGGGCAATGCCGACAAACTTGGTTCGCTTTGCGACCATGGTGCAGGAGGTGCGGCTCTTGGTTCTCCCGGTCCGTCGCTGCTGATTGCGGTATTCCACCGGATCGGTGCCCACCGCCGGGGGCACGTGAGATCGGCTGATAAGCAGAGACACCAGCTCGTCCGTCGACTCGGGATCCATCGTTAGCTCGACCACCACGGTGCCGGTCACCAGCCTGAAAATCGCAGAGCCGAACAGGATCAGCACAATCACCAGGGGTAAAATGAGGCCCGTGTGCGGCCGCAACAAGCCCAGTCGGTCTGCGGGCAAGACTGCTTCTACCTGGTAGGCCTTGCGGGTCGCCGGGTCGAACAAGACCACCAATACAACCGCGTCCATGAACGAAGTGCGGGTGCGAAACAGCAGCCACAAGTCCGCGCCGGCCTGTCCTGCGAGGGCCGCGAGGTGGGCTTCGGATAGCGCACCTTCGGTGACCGCGCCCACGCCCGGCGGCTCGGGCGCGACCGTCAGCTCGTACGGATCACCCAGCAGGACGGCCGCAAAGCCCCTGCGCATCGCGGGCTGGCTGATCGAGAGCGGCGAGTAGAAAGGTTGGACGCTGTTCGAGAACGGACTCACCACCACTCGGCTGTACCGGCCCGGCGTGAGGATCTCGAACTTGGCGACAACTTTCCGCAATTCCGCCAGAAGCTCGGCCGACACTTCGCCGCCGTTCGAAGACTCCGCGAGGCGAATTTCCTTGGCCAGAGCGAGGTTGGCCTTGAGATCGTGGCTGACGTCGGCCGCCGCCTGGTGGCCCGCAGCGGCGAGCGCATCCAGCTTGCCGATGATGCGCCCGATCTCGGCCGGATCGAGATCCCCCGCACGCAAGAGCTTCACCGCCCGATCGGGCGCAATGTCACCTTCCACAGCGCGGTAACCCACCTGGCCCGAGAGCCCTGGTTCCTGTTTCGCCAGGCCCTCCGCGACGGTCACCGCTTTGACTTCCACGCCCGGCCCGAAGGAGTTGGCGGGCGTGTCGGCCACGAAGCCAAGCACGCGGTGGTTGCCACCTGCGGGCCCGTCGAGCGCGGGTCCAACGGCCACGTCCCGTTGCGCGAGCGGCTCCCCCTTCTTGATGGCAAACTCGGTGCGCGCCAGCGCCACCGCCGGGGTCGCCGGGTTGGCCTTGTAAAGCAGGGCAAGTTCCCGCTCGGCACCCGCCAGATCGTTGAGCGCAGTGAGCGCGCGCGCCTTGCCGGCATGGCCGACCGCGCTGTCGGCGTCGCGACGCAGCTCCTGATCCGCAAGCTGCGACGCGACCTTCGGCTCGCCCACGACCAGGGCGGCGTGGATGCGCAGATCGTTGTCGACGTCGAGCGTTTGCCACACCGACTGGCCGACCTCCTTCGCGCCAGAAAGCCGCGTGCCGGTCTCCCGGCTTGCCATTTCCAGCGCCCGCGCCGCGCCTTGCTGATCGTGTGCGGCCAGCGCATTCGCGGCGATCACGAAGGGCCGAAGTTTTCCCAGGGAGGTCGGAGCGATGTCCACCGCGTGGCCGTCAAGCACCGGCGCGAGCCACCGGGCGATCTGTCGGGCGACGTTCGACTCCTGTCCGGGTGCCACCGTGGCGCTGAAATGGGCCAGGCGCCGAACCGGCGGTGCCAGCACATCCGCGCTGATCACCATCGCTCGCCCATCGGCGGAAACCGAGCCCATAAACACCCGGTCGGCTTGCAGCTTGCCCATCAGATCCGACGCAATGTCGAGGGTTGCGGACAGCTCGGTCCGCTTCGACGTCCCGGTGATCGCCTCCAGCGCGGCCTGGATCTCGCGCCGCGAAACGATGGGCCGACCGCGCGCCTCGAGCATCGACCGGACGAGCAGCGACACGGCACCAGCCTGCTCGCGCAGCCCAGGCGGAGCCGCCAGGTCGGTGATGACGGCCGTTTCCGCATGGGCACGCGCCGCGGGGAGGACCAGTATCCCCCAAAGCGTCCCCATGGTCACCCAACCATATCGCAGCCGCATACGACTCACCGCAGGGAGTTGATCATCGCATATTTTGGGCCCTCATGGGGCATCTTGCCGCGCGCGGATTGCTTGATCACGAAACCGGTCACCCGGGCCGTTTGGGACGCGCTGCAACAGGGGTTTCGCAGCGATCGCTAAGTAGCCCCCGCCCCTGGGAATGGGCGCGCGCCGATTCCCAGGGGTATTTTCTTGCTTGTTAACGTAAGATGGCGATCCGGCCGTCGATGACATTCCCACCTGGCTGCAAGCGATCGGCAAGTGCGCGAGCCACGGTGTGCGCCTGGTCCCTCGTGGCTGCGCTGGCGGGCCGCGCGAACGCGGCGGCGTCCAGCGCCGAGTCTGCCGCCGCAGTATTCGACAGCGCTGGTTGCCGCGAGTGCCACAACCCGGAGGGCGTCGCTTCGGACACGCGGCTGGTGTTTCCTGAGCCGGGCTCGCCGCGCAAGGTGACGGTCGCCGCCGCTGCAGCGCTGCTGGAACTTGTCGACGTCAAGCAACCGGAGCAGTCGCGGCTGCTGCGCAAGCCGACCAAGCAGTTGGCGCACGAGGGCGGGCAGAAGATCGTTCCGGGCAGTGCCGAAGAAAAGGCCCTGCTGGCGTGGCTGCGCGATCTGGCCCGCGCGCCCGAGGCCGAGGCGGCAAGCGAAGCGATTTCCCCGCGCGGCGCGGCCGCTGCGTCCGAGGGCGGCGCGTTTCGCCGCCTGACCCATGCTCAATATGATCGAACGGTGCGTGACTTGCTGGGCGACATCACCGGCCCGTCGCGCGACTTCCCCCCCGAGGACTTCGTCGACGGGTTCAAGAACCAGTTCGGCGCGCAGAGCATGTCGCCGGTGCTGGCCGAGGCGCTGAGCGCGTCGGCGCAGCGTTTGTCGCAAGGGGCGATTCGTTCCATGCGGCTCGGTGATCCGCGCCAGTTGCTGCCATGCAAGGTGCCCAGGGGACGCACGCCCACCAGAGCGGCGGCCGCGACGTGCCGGGAGCGCTTCGTGCGCGAGTTTGGTGCCCGGGCGTTTCGGCGGCCGCTGACCTCGGACGAGGTGCAGCGTTTTGTCGGCCTCGCGCGCGCGAACAAGGATTTTTTCGAGGGCATTCGCACCGTCATCGAAGTGACGCTGCAGAGCCCGAGCTTTCTGTACCTGGTTGATTCGAGTGATCCGGCGCGGCGCGATTTCGCCCGGGCGAGCCGCCTGTCGTACCTGCTGTGGGGCACGATGCCGGACGCGGCGCTGTTCGCGGCAGCGGGTGCAGGCGAACTCGACAACGCGGCAGGGACACTACGCGCCGTCGGGCGCATGCTGGCGGACGCCAAGGCCCGCGACGCGCTCGACGATTTCGTGGACCAGTGGCTGCGCACCGACCGCGTGCGCGGCGCATTCAAGGATCGCCGTGCCTTCCCGCAGTTCACGCCGGAGATTGGCACCGCGATGGCACAGGAGACACGCCGGGTTGTCAGCGATCTGGTGTGGAACGATCATGACTTTCGCGACCTGTTGTCGGCGGACTACTCGTTCGTCAGCGCGGATCTTGCGACCATCTACGGCCTGGCCGCGCCCGCCGAGCCGTTCGCCAAGGTGGCCTATCCCGCAGCCAGCGAACGGGCTGGCATCTTCGGGCAAGGCACATTTTTGGTCGGCACCAGCAAGCCCGCCGACACGTCGCCCACCGCGCGCGGGCTTTTCGTGCGCGAGCAGCTTTTGTGCCAGAAGGTGCCGGCCCCGCCGCCCGGTGTGAACATGAACCTGCCGCCGATCGACGAGGAGAAGCCCAAGACCAACCGTGACCGGCTCAAGCTGCACCTGTCCGACGAGAGCTGCGCGCGTTGCCACAACCTGATTGATAGCATCGGCTTCGCCTTCGAGAAATTCGATGCGATGGGCGCGCGTCAGGAAAAACTCAGGGTGGATCCTGGCTTTCGCGGGCCAGCGCGCTTGGGCGAGAACGCAGGCAAGAGCGCGAATGCGGCGCAGGGCAACGCACCGGCGGACCCGGCCAAGCCCGCCGTCGAACTCCCCATCGACACGCGCGGGGTCATTGCCGGGTTGAAAGACGCCACATTTTCCAGCAGTGCGGAGGTGGGAAAAATCCTGCGCGACAGCGCCGCGTGCCAGCAGTGCATGGTCCGGCAGATCTTTCGCTTTGCGCTCGGTCGCCACGAGACACCCGCCGACCGGCCGGCTCTCGACCGCATGTTCGACGACTTTCGCCGAGCGAAGTTTCGCTTCAAGGATCTCTTGATGTCGGTCGTGCGGTGGTCGGAATTTCCAGCCGCGGGAGACACCTAGGCATGAACCGAGGGCTGTCTCGACGTGCGTTGCTCCGGGGCGTGTCGCGGGGCGTCCCGGCCGCGCTGGCGCTGCCGCCGCTGCAGGCGATGTTCGATGGCAGCGGTCGCGCGTACGCCGAAGATCGCGTGGCCGTCGCGAGCGAGGCTCGGTTTGTCCTCTGGTTCAACGGCAATGGCATCCCGGAGAAGTTCTGGATTCCAGCCGAAACCGGTGCCGCCTTCAAGTTGACGCCGTGCCTCGCGCCACTGGCACCGTTCCGCAACGACATCCACGTTCTGTCCGGACTGGACAACGCCGTCACACGGATGCCCGGCCCGGGCAACGGCCACACCAATTCGATGGGATCGCTGATGTGCTGCGCGCCGTTCAACGGACGCGGGGCAGGTGGCCCGTCCATTGATCAAATGATTGCAGCCAAGGTTGGCGGTGCGTCGCGCTTTCGGTCGTTGCAAGTGGGGGTTGCCAGCGAATCGTTCGGCGAGAGCATGCAACGCAACATGAGCTGGGTGGCGCAGAACCGACCGCTGCCGCCCGAGTTGCTGCCGCACCGCCTGTTCGATCGGTTGTTCGGACAGCGCGAAATGGGCTGGGTAGCGCGGCAAAAGAGCGTTCTCGATGCCGTGCGGGCCGACGCCTTGTCGCTGCGGGCGGGCCTGGGTAAGGCTGATCGCGATCGCCTCGACGATCATCTGGGCTCGGTGCGCGAGCTGGAACTGACCATCAACAGCCTGCCGCCCGCGTACCGGAAAGTCGACGAGCCGAGCAGCGACGGCGACACGAAGGATTGGCCGCGCGTGGCGAAGTTGCAGTCGCAACTGCTCGTTCATGCGCTGGCGTCGAAGCAGACGCGCGTGGCCTCGTACATGCTCACCAAGTGTCAGTCGCTGACGCGCTTTCCGTGGCTTGGGCACACGGTGTTGCGGCACCACGACTACACCCACTACGGGAAGATTCCTGGGACACAGATTCCTGCGGTGGGGGCGTTGCGCGACATTTGTCGCTGGCACGTCGAGGAGCTGGCTTACCTCCTGGGCCTTCTGCGTGGGATGCCCGAGGGCGAAGGAACGCTGCTGGATCACACCTGCCTGCTGTTTATGCATGAGCACGCCGAGGCCAATCCGCACAAGAACTCTGGCCACGGCGTCGTGGTCGCGGGACGCGCGGCGGGGCTGAAGGGCGGCATGCATTCGCACGTCGCTGGCACCATCGCGGATCTGTACATGACGGTGGCCAGCCGGGTGATGCGCGCGGAAATCGACCCGATATCGTCGGCGACGCAAACGCTATCGGGCATCTGGAGCGTTTGATGGATCGCGCGCGAGTCGCGGCCCTGACCCTCGTCACGTGCATGGCAGCGACGGTGGTTGCCAGAGCCGAAGCAACGCCTCCGCCCACCCAGCGGGACGTGGCGCGCTGGGTGCTGCGGCTTGGCGGCGTGGTGGTGCTCGAAGGACGGGCCGGTCGCATCGACCAACTGGCGAAGCTGCCAGCCACCGGATCCGTGCATGTCATCGGCCTGGATCTCTTCGGCACCCGCATCACGCCAGAGGAATTGCCGCGCCTCGCGCCGCTGCAAGAGCTGCGCGACCTGATGCTGCCGGCGTACATGTGGAACGAGACGTCGAGTAGCAATCGCAAATCCGACGCCATGCTGGAACACGTCGCGCAATTGCCCAGGCTGCGGCGCCTGGTCATCAGCACGCACTTCCTCACGACACTGAACGTGTTCGACCAGGGCCTGGAAAAACTCGCCGCATTGCCCAGCCTTGAAGAACTCACGGTGGTGCAGGCGCGGTTCAAGGGCGCTGGCCTGGCGAACCTTGTGCAGCTGCGGTCGCTCGACATCACCAACGCTTTGCTGGACGACCAGGGCGCGAAAAGCCTGGCGGGCATGAAGCACCTGCGCCGCCTGGTGTTGCGCGACACGCTGGTCACCGATGCGGGCTTGCAGCACCTCGCGGGCCTTGGCGAGCTTGAAGAACTGGACCTGTACGGATGCCGCATCACCGACGCCGGGCTCGCGCACTTGCGTGGTCTGCGCCGGTTGCGCAAGCTCTACTTGCTTGGTGCCACGATCACCGACGCTGGCCTCGACGCGCTTTCCGAGATGAAGGATCTCGAAGAGCTGGACCTGTACCGCAGCCCGATCACCAACGCCGGGCTGGACAAACTCGCCGCGAAGAAGGCGCTCGCTCGCCTTGATGTGCGTTACACGCGGGTCACCGGCGCGGGGGTCAAGAAGCTGCAAGCGGCGCTTCCGGGCGCGCACGTGGAGTTTCTGGATGCGGCCGCCGCTCCAGGCGGAGCCCGCACGGCCCTGGCCAAACCGAAACGCGGATCCGATGCGGACGTTTCTGCGTGGGCGGGCAAGGTGGGCGGGAAGGTCGAGTCCGTGCGAGGCCAGCTTGTGGCGCTAAGTTTTTCCGCCACGCCGGTGGGCGATGTCGAGGCGGAATCGCTGGCGGGCTTGAAGTCGATAACGCGCCTGGATCTGTCGGGGACCGGCGTTGGCGATCTGGGGCTGCGCGCGCTTGGCCCGTTGCCCGCGCTCGCGGATCTCACGCTTGATCACTTGCCGGTGTCGGACGCGGGACTCGCAGCGCTCGCGGACGACGGCGCGTTGCGCACGCTGAGCCTGCGCTTTACCGACGTGCGTGGGGTTGGATTGTCGGCGTTGCGTGGTGTCGAGGCGCTCGATCTGGCGGGCGCGCCGGTCGACAGCGAAGGGGTGGAGGTCTTGGTCAAGCTGCCAGCGCTGCGGCGCCTCGGTCTCGGGTACACCAACGTCAACGACGACGTCATTGGCCGTCTGTCGAAGCTGGCGCAGCTTGCAGCGCTGGATCTGTCCACCACGGCGGTGGGCGATGCGGGCCTGGCGCAGCTTGCGGCGTTGGCGGAACTTGAGGTGCTGTCGCTGGCCCACAACACCCTGACCGAGAAGGGCTTTGCCGCTCTCGGCAAGGTGCGCAGTTTGCGGCACCTGGATCTATCCAGCACCGGCCTGAACGACGCGGCGGCGGTCCACCTGGCCACGTTGCCGAAACTCACCTGGCTGACCCTCGATGGAACAGAAATCACCGACGCGGGGCTCGCGCCGCTTGCGGCGTTGCCCGTTCTGTCTGAGCTGAGCCTCGAGTACACCCCCATCACCGACGCGGCGGTCCCGGCGCTGCTGGCCATCAAGTCGCTGCGGCGGCTGAACGTTTTTCACACCGGCGTCACGTCGGCCGCCGTTCAGAAGCTGCGCGAGGGGTTACCGGGCACCGAGATCATCTGGCTTGCAGGCTCGAAACCCATGAAGAAGCGGGGATAGGTCATGCGTCTTCAAGCTTTTGTGGCGCTGGCCCTCACGCTCGTTTTTTCGGCGGCGCATGCGGCGACGACCCAGCCCTGGATCACCGCGCTCGGTGGTCAGGTGCAGACGCGCGGATTGAAGGCGACCGCGGTGCTGCTGGGCGGGAGCTGGGTGCGCGACGGTGATCTGGCGCGGATAGCTCCGCTGTCGGACCTTGCCCGCCTGGATCTGTCTCACACCCGCGTCACCGATCAGGGGCTCTTGCTTCTGCACGGCCTGCGCCGCGTGACCGACCTTGATCTGCACTTTGCCGAACAGGTAACCGACGGTGGCATCGCGCCCTTGCGGGGATGGACGAAGCTGCGCCGGGTCAACCTGCGCGGCACCAAGGTTACCGACACGGGCCTCGGTGTGATCACTGGGCTGCCTGGCGTCACCGATCTTGACGTGGCCTTTGCCCAGGTGACGGACGCTGGTGTGCCTCAACTCGCCAGGCTGGGCGAGCTGCGCGCGCTCGCGCTCGGTGGCAACAAGCTGACGGAACAAGTGCTGCAGGTGTTGCGCGAGTTGCCGCGCATCGAGGCGCTGGATCTCGGCGGCAAGCAGCAAACCGATTCCGGCCTGTGGTTTCTGCGCGTGACCGACTCGGGGCTCGAACCCATCGTCAGCCTGCGCGACCTGCGCGAACTCAAGCTGCCCGGCTGCGGCATCACGGGAAGCGGGCTTGCCAAGTTGGCGTCGCTGCAGAAACTTGCAATCCTGGACTTGCACGACTGCGACGCTGTTGGCGACGCCGCCGCCCTCAACCTCGCCAGGGTCCGCGCCCTGCGCTGGGTTGATCTCAACGGCACCGCCGTCACGTCCGTCGGTGCCGAAAAACTGCGCCAGGCACTGCCACGAGCGACGGTTGTCTTCGAGTAGGTTCTGCCCCCCTGCCCCCTGCCCCCTCCGGCGCTCCCAGAAGTCCTCATAGCGGCACGTGGAGCCCCTCGGTGGTGGCCAACCGCTTCTGATTGGCATCGAAAGTCAAGAACTCGGTCGCACCCAGGTGAAGCGCTGACCAAGTCACGCCTTCGTCTGGGCCGTGTCACGCCCGTGAGACGCGGTCCTGGGCGGACGTTCCAGGCTCCACTTCAGCGCGGGCGGGGTCACCATCGTGGTCACGATCACCATGGCGACGATCGCGGAGAAGGTCGCTTCATCGACAATGCGTCGGCCGCCGATGGACAGCGTGAGCCCGATGTTGGCGAAGATGAGGCCGACCTCGCCGCGAGGAACCATCCCGATGCCGACCGTGAGACGGTCAACGCCCTTGCCCAAAACACCCATCGAGCAAACCTGCTTGCCGAGGATGGCACCAACCGTGAGCGCCGCTGCCAGCCCGAGGACGCCTGGCTGAGCGAAAGAGCGAAGGTCGGTCCTCATCCCCATGACGACGAAGAAGATCGGCACCAGAAACGAGGAGATGGGATGGATCAGCTCCTCAAGGGGGTGCTCGCCTTGGTCGACGAAGTCGCGGTAGTGCGCGCTTTCCAAGATCAGCCCAGCGGCGAAAGCACCCACGATGGGCGCGAGCCCGATGAGGCTCGAGATCCAGGAGAGCAGAAAGCAGAAGGCGAGGCTGATCGCGAGAAGAACGCCGCGCGCACGCAGCCTCGATGCGAGCGAGAAGAGCTTCTTCGAGAACAGCACGCCGAGGGCCAACGAAACGACGAGGAACCCCGCCGCCTTTCCGAGCATCCAGAGGATGTCGACCGGCGCGAGACTGCCGCCGCGATCGGCGGCGGCGATGACGCCCGTAACCACAGCGAGAATGACGAGCCCAAGCACATCGTCGATGACCGCGGCGCCAAGAATCACGCGCGCCTCGTTCGACTGCGAGCGCCCAAGATCCTTGAGGACTCGTGCCGTTATGCCGACACTCGTGGCGGTCAACGTCGCACCGATGAAAGCGTGTACGTACGGTCCGTGCGAAGGGAGCAGCCAGGCACCCACGGCCCAGCCGAGCCCGAACGGCGCAAGCACCCCAAGGACCGCCACCAGGAGCGCGGACGGGCCAACTTTGAGCATCTGACCGACCGTTGATTCGAGCCCGACCTCGAAGAGCAGAACCAGGACGCCGACCCGGGCGAACATGTCGACGAAGGTGTCGGTCTTGATCGGTTCGAATCCCGAGAAGCCCGCAAGCGTGAGGTTCCCGAGGACGACGCCGATGACGAGTTCCCCTAGCACGGCCGGCTGGCCAATGCGCACGGCCAAATCGCCGCCGAGCTTGGCGGCGAGCAAAATGACGACGAGCCATAGCGCCAATGAGGCCACCGGGTCAGCATGTCCGCTCCCCTCCGATGCATGCGCGGGCACCGCAGCGAGTAGACACGCAACAACGGTGGCGATCATCCCGACAGTTTGGCCGCATGTGCCCACAATGCGTAGGAAAAAGCTGATCGCGCCACGAATGGCGCAGGTTCACCATAACTCCGCTCTTCTTTAGGGATTTCCAGGAAACAAATCATACAGTCATCTCGGCAGTCGGTTTATAGTTAAAGAAGAGCGGAGTTATGGCGAGGGTCCGAGGGTGGGTTCTGGCGCGCGGTGTCGGTGGGGACGAACTCTTGCGCGGGCACCCAGTCAGAGCCTTTCGTTACCAGCCACGCAACTTTGCGCCCTGGTGGCCGAAAACAGGGAACGATGCCTTCGTTGCAGCACGAGGCGATTGCCGATCTGTTCCGAAACCAGCCCACGCTGGCGGCGCAGTTGCTGCGGCAGGGCCTGGCGATCGACGTGCCGGCGTTTCGCTGGGCGCGGCTTGAAGCGACGGCGTTCGCGGATCTGTCCCCGGCAGAACATCGCTCGGATGCGGTGGTGGTTATGGGCGGCAAGCGCCCGACGTTTGGCGTCGTCGTCGAGGTCCAACTTGCCATCGACGAACGCAAACTCCGCACCTGGCCGCTTTACGCGGCTGGACTACGTGCGCGGCTGGGCTGTCCGACGTGCGTCCTGGTGGTGACTCCGCATCCTGCGGTCGCCGCGTGGGCGGCACGCCCCATCGAAGCTGGCCCATGTGGTGTGTTCACACCGATTGTCCTCGGTCCCGCGCACGTGCCGTGGGTGACGTCGGCCCGCGAGGCTGCGGCGAATCCGGAGGTTGCCGTCCTCTCGGCGATGGCGCACGGGACAAGGTACTCGCTGGCAGATGGGAAGCGCGTTGCCAGGGCCGTCGCCGGTTCCGTCGCGCAGGACGATCCGGCGCGAGCAATGCTATATTTTGATCTCGTCATCAACGCCTTGCCAGGGGCAGTGCAAAGGAACCTTCGAGCCATGGACATGAGCAAATACAAATTTCAGAGCTACCCCATGCGCAAGTGGATGGCCGAGGTTGTGCAACCCGAACTTGCCAGAGTCACGGCAAAAGCAAGGGCCGAGGTCAGGGCCGAGGTCAAGGCCGAGGTCAAGGCGCAGACCATTCTACGCTTCCTGGCGGCGCGGAAGATCCGGACGCCCGAGACGATTCGTCGGCGCATGCTGTCGTGCCGCGACGTCAAGCTGCTTGATCGCTGGGCTACCCGCGCGGCCGTGGCCACGACGGCCG
>CAYSKR010000048.1:0-6291 GCA_964431675.1 uncultured Myxococcales bacterium
ATTCGAGCGCGATGAAATACTGCCCATGGACGTCACCGAAATCAGTGACCTGCACAATCTTCGGGTGGGTGAGCTGCGCGGTTAGCTTGGCTTCGTCGATGAACATCGACACGAACGTCCGGTCCTCCGCCAGGTGCGGCAGAATCCGTTTGATCACCAGCATCTTTTCGAAGCCGTGGGCGGAATGGATCTTAGCCTTGAACACCTCCGCCATGCCGCCCGTGGCGAGCTTCTCCACCAGCGTGTACCGCCCGAACTGCGAGGGAAGCTCGGCCGCCTTTCCCTCCTGAGTCATGGCCCGTCACTATAACATCGACGGTGAAAGGTGGGCTTTCTCGAACCGCCTGATGTAGGCTCAGCGACGATGCGTATGCTCGCCGCGGGGCAGACCGACGTCGGATGCCGCCGCCTGCACAACGAAGACAATTTTCTCATCGACGACGATCTGAGTCTGTACATCGTTTGCGATGGGGTGGGTGGGAACGTCACGGGGGAGGTTGCCAGTGCGGAGTCCGTGGAACTCGTGCATTGCTGGGTAAAGCGGTGGCGCAGGATGCTTGATGCGTTCGCGGAAAACCAGAGTGAAAACAACTTGAACCTGGTCCGCCGACTGCTCGAAAGCGCGGTGCAGTCGGCCTGTTACATGGTGTTTGCCATGGGGCAACTCGAACCTTCCCAGCGCGGCATGTCGAGCACGCTGTCGTCTCTGCTGGTGGCGGGCGACATTGGGTTCATCGCACAGGTGGGCGACAGCCGCGTGTACCTCGCGCGGGCCGACAAGACGGTCCAGCTCACCGAAGATCACACCCTGGTGAACTTCCGCCTCAAGCTTGGCCTCATCACGCCCGAAGAAGCGGCCAATTCTCCGGCCAAGAACGTGATCACGCGCGCGGTCGGCCACCAGGACTTCGTCGAGGTGGACACGCTGGAGATCGACCTTCTGCCCGGAGATCGATTTTTATTGTGCTCGGATGGCCTGCACGGCTACCTGCAAGACGGCGAGCTCAATGGGTTGTTGGTTGGGGACAGGGCCGTGGTCGCCGACAAGCTGATTCAGCTAGCCAACGACCGCGGTGGCCGCGACAACACGACGGTGATCATCTGCGACGTCCTGGCCGGGTGAGCGGTGCCACGGGCAGCGGCCGACTGGCCGACGCTACTTCTTGGCCAGGGATCGGCTGAGGAATTTCCGCACGCCGACTGGATCCCAGGATTCACCGATGAGCTCGATGGTACGAAAGGCCGACCGCCGGGCCCGGGCCTGGCTTTCTTCATTGACGGCGACGTCGATGAGCGCCCGCCGCCCCGCGTCGATGTGCTGGGCGTCGTCGGAGGCCATCACGTCGCGCAGGATGCGCGCCGTTTCGGTGTCGCCCTTTTGGTTGCAGGAATCGGCGGCGGCGGACCGGCGAAGGACGTTGAAGGCGCGCAGGGTCAACACCGCACCGGCGGCACGCTCCTCGGTGGTTCCGAGCGACCGGAAGAACGCGAACAGCTTGGTGTAGCCCCCGTGCCTTGGATCGAACGCCGCAGTGTCGACGCCCAGCTCCAGCAGCCTGTTACCCATGACGTCGAATTGTCGGGCACCGTCGCCGCACTGCGAGGCGAGTTCCATCTTGTGCGCGACCGAGTCGGTGTCGCAAAGCCACAGCGCCGCGACCTCGGTGGCTTCCACGATGGCCTTCTGTTCAAGCCGCAGGAGGTCAGCCGGGGCAAGGTTCTCCTTGGCCCTGAGGTCAACGAAGCCCGCAAGCAAGCGCTGGAACGAGGTGCCGTTCTTGGCTTCCAGTTCGGCCACGAAAATGTCTGCCGTTGCCATGCGAAAAAACATCCTAGCAGCGTGCCGCGGCGCTGGCTAACCGTGGCCGGCGCGTCGGCGCAGCGCCCATTCCGTGCCGAGCAGGCCGAGCGCGAGGACGAGCAACGCGGGGTGTGACCACAAGTCGATCGTGCGCTGCTTGCCGACGCGAATCTCGCGCGCCGGGCGAACCGACGGCTTCCCGATGCTTCCGGCACGGGCCTCGCCACCGGAGGCCGCGGCGATTGCGCCCATGACGTCGGTGCGGGCGATGACGTCGTCGAACTCGCGCCCAACCGGGCGAACGATCAGGGTCTGCTCCTCGACCAGAGGCTTGCCGTCGAGCGTCGCGCTGGCCACGATTTTGTAGGCCCCGGGCACCAGGGCGGCAAACTCGGCTTGTGATTCGCCGGCTTTGCCGGTGGTGACGCGCACCTCTTGCTGCGGACGGTCAGGGGTGGCGCCAACGGCAGGAAAGACCGCGACTTTTACCTCGACGTCGGCGGCCGGCGTGTAGTCGGCGTGGGTGGCCCGCACGCGCGCGGTCACGGCTTGCCCGCGCTTCGGATCGGTTCTGGCAAGATCGATGCGCAACAGCGTCAGCGCCGGATCACGCACCAGCCAGCGGATGGCGTTCTCCCAAAACCGTTGCAACGCCCGCGCGTCATCGCCGCCACCCGCCGCCAAGAATCCCCAGTGCCAGGCCGTGTCGGTCAGCAGCATGAGCGCGCGGCCCTTGCCCGCGTCGCCGACCGCCAGGATCGGCGCGGCGCTTTGGTCGTCCGCCTTCGCGCCCGGATGCACGAGCAGCGCGGCGGCACCAGGCCGCAAACGAGCCACCCGGTTCGCGCCTTCAAGCGCCGGCAACGCGGCCCACCGCGCTTCGTTGACGGCGGGATCGATGTGCAGGGCCGTCACGGGGTGGCTTTTTCCCTCGGGACTGAGGCGCGGCTTGAAGGCATCTTTGATCATCGCCCGCTCGCCGCTCGCGGGAATGCCGTCGAGATCCACCGGCAGGACTTCGCGCAGGTGGCTCGACCCGTAGCCGCCGCTGGCCAACAAATCGCCGCCGATCACGGCCAGGGCACCACCGCCAAGGACGTAATCACGCAGGCCCGGCAGGTACTGCTCGACGTTGTAGTACTGAAAGTTCACGTTGAAGTTGTGCAGGATCACCAGATCGAATGACCGCAGCTGTTCTTCAAAGATTTCCTTGTAGGGGAATGGAATGAGCGACATGTCCTCGCGGGCGGCTTCGTCATCGGTGGTGTTGCGCAAGATAAAAAACGAAACCAGATCCACGTTGGGATCGAGACGAAGCAACGATCGCAAAAACCGCTGATCCCACGACGGGCGTCCGCACACGTGCAGCACGCGCACCCGATCTCGGATCACCTTCATCGTGAAGACCTGGCGGTTGTTGGTCGCCAGCGCTTCGCCCGCCAGCACCGGCGTCGCGATCTCGAAGACGAAATTTCCCGGGTGGTCGGGCGTCCAGTCGAAGGTCACGGTTTCTTCGGTGTCGTCGCCCCGCAGACCCACGATCTTCGCGTCGACCAGCTTGCCGTCGCGGGTCAGCGTCACCTCGATGGTGTGATCGGACAGGCCACTGGCTCGCACCCTGGCCTGCAGCTTGATCGGCGTGCGCACGAACGCGAAATCGTCGGCCAGCACCGTCGACACCGATACATCCCTGAGGCTGGGCTCACCGATGAGAACGGTATGCACCGGAGCGCCGATCGCCGCCAGCGCCGTGCGCGTTTCCCCGTCGAGCGGTCCGCGACCGATGCGGCCGGTGTCGATGCCGTCGGAAACAATGATGACGGCACCAAGATCGCGGCCCGCGTACCGGCTGCGCAATTCGGACAGGGCCTCGCCGAGGCGCGTCGTCTCGCCCCGGGGCTCGGCTGAAATATTGCCGAGGCTGGTCGGGGCGATCGTCTCGGCGAACGAGAACAGATTGACGCGGTGGTCGTCGCGCTCCCAGTCCGCGAACACCGGCACCGCCGCACGGATCGCGGCCGCCGCCCGCTCGGATCGCGTTTGGCCACCGTCGGGTGGACGCACGCTCATCGACATGGATTCGTCCATCAGCACCGCCACGTGGTTCGGCACCCGGGTCACGTTGCCGAGCTCAAGGCTCGGCTGCACGGCCACCAGGAGGCAGGTGCCGATGCCCAGGGTGCGCAGGACGAACAGGCCGAGCACGCGCCGCCGCCGTTTATCCCAGCGCAGCGAATAGGCCGACACCAGGGTGGCGAGTCCCGCGGCCACGCACATCGCCACCAGAACCTTGTGCGGCAGGTGTGATCCAAGGACCACGCGCCAATCGGCGACCGTGGGCAAACCGTTCACCGCCATCTCCGCGTGCGCAAGATGAAGTCGATGTGGGCTTGCTCGCTCTTGTAGTCGAGGCAAAAGGCGTACATGACGACGTTGACGGCAAAGCGAAACGCCTGCTCGCGTTGCGCCTCGCCGCCAGGAATCACGTCATGTTCCCAGCGGCCAAAGCCGTCGCGCGCCAGTGCACCGCCCAGATCGTTCTGCGTGTACACGACGCACAACCGGCGGTCGCGCTCGACACCTTCCACGTACGGTGCCGCCAGGATGCGGCCGGGCACGCTGCGCACAATATAAAACGACTTCCACAAGACGTGATCCGCCGGTACCCGTGCTGGCAGATCGCCCGGCAGCACCCGGGCCAGGAGCTTGCGCACCGACTCGTCGAAACCGCCCCCGGCGCGACCCTCGGCTGAGTCGATGAGCAAGAACCCGCCGTAGGTCAGGTAGCGCCGCAGGCGGACCACGTCCGTCTCGGACGGCGGCGCGAACCCGCGATCTCCCGACAGCAGCAGGAACGGGTGGCGAAACAGGTCGGGATCGGTGGCGCGCAGCTCGATCGGGTCGGGCAACGTGACGAGGCTCGTCCGCCGTTCCAGTTCCCAGGCCAGGCGTCGCAGCGCCGTCGGACGCGGGTTGGGTAGATCCGGCAGCGCCAGGCGCGCGCAGCGCAACTTCTGGCGGTCGCCCACGGCAAGCAGCTCGCGTGGCGCGAGCGCGGCTGCGACCGCGGCGACGCACAGACAGCGGCGCGACGGCGCGTGAACGTTTTCCGAGACGCGGTGTGGAAAAAGTTTGCGGTTCATTCAATACTCGGCCCCATATGGCGAGCCTTGTCCGTACCCTCTGGGTTGGCGCGAGTATGGTCTTTTTGGGCCTCGGTGTCGCGGGCGGAAGGGCGGACGCCCAGACTCCGCCACCGGCTGCCTTGCCGACGCTCGTGCCACACCGGGCACCGCCCACGCCGCGCAAGCGCGAGCGCCTCGATCACGCACAGCAGACCGGCCTTTCGCTCATGCCAGGCACCGGCTACGAGATTCGCGTTCCCTACCAGGAAAATAAGACCTGCGGCGATGCGACGAAGATAGATTCGAAGCGCGTGTGTACGACTGGCACGCCGTTCTTCCTGGATCTGCAGCTGTCTTACAGCGTCACCTCGGTCATCGACGTGCTGGCCGATGTTCGTTTTGGCATCGGCAAGGAAGACCTCCAGGGCGTGGGCCGCCAGTTCGCGCTGGCGCCCGGCATCCGCGTCTGGCTCGACCACGACACCCGCCTCAAGTTCTTCACCACGGTGCAGTTTCTGTACGACTACACGAAATGGAATCAGGTGGACGTGTCGGCCGAGGACTTCGGCATCCGCAACGCCAACGGCGTCATGTACGACGTCATCCGCAACGTCGGCTTCTACCTGCAGTTCGGCGAGTCGATCGGCTTCAAGCGCTGGTTCCGCATCTCACTCGACGTCGGCACCGGTGTGCAAGTCCGGTTCCCGTAGGGCCGTGGCGTTGCGGTTTCCCTTTCACGCCGTGTTTCTCGACGGGGTGTTTGCCAGCAACACCGAGCACGGTGCCCGGCCCACCTTCCATGCGCTGCCGCATCTGTCCACCACCGCTGTCGCTGACGTCCTCGCCGTCACCCGCGCTCGCCTGTCCGCCTGTCCGCCTGTCCGCCTGTCCGCCTGTCCGCCTGTCCGTGCGCCGGGTCAAGGTACTGTTATTACTAGGCTATAGTGCCGTTTCGTGTTTAGTGTAAAACGTTTTACCTTAATGAGGTGACGTGGAGTGCCGCTGCCGAAGTTCGTGAGGCAGGACGTGGACGGCTACCTCGGGTGTGGCCTGCTGTGCCGGGGCTTCGCGCGGCTGCGGTGCGAGGGATGCCCCGGTGCGCGGTTGGTTGCGGTCTCATGCAAGGGGCCGGGGCTTCTGCCCGTCGTGCCTCGGTCGCTGCATGGCCGAGACCAGCGCCAACGTGCTCGACCACGTCCTGCCTGCCGCTCCCCTGCGGCAATGGGTGCTGACGCTGCCAGGGGTGAAAATCCAGCCTAAGCGGGTGGCGGTGCGTCTTCGAGCGCCACCCGCAATAGTCCGACCGCCCGGGTGTGCAGACGGCATGCCCACGACTTCGACAGTCCGAGCGCCTGCCCTGCCTCG
>CAYSKR010000049.1:0-20670 GCA_964431675.1 uncultured Myxococcales bacterium
AATAAGTGGTGCCGCAGACCAGGCCGCTGACGCCGACCATCGTGCCTGTGTCGGCGTTGAAGTTGTTGAAGCCCGCGACAAACGTCGTGAACACGGCATCGGTGGCCACGTCGAGCGAGAAAGTCGCCGCGCCGGCCACGACGTTCCAGTTGGCTGTGAACGAGGTGGACATGACGCTCGTCGCGGCGACGGCCACCGGCGGATTGGAGGCGTCGGTCGAGGCGTCGGCCATGGCGTCGGGGAGTGTGTCGGCCATGGCGTCGGGGAGCGTGTTGGGCGAGGCGTCGGCCATGTCGTCGGGGGCCGCATCCGGTGTCATGTCGATCCCGGCGTCGCTGCCGCCCGTGCCCCCAGTAAAGCCACCGCTGCCGCCCGTGCCCCCAGTAAAGCCACCGCCGCCGCCTGTGCCTCCCCCAGCAAAGCCACCAATGCCGCCGCCGCCCGCGCCACCGCGCCCGGCCCCGGCAGCGTCGCCGACCCCAGCCATATCCATGCCGACACCGCCGCCTGCGCCGCCGCGCCCGGTACCGGCATCGCCGCCTGCGTCACCCGTGTCGTTCCCACGGTAAGCACCGTCGGCACCCAGGTCAGAAGCGGCCCTGTCTGCCGCCGCACCACCAGCATCTCCAGCATCCGTCTCGTCGACTGGCGAGAGACTGTTGGTGCTGACACCGCCGCAGCCCATGGCCACCAGCGAAGACAGGCCGCAAGCGGTTGCGAAAGCAAGGACAGTACGACGGTGGTTCATTGGAAGTCGCTCCTTGCGATGGAAATGCGAACGATAGGACGCCGCCATTGTCGCCCGTCTGCAATTCGCAGTCAATTGCGATTTTCCGCTTTCCGCACACCTCTATCATCTGGATGGATTGAGGTAGGCCACGAGAATTTCAGCGGCGCGATCCTGGGCAGCGCGGGCCTCGGCCGGGGCGGCGATGTCGTTGACGAGGATCGAAAAGATGAGTGGCTGCACGCCGGGGGCTCCGGCAATGCCGGAAAGGCAGCTCACGGTGGCGAGCGTGCCGGTTTTCCCACGCACGTAGCGTTGTGCGAGCGTGCCTCCCATGCGCCCGGCGAGTGTGCCGTCGGTGCCCGCGACGGCGAGCGATGCCAGGTATTCGCCGGCGATGCGAAAGTCGCGGGTGGCCGCCCGGATCACGGTGACGATCTGCTCAGCCGAGAACCGGTTCGAGTCGTACAGGCCGGCACCGTTGGTCATCTTGTAGGTGTCGCGCTTGATGCCAATGCCGTCGAGCCAGCGCGCCACCGCGGCGTTGCCCTTGTCCCAGGTGCCAGGCCTGCCGCCGGTTTCCGCGCCGAGCGTGCGGAGAATCTGCTCGGCGGTGAAGTTGTTCGAACGCTTGCCAAGCTCGTGAATGACCACCGCGAGCGCGGGCGAGGCGTGCGCGGCCAGTGGGCGGTTGCCATCGGCGGGCGCGGTGGCCACACGCACGGGGTGGTCGATGGCAATGCCGCGCTTCTGCAAAATCTGGCGGAAGGTGTGACCGAGATAGAGCTCTGGGTTTGTCACGCGGCGGAAGACGGTGTGTGGCTCGGTGCCGACGCGGACGTTGCCGCTCAGCGTGATGCGCGTCTGGCCGACACCAGTGTCGTCGGTTTCGACGGTGGGCACAGCGGGACCGGCGCGGGCCGTCATGATTTGTCCAGTGACAACGAAGTAGGGCGACGCGGGCTCGACGTTGACGCGCGCGGGTGCGCCCGCCTTGGTGGCAGGACTGATGGTGACGGCGACGACGTTGCCGTTCAGCGAGGCGGCGGACGACGGAGCGCGAAACGCCGCCGAGTCGGTTTTCTGATCGTACGCGGGGCCGACCACGGCGGCGTCGAAGGCGCTCGGGTCGATGATCAGGGCGCCGCGCACCCGGCGGACGCCGAGCGCCACCAGCTCGGACGCGAGCGCACCGAGATCCTGTGTGCGCAGGGTCGGATCGCCGGAGCCACGCAGGTAGAGATCGCCGACGATTTCACCGCCAGGTTTCACGGCGCGCCCGCCGGGCCGAGTTGAGCCAAGGACGCTGGTCTTCCACCGGTACTCGGGTCCAAGCAGATCAAGGGCTGCGGCCGTGGTCACGAGCTTCACGTTCGAGGCGGCATTGAGGCCAAGCTTTTCCCCGCGTGCGTAGACCGTGCTGCCCGAGTCGGCCTCGGCGACAAAGACTGACAGCTTTGCACTGGCGAGCGCGGGCGCGGTGAACACTTCATCGAGGCGCGCGCGCAGCCAGGCGCGACGGGCGACCAGGTCGGCGGGTGGTGTCAGTGGGGCGCGGGCGGTGGCGGGTGCAGGTGCAGGTGCGGGTGCGGGCGCGGGTGCGGGTGCGGGCGATGTCGTGGTTTGCGCTCGGGCCAAGGGCGCGACGGTCCCTGCAGCAAGGGCAAGAGCGAGGAGCGTGACCGTGGTGTGGCGCGGCATGACCTGTGCGGTAGTTCGAGTTTAGCTATCGGACATTTGGCGGAGGACGAACTGCCCAAAAAGTGGAACGGCGAACGAGTACCGACCGTGGCGATTTTTGTAGACGAGCCCGGCCCCGCTTAGCGCGACGAGCATCTGGTTCGTATGGCTGCTGCTGAATCCTTTGGACAATTCTGCCTTCGCCAATTCGACGACCGCCCCAACCGTGAACTCATCGTCGCAGTTGTCGAGCTTCGCGATGACGAACAGGAGTTCTCTTTGGCGATCAGTCACCCGGGCCCAACGGCCCGCGAAGAAGTCACTGTCTAATCCTTTGTCGCTTGATCGGACAAGTTCTGTGCTTCGTCGTAGGCGAAGATCAATCCATGGGGGCGAAATGGGTTGGGAAAGTCAGGCTGGGGCATGAGCTCCGACGGAGGCATATTTAGCCATGTTTAGTCGATGTACTAAATTTAGCCAATGGGTCAAAGCAGATCCAGGGCCGTGGACGTGGTGTGGCGCGGCATGAGAAAGTTCCGGACGAGCTCATGGACGATTTGTTCGCGCGTGCATCGATGACTGATCGCCGCGGTCAACCGCTGGCCGAGCGCATGCGGCCGCGCAACCTGGCCGAGGTGGTGGGCCAGGAGGACGTGCTCGGCGAGGGCAAATGGTTGCGCCGCGCCGTCGCGTCCAGGCACCTGACGTCGATGATTCTGTGGGGGCCTCCGGGCACCGGAAAAACGACGCTTGGGCGCATCCTGGCCAGCGAGACTGGTGCCGATTTCGTTTCCATGTCCGCGGTGATGGCGGGGGTCAAGGATCTGCGCGAGGCGGTGGCCGCGGCGGTGACGCGGCTGCAGCAGCGCAACCAGCGGACGTTGCTCTTCATCGATGAGATCCATCGCTTCAACAAGGCACAGCAGGACGCGCTGTTGCCGCACGTCGAGGCGGGCACCGTCGTTCTGGTCGGCGCTACGACTGAAAATCCGTCCTTCGAGGTGAACGCGGCTCTTTTGTCGCGGGCGAAGGTTGTCGTCATCAAGCCGCTGTCCGAGGCGCACCTGCGGCGCATCGTGGATCTGGCGCTGGCCGACGAGGAGCGGGGACTCGGCAAGGAGCGCATTGCGTGCGCGGACGAGGTGCGCGATCTGATTGCGCGCGAGGCCGGGGGTGACGCGCGCCGCGCGCTCGGCACGCTGGAGGCGGCGATAGATATTCCGGTGCCGGGGCCGGATGGAAGGAAGGTCATCGACACCGCTGCCGTCGAGCAGGCGCTGCAACGCAAGGCGCTGCTTTACGACCAGGCCGGCGACGAGCATTACGCCGTGGTCAGTGCCTTCATCAAGAGCCTGCGCGGCAGCGATCCCGACGCGTCGGTGTACTGGATGGCGCGTCTGCTGGAGGCGGGCGAAGATCCGATGTTCGTCCTGCGCCGCATGGTGATTTTCGCATCCGAGGACGTGGGCAACGCCGATCCGCAGGCTTTGGCGGTGGCGGTCGCGGCCATGCAGGCGTTTCATTTTGTCGGCATGCCCGAGGGTCACTTGCCGATGACGCAGGCGGCGCTGTACCTGGCGACGGCGCCCAAGAGCAACAGCGCGCTCGCCACCTACGCCGCGGTCAAGGCCGACGTCGACGCGCGCGGCGCGTTGCCGGTGCCCGCTCACCTGCGCAATGCGACCACCGGCTTGCAGCGTTCGATGGGGCACGGCGCGGGGTATCGCTACCCGCACGACCACGCCGGTCATCACGTGGCCGAGGAATACCTGCCGGAGGCGTTGCGCGGGCGGCGCTATTTTCAAGCGTCGGATTCAGGCTATGAGCGCGACATGGCGGCTCGTCTGGCGGAACTGTGGGCGTCGCGCAAACCGGCAAAGTAGACGCGGGGCGCGTCAGATGACGGTCACGACGCCCTCGACCAGGCGGACGCGCGCGTAAAGGTCGAGGACCGCTTCTGGCGCGTGGCACGGCACGCGGAATCGGTGGGACAGGTAGCGACCGCCCTTGCTGGGCTGCAAGTCGTACGCGTCGTCGGGCAGTGCAAGGGACAGAGGAGCCTCGACCGCGGCGCGCACGCGGGCCGTGATCACATCGCCGCTCATGGCGATGATCGAGATCGAGTATTCCATCGGAAACGTGTGGGTCGCGAGCAAGAGTGCGATGGCCTCGGCCCGCTTCTGGTTGGGTTCGTCAGGCATGGGATCGTTTGCCAAGGGCTCGGCCGCAGGTGGGGTGAAGTCCGCGAATTTACTTCGCCGACGCGGGGCGGGCAGCGGCCTGTCCCTGATAATCGTTCAAGACGGGTCCCAAGACGGGTCCATTGATGGACACGTCTTGAGAGCCGCGGATGAGCGCGAGCAGATCCTTCTCGCTGATCTTTCCCGAAAGATCACTCCCCTCGAGGATGCCGGCTGCAAGCTCACGTTTCCGGTGGTGGAGCCCAAGTATCATGTCCTCGATCGTGTCGCGAGCTACGATTCGATAGATGGTGACCGGTCGTGACTGCCCAATGCGGTGGGCGCGGTCCGATGCCTGATCTTCGACGGCCGGATTCCACCACGGATCCATATGTACGACATAGTCAGCCGCGGTGAGGTTCAAACCGAAACCTCCAGCTTTCAGGCTGATCAGAAAAACTTCGCCAATCCCTGCTTGGAACGCGTCAACCGCAGTTTTTCTCGCAGCCATTGGCGTCGAGCCATCGAGGTATTGATAGCTCACGCCGCGTTCATTGAGCATCTCCTTGACGAGTGCTAGATGGTCTACAAACTGGCTGAAGATGAGCACCTTGTGTTGGTTGGGCAACAGGTCGTCCAAGAGATCGGCAAGCGCCGCGAGTTTGGCACTCTTTGCTTTGGTGTCCGGCAGCACCAGCCGCGCGTTGGACGCCGCTCTACGAAGACGCATAATCGCGGCCAAAAGCTGGATTCTCCCCGGTGTTCCACCACCGGAACCTTTTGCGCCGTGCGCGAGATCGGCAATCGCTCGTTCACGGATCAGTTCGTAGACAGCCAGCTCTTCCAGTTCGAGCGGCACACGCAGCGTGACCTCAGTTCGTGCAGGGAGTTCCGGTAGAACTTGCGTCTTGGTACGACGAAGCACAAAGGGCGCAATGAGCCTCCGCAGTCGATCTCGGGCGATCGGGTTGTGGTCGCGTTCGATCAAACGTGCCAGCCCGTCCTCGAAGCACTTCTTCGATCCGAGGAGACCCGGATTAAGGAACGAAAACAGGCTATGGAGATCGCCCAGACGGTTCTCAATAGGCGTGCCTGTCGTCGTAATTCGGAGCTTCGCACGAAGGCGTCCCGCAGCCCGAGCGCGTTTGGTCTCCGCGTTCTTGATCACCTGGGCTTCATCGAGCACTGCGGTCGCGAATTCGATTTTTGCAAGTGCATCAACGTCGAGTTGAAGAATGCTATAGCTCGTCACGATCAGATCGAAGGAGTTGAGATTCTCAATTTCGTTGGCCCGTTCCGCTCCTGCGAAAATCCGTACACGGAGCGTGGGTGCAAAGCGCTTCACTTCGTCGACCCAGGTGTTGACAACCGATGTCGGCGCGACGACGAGGCTAGGTCCATCTTTGGCTCGATGCAGCAGTAGCGCAATGACCTGAACAGTCTTTCCAAGACCCATGTCGTCGGCAAGGCATCCTCCCGCGCCCCAGTGGCTCAAGCGCACCAGCCATCGGAAGCCGTCTATTTGATAGGGACGAAGCTCGGCGCGGAGCGTCGAAGGAATTTCGGTCTGTATGCCGGTCTCGGTGAGGCATTCCACCTGACGCTGCCAACCCTGGTCCGCCTCGACCTCAGAAGAAGCAAGCAAGTCAGCCACCAGCGAAGCGGCGAGTGGATGAATGCGCAACCCACGCTTGACGCGGTCGCTCAGTGCCAAGAGTTCGTCGAGTTTTTCTCTCAGCTCGGAAGAGAGTGCAAGATAGCGCTCCTCGTGGGCTAGTCGGAGAAAGCGGCCAGGAGAGGCGGATAGATAATCGATGAGCTGCGCGAGATCCAAGTCCTTCTGGTCGGGGATCGCCAGCGCGCCATGCATGACGAAGCTCCCAGCGTCGCTCTTGATGTCCATTCGAAGCTGCGCCATTCCAATCGCATCCGAGACTTGAAGAGCTTCGCCATCTGGCCATTCGACGACGACCTCGTCGGCCAGCGCGCGTAGTTCGAGGATGGCCTCGATCGCGCTGTCTCGGGTTGGAATGACAAAGTCGACATCGTTGCTTCCGTATGAAGACAGGAGGGGGCAGGCAGTCATGGCGCGCTCGAATCGTGTCGCTTCCTCTTTTAGCTCGCGGGTAGCCCGAGCGTGGTGCCCCGAAACATGCGCGAGAAGATGCACGCCGCCTCCTCCAGGCCGTGCCAGCGGTCCCTGGGGCCCTAAAGGGCGAACGTGAGCAGCAACCGAAATCCCATCGCCGATTCGGCGGAGCAGAAAATAGGGACTCGTGTCCCCGCGCACCGACGCAGCTTCGTCTGCATCCCCGGAAATGTCGGATTGGACAGCAACGCGGCCAGACAACGCTGTGAGGGTAGCGCGGAGCTGAGATTCTCCATTGCGTGGTACCTCGAGTGGTTTTCTACCAAGGACGCGCGCGATGCTGTGATGGATGGGCGTGAATTCCACGACCTCGACCGAGTGGTTGCCCTTTCTCGAGACAGCTAGAGTTTGCTCGTCATCCCTCGGCCTCGGCACCAGGGCCAGGGATAATAGCTGACCTTTTTTGACGACTTCGAGTCGAGGCTCCCCTTGATGGATTTCGCACGGCGCGAAGGATCCGTCAGAGACTTCAATGAACACGTTGTCGTTGCCTGCCAGTGCTCGCAATGCGCGACCTGCATTGAGCGTGTAATTATCCTTCGGATATCGCCCGTAATACTCGTAAGTCGTATACCTCTCGATTGCTGCACTGGCAGCGCGATCGGCATCGGTCAGGAATTTGAGTTTTTTTGCATCCTGGGACAGGCGTTTGAGCGCCACCGGCTTGCCCTTGGACCAGGTTCCATTGGTGCTCGTCTGTTCGCGTGGTTCAACCACGAGGCCGTAGGGCTGTTCGGTCACAATCCAAGCCAGACGACGGCTGTTCTTCTCGCTCGAGGGAATTGAGGAGAGCAGCTTGGGTTTCTTGCTGGCAGCGAGTTCGACCAGCGCCTGCAGCATCTCGTTCCAGCGTTCACGTGGCGACACCAGGGTTGCGAGGCAGATGCCGTCAAATTTTGGCAGTTTGCTTGTCTTATCTCCAGAACACCGAGAGAGAATCGCACTGGCCTGGCCCGCATACCAATGTAGCCCCGCAACAGTTGCGAGATCGCGCCGCTGCTCTAACTCCGTGCGCACTTGGTCCGGCAGTTTGGCCTTCACCCAAACTGCGGCCATCGCCTGAATGAGAATTTCGATCAGATCTCGAGGTTGCTTATTGGAGCTTGAGGTGATGAAGAGCACCTCGTCGAGGTCGATGCGCCCGGAAAGCACCCCCACCACTTCATCTAAGAGGGCGTAGCTTTCCGCAAAAGCACACTTCGACTTGTTCGCTGCACCGGTGAGTTCTGTCACGCAAGTCCAGCTCGCGGGAGTGCCTTCGGCGATCAGCGCGACGATATAAAACAGGCCGGTTCGGTCCGGAAAAAATGCTTTCTTGCTGGCCATATTCCGATAAACTTTAAGCGCTGCTTGGTACCTCACGATTGCCTCGGCAGTTCGCCCACGGAGGAGGGATATAAACGCACCTGCAACATCGGACTCGAGGGATGGGTGGCTGCTTGTACGCCGTTCGGCTTCGTCGAGTCGCCCGCGAAGGATGAGATGCTCAACCAGAACCCGATGTTCAGAATTGTTCAGCTTGGGTTCTGCTTCGAGCATTGCAAGGGCTTCCTCGGCGGGATCGAGGCAGGCGGTTGAAAATTCAACAATCCCTGCGAGTGCGCTGCCTCGCAAGTCAGAAGGTAGGTCAGCGATCATGGTCTTCTCGAACGGCCGCAAGGCATTGTAGAAAACAGTGCGCCCGGTTGCGTGTGTCAGCCTGCGGAGAGCGTCCCATTGTTTGCCATAAAGCTCGATGCGAGACTCTCGCACTGCGAGGGGCCAACTCGAAATTGAACTGTTCACTTTTGCACGCGCGGGCCGAAGCTCGCGCACCACCTCGGCCATTCTCTCGAATCGGCCACTTTTAACCGCTGCCAACGTGGCAAGGTTCACGATCTCCGCTGTCACGGTGTAGCCATCTTCGTGTTTCAGGAACCCACGTTTCGTTAGGCTCTCGAGCGCGGGCAGAACATGGTCGGCACCGGGAGCTCGATTTCCGATCTGATACCCGAGTTTACCGAGCCCCCGCGCGATATAGGTGAGGTGCGTGGCGCAGAAAAAGACCGAGAGCAGCTCGACCACCATTCGCTCGTTGGGCGATAGATCGTGAAGAGCGTCTGCTAAATTGTTAACAGCCTGCGGTTCAAGGTTTACTGATTTCGAGTCCTGACTGGTCAGTCGCATCGCGGCATACTACCCTGGAGCTTCTATCCTGCACCTGTTTACCGTCCGCGATGCGGGTTTACACCGGGCGGCACGTCGTGACACAGGGGACACGGCTCACCTTCCCGCGACAGGCAGTCCTATTTTGGCCACGAACCGGCCAAGTCCAGCGAAGAAACCAGGATCGACGCGAAACGCATCTTGATGGCTGCCCGCGACTTCTTGCAACGTCTTCGGCGCAGCCGCCAGGTCGAAGAGTCTTCGCCCGTGCGCGATTGGCACATCGGCGTCGCCGCGCGCGTGGATGAACAGCTTCGGCATCTGCACGCGCCCGATCTTGTCGACGGACGCGAACCGATTTCGCGCCAGCCACGCCACCGGCAGGTAAGGATAGAGTTCCGCCCCGCGGATGGGAACGGACAGCAGTGCGCCCTCGACCACCAGCCCCGCCGCCGGCACGCGCGTCGCCAGATCGATGGCCACGGCCGACCCGAGTGAGTATCCGTAGATGATGATGCGGGGCGGAGGTACCCCGAGATCGTTCGTCAGGTACGCATACGCCGCATCGGCGTCACGATAAAACCCGGCCTCGGACGGCTCACCGGTGCTGCCGCCGTAACCCCGGTAGTCGACCGCCAGCACCCCAAGGCCCAGATCGCGGAACCGCGCCCAGGCTTCGTTGTATCCGGCGGTCCCGATGTTGCCGGATGCCCCGTGAAAATAGAGCGTCCAGCCCGCGTTCACGGCGGGCACGGCCAAGGGCGGCGCAATCACGCGGGCAAGCAGTGTTGTGCCATCGGCGCTGTGCAGCACCACGTCGCGGCTTGCAAGACCAAGTGTCGCAGGTGCCGCATGGGGCGTGCCGCGCTCGGCATGGAACAGCAGTGCGTCCTCGTTGACGCTGAAATAGACGAGCACCGCGCCGTAGGCCAGCAGCAGCGCGCCCAGCGCGCCAAGCCCTATCCGCAACTTCGTCATGAAGGCACAACCTTGCGCCACCTTGGACAGATCTCACGTCGCACGAGCCTCATATCGTAAGCTATTCTGGATCTGGTGTATGAACTGGATAGTCATGGAAGGTAAGGATCTGCGATGAGCACGACGGTGGAGTTGGCCTTCAAGTATGGACCGTTCTTATTCGGTATTTTCCTGGTGTTGACCGCAGCCAAGTTGGTCAAAAAAGGCAGCACCCCGCGCGGTCTGCTTTGGTTGTTCTCGATCAGCGGCATCCTTTTCATGATGATCTCCGTCGGCTGGTGGCTCCGGCAGCCGGGCATCAGCG
Source organism: uncultured Myxococcales bacterium (assembly GCA_964431675.1). Classification (GTDB taxonomy): domain Bacteria; phylum Myxococcota_A; class Polyangia; order Fen-1088; family Fen-1088; genus CAYSKR01. Next base: position 10,164 of record CAYSKR010000049.1, read on the forward strand.
TGTTCGAAGGAACTCTCCGGAACCTGACATCGTACGAGCAACTGTCGTCGGATGATCCGACGTTTTTCTATCGCGAGGAGCTGAAGAAGTCGATGGGTGACGACGAGGAGAAGCTGCGGAACGTCCGCTTCGTCGTGGTTCGGCGCGGGGCGTTGGCCGCTCACGATGCGTTTCTCATCGAGTACCGCAAGAAGGGGGGACCACGAGAGACGTTCAGGGTTCCCTTCTCGCCAGGACTCTCCCCGTCGTACGTGATCGTGTGGGACACGAGCGCCGGGAAGAACCTGCTCAAGCCCGCCAACGAGGTGATCACCTGGTGGCCGGAGTTCGCCTTCGAGCACAAGGCTTTCGCACAGGAGGCCGTCCAGGAGCTGCCCGCCGATCGCGCGAGCGCTCGCGTTCAGGCCATGCCAACACCGCCGCCGCCGCCGCGGCCCCAGGCCACACGCCAGCCGCGAGGCGGGGGTTCGGGCGCATCTCCCACGTCTGCCGCCGCCGCCGTGCAGGCTCCGACCGGGCTCAACTCCGACACCGAGCGCCTGGTCACGATTCTGCAGGATGGTGGATCTGACGTCGGGGCCAAGATCGCTGTGCTCGACAAGCTGAACCAGTACGACGACGGAGGGATTCGTGTGCTCATGAAAGCAGCGACGGACACCGGACCCGTGGCGGCGACTCTCCTCGACCTAGCGCGCCACTCGGACGCCGAACTCGCGGCGAAGGCTCGCAACGTCATCAATCGGTACGACTTGTCGAACGCGGTCGTGAGTGCGCTCCTGAACAAGGATACCGGGGCGCAGAAGAACGCCCGCGTCGTGCTCGGCTCGATGGATCAAGCGCAGGCCCAGGCCGTGCTTGCGAAGCTGCCGCCACCTCAGCGCAACGTGGTCCAGGCTCCGATCGATGGCCAGCCGTTTCCCACCGGCTCTCGTCAGGGTGATCGCTACTACGTGAAGGCAACCTGGGATCGGCAGGCGGAGGAGATCGTGAAGTGTCTGACGCATTTCTTCAATGAGGTGCTGGTGTCCAACCGCACCCTCGCGGATGAGCAGAAGCTTATGCGGAACCGCAAGGACCGCACCATCTACGGCTCCTCGCGTGACCAGGCCTCCGACATGGCCGCACAGATCCGGAGCTGCGGCGCGACTCCCAGCTTCGTGGTGCCGTGGAAGTCGTGAGCTGCGCCGCTCACTTTTCGGCGGCGCCCGGGCTACCCGTCACGGACCCGCCACCTCGTCACCGCAGGCAGAGAACGCACCCCCGGAAAGCGAGTCAAGTTCGGCACCGAGTTCGTCGACGCGCAGGCGGCGGCGATTCGCGGGTTGTTCGGCTGGCGCGCTCTCATTGGCGTCGGCCTTCAGGCGTCGCCGTTCGAACAGCACGCGGTTGAACTGGGCTTCCACCGTGCGGCGCATGTCGGCCATGCGCAGCGCGTGAGCCTCTGCGGCCAGTTCTTCCGCGCTGAAAACCACCTTGGACAGATCCCACGTCGCGCGCGCCTCGTAGCGTAAGCTATTCTGGATGTCGAGCCCCAGCGGGCGTCCGAGATCCCCGCCGCCGGTCTTGAAATCGATGCTCTCGTAACGTCCCACCCGTCGGTCAACGCGCACGCTCAGTTGGGGTAACCACGCCGCGCGCCGTGCCCGCGTGATCATTGACCGGGCGCGTGCCGGGTCGGCAAATGCGAGCCCCACCGCCCGGTTGCGGGCGCTGACGAGGCACGGGGTCTCGAGCGCAGGGATCAGCATTCTGGAATGCGGGACGTCGCGTGCGGGCGGGGGCGGCGGATTCCAGGTCACGCCGGTCGCCCTCCCGAGGAAAAAGTCGGCAAAGGCCATGACCTGGGTTTCCTGGCGTGGTGGTGCGACGGTCCGGCTGAGCGCGATCGTGAACCGCGGTAGCATGGCCCGGGCCCATGGCGTCTGCTGCTGTGGCCCCGCGGCTGGCGGCGGAGTGCCGCGCGTTTCCGCGTCACCGGCTGCTGATTGACGGATCTCGTCTTCAAGCAGATCGGCGGCGGCGAACGAATCGCGTTCGTATTCTGGCACGTCAAGCGATTCAAGGATGTCGTCGGCGCGATTCTCACGCCCGCGGGCATTGTTAGCGCGCAACAGATCCACGGCCACATCTGCCAGCGCGGCGCTGGGCAAGGCTACGACCGAGATCCACAGGACTGGCGCGAGCAGCGTCGCGCAACGGGTGGTGCGAGGATATGGACGCATGCCCGCTCGCCAACGCAATTCGTATGCCGAGAGTTTGTGGCGGATTCGCCCCGCGATCGACCGTTTCTTGGCCGGTTCCTGGTCCGCCCTGGCACCGCCGCCGGACGCATGACCGACTATCGGCCACCGGCAGTCAAAGACATATATGCTGCATTCCAGAAATGATCTTCGGAACCTACCGCGTGGATGCGTCCAAGGTGCGCTGCCCGGTGCTGGTGCTGGGAGGCGAAAAGGATCGGATCGTCTCGCAGGGCCTATTGCGCGCCACGGCCAAGCGGTACGGAGCCTCGCTAATCCATGAATTCTCGGTCGTAGACACCGAATATTCATGGTAATATTTCGGCGTGCTCGATCGCCTTTCTCATCTGGCAGCCATCAAGCGCTTGTTTCGCAGCCACCGGGCCGTGGCCATTCTTGGGCCAAGACAGATTGGCAAGACAACCCTTGCTCGCCTTTACGCTGCCAACCAAGGAACGCCAGTCCACCATATCGATCTCGAAAACACCGACGACCTCGCGCGTGTCGCAGACCCGCTCCTGTCGCTCGGTCGCCTCAAAGGCTTGATTGTGATTGATGAGGTCCAGCGGCGACCCGATCTCTTTCCGACGCTTCGCGTCCTGATCGACCGGCCCAATTTCCGTGCGCGTTTTCTCATCCTTGGCAGCGCGGCACCCGATCTGCTCCGACAAGCTTCCGAAACACTTGCCGGTCGGATCGCGTACCACGAACTCCCAGGATTCTCGATGTCAGAGGTGGGACCGAAGGCAATGACGCGCCTGTGGATGCGCGGTGGATTTCCGCGTTCCTTTCTCGCGCGCGGCGATGAAGACAGTCTGGTCTGGCGTGAACAATTCGTGCGAACTTTCCTGGAGAGGGACATCCCACAACTCGGACTCCGCCTGCCGCCGCCGACGCTTCGGCGATTCTGGTCGATGGTGGCGCACTACCAGGGACAGATCTGGAACGCTTCCGAGATTGGAGGTTCGCTCGGATTAGCCGATACCACCGTGCGTGGCTACCTCGATACGTTGACGGCCACCTTCATGCTCCGGCCCCTGCAGCCCTGGACCGAAAACCTGAGAAAGCGCCAAATCAAATCGCCCAAAATATACCTCGCAGACAGTGGCCTTCTGCATGCGCTGCTTGGCATTGGAGGACTCGACGAGCTCGAACGACACCCGAAGCTCGGTCCTTCATGGGAAGGTTTCATGGTGGGGCAGATCGCCCAGCGCCTTGCCGCGAAGCCAGAGGAGTGCTTTTTTTGGGGCACGCACCAGGGCGCTGAACTCGACCTTCTGGTTGTACGCGGCCAACAACGGCGCGCTTTTGAGATCAAGCGATCCTCAGCACCTTCGGTCACGAGGTCCATGCACATTGCGATGCAGGATCTTAAACTGGCAACACTCGATGTCGTCCACGGCGGCGAGCACACCTTTCCGATGACCGAAGGTGTACGCGCCGTGGCCGCGACCAGAATTCTTCGCGACATCGAACCTCTGCGCTGAAGAAACCGGCGACTCCGCCGGGCGTTGACGGTGGACGGGATACACGCGGAGGTTCGCGCGGACGAGGGCGTGACGGCTTGCTATAATCCTCCCATGTTCGACCTGCGCGAAATACAGCCGTACAAGCTACGGCCGCTGCACCGTCGCGAATACGATCGTCTGGTGCAGGAGGGTGTCTTCGATAACGAGCGGGTCGAGCTCATCGACGGTATGTTGCTCACCATGAGTCCGCAGGGAACCAGGCATTCGCACGTCATTCGCACACTGACCCGGATCCTGGTTCCTGCGCTGGCGGGCCGGGCGCTGGTTCAGGTCCAGCAACCCCTGGCGCAAGGCGACGATTCCGAGCCCGAGCCCGACATCTCGATCGTGTCCGAGGCACCTTACCTCGATGATCATCCGTCGCAGGCATTTCTGGTGGTCGAGGTGGCGGATTCATCCCTGCGGGCCGACCGGCTACTGAAGACGCGCCTATATGCGCGCAACGGCGTGCCCGAGTACTGGATCGTCAACGTGGCGGGCCGGGTCATCGAGGTGCACCGCCAGCCCGCGGGTGAGGCGTATCGTCAGGTCACCCAGCACGCGCCAGGTGACACCATCGCGCCCGAGGCGTTTCCGGACATCACGATCACCGTCGCGGATTTGATTCCGTGACGATCGATCGGCAGTGTCGTACGGCGGAACGATCCCGGACGGTCACCGACGTCCTGGCGTACCTGGGGCTACAGGCGCACGTCTGCGAACATTGAGGTCACGGGGATGACTCGCGTGCGATCCGCGGCCACGGGCAATGTGTAGGCCTCGATCACCTTGTCCTGGGCGAGGACTTCGGCCGGCGTCTCCTTCGTGTCGTACACGATCGGCGTTGCGGTCCCGGCAAGCAGGCGGTCGAGCAGTTGCTTGCCGTTATTGCCCACGATGGCGATGGCGAGGTTCCTGGTCGACAGGTGTTTGCGCACGGCCCGGTCGACGTCGAGCTTCTTCATCCTGGGCAAGCGGGCCTGCAACTCGGCGATCAGATCTTTGCCGTACACCTTGCCATCGATGGCATGGCCAAGCCGCCGCGAGGCGTCCTGCGCCCACAGGTTGCAGTAGTGAGCCAGGAAATCGCGGGTTTGCTGGAAACCCGCCTCGGGAATGCCGTCGCGGATGAGGCGGTCGGTTTCGTAGATGGCGTGCCGGATCGCGAACAGGGTGTTGGCCGGCGCCACGGGGCGGATCCAGAGCTCGAAGTGCTGCTGGCGTCGCGGCACGTTGGGCAGAGGGAAGGTTGTCCACCCATCCTGGATGAAGTTTTCGACGTAGGCGTAGTCGCCATAGTTCAGGCCGCGCTGCTCGCGCATGACGTTCATCAGGACGCCGTTGAAGGTGCGGTGCTCGCCGAGGTACGAGGCCGCGACCGCCAGCGGAAAGAAGTCGGGATCCGACCGCGTGACGGACAACGGGTGCCCGAGCGAGATGGCGTTGGCGCGGCAATCTTTCTCGATCACGACCACCTGTGGTCCCTGGCGCGAGGGCGCAGCCGGCAACGTGGCCCGGGCTGTTCCGCGGGCGGGCAGGGCGTCGAATCGCGCGCTGAAGGCCGCAGCAAATTTAGCTGTCGCTCCACCGCTGACGCCAAGGATCAGTCGATCGCGCGTGAACGCCGAGGCGTAGAACTTCTTGCAGTCGTCAAGCGTGATCGCGTTCAAGCCCTTGACCGTGCCCGCAGCCGGGCGACCGTACGGGTGGCCAGGGTAAAGCAATGTCTGGAGCGCCTCCTTGCCCAGCGCTTCGTCGTCATTTCCACGCAGCGTGTTGGTGAGGTGGTCGATGGCGTCCTGGCGGTGGCGTGAAAAATCCGCCGGGTCGAACCGTGGTGTCAGGATCTGCGCCGCGAGCAGGTCCGCGTAGCGATCAAGGTTGTCGCCGTGGACCATGCCCTCGAAGACCATCGAGTCGCGATCGCCGTAACTGTTGATTGAAGCGGCCATCGGGTACAGCAATTCGAGCACCTCGGACCAGGCGTGAGCATGGGTGCCACCTTCGCCCAGCATGGCAGCCGTCAGCGCCGCGAGTCCTTCCTTCCCGGGCGGGTCATCGGCCGAGCCCACCTGGAAAAAGATCCGCAGGGCCACGAGCGGACTGTCGGGCGAGGGCTGAAACACGATTTGCGCCGCACCCGGCTTGATGCCGGTGGCGCGTCCGGTGGCCGCACGGGCACGCTTGATTCCGCGCGATCCGGTAGCTGCGAAGGGGAGGGTGGAGATGGCCATGAGCACGGGTCGGCGCCGCATCACGCGTCGCCACCTTTCAGCGTGACCACGGTGCGGTTGTCGCGCCGAAAGATGTCACGGGCCACCCGCTTGACGTCCGAGGCCGTCACTTTTCCAAGCAGCGCAAAGTAGTCGTCGATGGCGGACAGGCGGCCGGTCAGGCCGATGAACTCTGCCGCCACCAGGGCCACCCGGTCGGCGGTGGACAGGCGCCCCGCCAGCGCGTAGCGCTTGTGCGACACGACCTCGCGCAGGGTCTTGTCATCGACACCCTCGGTGGCGACGCGAGAAATCTCGGCATCGATGCTGCTTTCGATGGCCTTCAGGTCGCGGACCTGCTTGGCTCGGGCGTAGACGGAGAACAGGTTCGGGTCGACGTGCCAGTCGTTCGTGCCCGATAGGGCGTCAACTTTTTGTTCCGTCAGCACGAGGCGCTTGTGCAGCGGCGCACGCTCGGAAAAGACCAACTCGGCCAGGACGTCGAGCGCGGGCACATCGACGTTTGTGGTGGAGAAAGCCGGCGCGTGAAAACCCATGAGTAGCATCGGCAACGTCGAGCCCTTCCAGCTCAGCGCCGCACGCTTTTCCTGCTTCTGCGCGGGTTCGGCGGGCACGGTTGGCCGTGCCGGGCCGCGCTTCCAGCCGGTGTAGTGCCGGTCGACCAGGGGAAAAACCTCGGTGCCCCGCACGTCGCCAACCACCAGCAGCGTGACGTTGTCGGGCCGGTAGTAGCGGTCAAAGAACTTCAGCGAGTAGGCGAACTGGTCGGGCATCGCCTCGATGTCGCGCAGAAAGCCAATGGTGGTGTGCTTGTACGTGTGCGTGGTGAAGGCGTGATCGCACAGCGTCTCGGACATCACTTGCAGCGGATTCGACGCGCCCTTGTTGTACTCACCGAGGACCGCGCGCGCTTCTTTTTGAAATTCGGGCTCGTGGTACGCGAGGTTCTGGAAGCGATCGGATTCGAGCTCGACAATCGTGGCGAGGCCCGTCTTGCCAGCGAGGATGTGGTACACGGTGATGTCGTCCGACGTGAACGCGTTCGAATCGGCTCCGAGGGCCTTGAGCGCGCGGTTGTACTTCTCGGTCGCAAAGCGTGGCGATCCGCGAAACATCATGTGCTCGAAGAAGTGCGCGAAGCCGGATTTTCCGGGCTCGACTTCGTTGCGGCTGCCGGTGCGCACGACCGAGTAGTACGCGACAAGGCCGGGGCTGTCGGTGTGAACGACCAGAACCTGCAGTCCGTTCGCGAGGGTCTTGGCTTCGACCGGGAATGGGAAGGCCTGGTTGCCGTTCATCGATGAGGGGCCTATCCTAACAGCGATGCGCGTGTCAGGTGTTATTGGGGTTGCGGCTTTCGCGCTGTCCGTGGTCGCCGGGTGCGCCGAGGGTGGCGGAGGTTTGCCAGAGGTCAAGGGCGGCATCGAGATGGGGGTGCGCCGGGGGGCGGCCTGGTCGACTTTGACCGTGCGGCCACCATACATCATCGGACCGCGCGGAACCCTGAAACTGCAAAAGGGCATGATGACCGGCACCCTGGGCGATGTCAGCGGGCCGACCGGATCGATTTACGTCACCATTGAAAAAGGGGGGGCCAGCGGCATGGGACCGTATGGCCCCATCGCGATCGACGTCGAGGACGATCCGGCCGAGATCAACGTGGGCGGAATGTGGAACGGGGCGCGCGTGCATTTTCGCATCACCGAGGAATCCTTTCGCGGCACGATTCCGATCTTCAACAGCGAGGCGAACCGGAGCCCGATCACCCGTGCGCCGATGCCTTCGACGGTGGCCACGTGCCAGTACGTCCTCGACAAAGTCGAGCCCGACGGCTCGCGCTCGGGCATGTCGATCTGCGGTGCCATGCCCGAGGACACGTTGCTTGATGTGCCGCGCGCGATCCAGGGATGGTTGACCAGGAGTGAGATGGTCGTGGTGTTGCTCGCGCTGCTGTCCGCGCCACCCTTCACGTCGATGGAACGGCGGATGTAACCGTTCGCGCCCCGCTTGAGCCCCGTCGGAGGAGGTGGCTCGGCGACGCGGCTCTGCCGCGGCGACGAGCGAGGGTTTGGGGGGACGCAGAGGCGCCAGACAGTGGCCGGATTGAGCTGGATTTGCGTGGCGCCGGGCGGTCCCCCCATGTGAACGGATACGGCGGATGTGAGCAGCGTGGCTGTTCCAGGATTCAGTGAATGCGTGAGCCCGGCGGCAGTGACGACACGACGGCGGCCTCGATGGCGATGAGTTCATGGAGCCGCGCCGCCACCTTGCCGGGCGCGGCTTGCTCGGCAAGCTCGAAGTACAGGTCGGCGTGCCGTGCCTCAGCGTCGCCAAGCGAGGCGTAGAAACGTCCGAGGCGATCATCGCCCGAGGCTGAAAAACCGCGCGCCAAACACGCAAGTCGCTCGTGCGAGCGCGCTTCAACGAGCGCGGCGCAAAGCAACAGATCGACCTTTCGATCTGGTTCATCGGCGCGCACTTGGGCCAGCAACGCGCGCACGTAGTGGTTGGCAATGTCAGAGCGCACGGCCAGGCCACGCTCGTCCATGAGGCTCTGGACCTGCACCAGGTGACTGGTTTCTTCGTGAGCGAGGCGAGTCAGGCGCAGGACCACATCCCGGCTGCGGGCGTATTTTCGCACCAGGCCCAGCGCATGTTCGGCGGCTTTGCGCTCGCAGTGCAGGTGGTCCGACAGCAGCGCTTCGAGGTCGCCACGCGCGGTTTCGAACCAAGTCGGCGGCGTCGTGTACGCCAGGGGAATCATCGGCGCTTCTTCGCCTTGGGTTTCGCCTTGGGTTTCGCCTTGCCCGAGGACTTGGGCGATCTCGACGCCGCGACCAGCTTGCGCAGCACGAACGGCAACACGCCGCCATGCCGGTAGTACTCGGCCTCGACCGGCGTGTCGATGCGCACCCGCGCGCGGAATTCCCCGCGGCTGCCGTCGCGTCGCGCGCAGCGGACTGTCAGCTCGCGAATGCCCCCGCTTTGACGGGCGAGCAATTCAGGAAATCCGGCCGTCTCGAAAATTTCTTCACCCGACAGACCGAGCGAAGCGGCGGTCTGACCAGGCAGGTATTCAAGCGGCAGAACGCCCATGCCGACCAAGTTCGACCGGTGGATGCGCTCGTAGCTTTCGGCGATGACAACGTGTACGCCGAGGAGTCGCGTTCCCTTCGCGGCCCAGTCGCGCGACGAGCCGCTGCCGTATTCCTTGCCGGCCAGGATCACCAGCGGCACGCCGGCCGCGGTGTAGTTCATGGCGGCATCGTAGATGGGCAGGATGTTGCCCTCGGGCAGGTAGCGCGTGACGCCACCCTCGGTGCCGGGCGCGAGCAAGTTCTTGATGCGCGTGTTGGCGAATGTGCCACGCATCATGACTTCGTGATTACCCCGGCGGGCACCGTAGCTGTTGAAGTCCTTCGGATCGACGCCCAGGCTAACCAGGTAGCGGCCCGCGGGACTATCCTTCTTGATCGGTCCGGCCGGCGAGATGTGATCGGTGGTGATGCTGTCGCCCAGCAATGCCAGCACGCGCGCACCCTTGATGTCGCTGACCGGACCGGGAACTTTGGGCAGGCCCTCGAAATAGGGCGGGTGCTTGATGTACGTCGAGCCCTCGTCCCAGGCGTAGGTCGAGCCACCCGGCACCTTCAGGCCGCGCCACGACTTGTCGCCGTCGAAGACCTTGGCGTACGCCGCCTTGTACATCTCGGGGCGGATGCACTTGCGCACGGCGGCCTGCACCTCGGCGGTGCTCGGCCACAGCTCGCGCAGAAACACCGGCTTGCCTGCCTTGTCCTGGCCAATCGCATCTTTGTCGAGATTGATGTCGATGCGACCGGCCAGTGCGTACGCGACCACCAGCGGCGGCGACATCAAGTAGTTGGCGCGCACCTCGGGGTGGACGCGGCCCTCGAAGTTGCGGTTGCCCGACAACACCGACGCCACCACCAGATCGCGCTCTTCGATCGCTTGCGACACCGGCTCGGACAGCGGCCCCGAGTTGCCGATGCAGGTCGTGCAGCCGTAGGCCACCGTGTGAAATCCGAGCTGGTCGAGTGCAGGCGTCAAGCCGGCTTCGTGCAAGTACGCCGTGACGACCTGCGAGCCGGGTGCCAGCGACGTCTTTACCCACGACTTCGATTTCAGGCCCCGCGCCACGGCTTTCTTGGCCAGCAAACCAGCGGCCACCAGGACCATCGGGTTCGACGTGTTGGTGCAGCTGGTGATCGCGGCGATGACCACCGAGCCGGTCGACAGTTCAGGGAGCGTCGGCGTGGCCGGGCGAGGGGGAAGCACGTCGGTCGGCTGCTTTGGTTTCGCCAGCGCGGGCAGGGCGTCGGTGAACGACTTGCTCGTGGCGAACAGGTTCACGCGATCTTGCGGCCGCTTGGGGCCGGCGACCGACGGTTCGATGGTGGCGAGGTCAAGCTCGACGATCTCCGAGTAGTCCGCGACCGGAGTGTTCGGGTCCGCGAACATGCCTTGCTCCTTGCAGTACGCCTCCACCAGGGCGACTTGTTCT
>CAYSKR010000050.1:0-12353 GCA_964431675.1 uncultured Myxococcales bacterium
GCGCCGCCGGTGCCCAGCATTCCGCCCGCGCCGCCGGTGCCCAGCATTCCGCCCGCGCCGCCGGTGCCCAGCATTCCGCCCGCGCCGCCGGTGCTGCCGCCAGCATCTGGATCCGGAGCGTCTGCCGGGTTCAAGGAATCGGGCGCCGCCGAATCAGGCGGAGCCGCGTCGGGACTCATGTCGGGTGGCGCCGCCTGGTAGGAGGTCATGACCGAAAAGCTGGGCACCGACACGGCATTCAGCCCGACGGTGTAATTGGCCGCGTACGCAAGCGTGTAAGTTCCGAACTGCCCAAACGACACCGTCACTGTGAAAGTCGACGTGCCCAGCGAGGCCACATCGCCGCGAGACCAGGTCAGTGTGTTGCCCGCAACCTGGCAGCCGCCCGTACACGACTGGAAGCTCACACCAGCCGGTAAGGTCATCACAATCGACGTGTCGAGCGCCGAGCCGGGCCCGACGTTCGAGTACGACAAGTCGTAGGTCGCGGTCGGTGTGGTCGTCGTGGTGGGACCACTGTTGGAAAGCGTGAAATTGGGCTGCCCGTCGGCGACGGTGCAACTCGCCTCGAACAGCGCATTCAAGAACAAGCGAGTTCCTTGAGATTTCGGGTTGGTCGAGATCGGCAGCTTGGTGTCGTACTGGTGCCCGCCCAGGTAGCTGACCTTGCCGACGCCCGCGCCGCACGCGGCAGCGCCGCTTTCGGTTTCCACGACCGAGCAACGCCCGTCCAGGTAGCCGGTCATCCACACCGACCGCGTGCCGAGTGGCGCGGTGGCGTGTTTGATCATCACGACGTAGTTGTCGAAGAACTTGTCGCCCGTGGGCAGCGTGTAGCCGCGCTCGGAGCCGCCAACCAATGCGAACGCGCCGTCGATCTGCGCGAACGGAGTGTGGGCGTTCAGGATCTCGAAGGTCGGGTTGTTGCCGAAGTCGTTGTCGATGAGAAAGCCGTTGGGCGTGAGGAAACGCCCGTTGGTGTTGTTCTCGACCGCGTTGACGGCCTGGCACTCGGCCATCATGTGGGTGGGAAAACCCAGGAACGATCGGTACTCGGCCACCGCCGCCGGTACCACCGAGGCCACGTTCCAGTGCATGGTCATGACCTGACAAAACGCCGGCTGTCCCGACGGGCGAAACAGCTTTCCGTCCTTGTGCATGGTTGCGCTTGGGCCGGCGATCTCGGCCACCGTCAACACGTCGGGGCTCGCGGCGCTCCAAGTGGCCCCGGTCCGGTCAGGAACAGCGGCCGCGTTCATGTACGCGAACGCGACGCCCTCGTTGCCGTCGGCGATAACCGCGATGGTCGGCGCGGCGGTCAGCAAGCGGGCGGTGCGCGCGACGAAGGCCAAGGTGGTCTCATGCACGGTCACTGCTGGAGTTGGGTGGGCCGTCAGCCAGGATCGAATGATGGTCCCGGCGGCCACCGCGTCGGCGTTCGACACCACGAACGGGCCACCGCGGTAACCGTGCGATGCCAACATGGCACCGCTGATGAAATTGCGCGAGGTGGTGGAAAAGTCGACGTCGCCGACCATCTTGGGCGACTTGATCACCCAGTGGACATTGACGTTCCCCTTGAGCAGCGCAAACAGCAATCCGTACGCCCGCAGCATGCCGGAGTCCTGGTAGGTCGTATCCATCGGAATGATGAGCGAACCCGAGCCGAACGAAGTGGCCAACGCGCGCATTGGCAAGAGAGCCAGCGCCCCCATGACCAACACCCCCGCAAGCCGCTCAACCACACCTGCACGATGTCCACGCATTGGTCCTGGATCATCGGCAGGTGCCAAGACGGACTTGAGGGTTCCGACCCAGACCTTCTGAAAAAACTGCTGGGCTTGCCCGTGTACCCCCGTGTACCTGCCTCTTTACAATCGCTCGGGATTGAACTGCTCGATCGAAGTTGGCGGCTGCGTCAAGGCGGGTGCCGCGCTCGAGCCCTTGGAGTAACCGTTCACGCCCCTTTGACAATGACTCCGTTCTTTGTCTAGCTTGACTTTGGCTCCGTCGTGCAGCTTGCCTGGAGGTTCGCCCATGCGAAATCATCAGCGAGTGGCACCGAAAATAAGAAAATAAAGCGAAGCACAAGATGAAAACGATCAACGTGGCCATCGTCGGGCTGGGATTCGGGGCGGAGTTTATTCCCATCTATCAGCGCCATCCCCACGCCAACATGTACGCCGTGTGTCAGAGGACGCGCGAGAAGGTGGAGAAGGTGGGGGAGCTATTTGGCGTTGCCAACAGAATCACCAGCTACGAGGAGCTGCTGCAAGATCCGAATGTCGACGCCGTGCATATCAACAGCCCGATTGCGGATCACGCGCGCCATACGGTCCAGGCGCTCAAGGCGGGCAAGCACGTGGCCTGCACCGTGCCCATGGCCACCACGGTGGATGAATGTCGCGAGATCGTCGAGCTCTGCCGCGAGACCGGACTGCGGTACATGATGATGGAGACCGTGGTGTATTCACGCGAGTTCCTCTATGTGCGTGAGCTGTACGAGCGTGGGGAATTGGGAAGGATCCAATTTCTTCGCGCGAGCCACCAGCAAGACATGGACGGATGGCCAACGTACTGGGCCGGCCTGCCGCCCATGCACTATTCGACACATTGCGTGGGTCCTTGCCTCGCTCTTACCCGCGCCACGGCCGAGTCGGTTTCGTGTTTTGGGTCAGGCCGCATTGATGAATCCTTGATCGCAAAGCACAACTCGCCCTTCGCGGTCGAATCCTGTCACGTCAAGTTCAAGGATTCCGACGTGACTGCTCACGTGCATCGCTCGCTGTTCGACACCGCCCGTCAGTACCGAGAGAGTTTCGACGTTTATGGATCGAAACGATCGTTCGAGTGGCCGCTGGTCGAGGGCGAAGCGCCGGTCATCCACACCAGGGGCAAGCCGGAGCCGGAGATCCCCGCGCACGTGCAGATCCCCGACTATGCCCAGCGCTTGCCCGAGCCCATCCGGCGCTTCGCCACCGGGGGGGTGTACAACGGCCAGGACAACGAACATCTCTCCTTCACCCAGGGGGCAGGACACGGGGGATCTCACCCGCATCTGGCCCACGAATTCATCAGCGCGATCGTCGAGGAGCGCGAGGCATATCCCAACGCAAGGGTCGCCGCCAACTGGACCTGCGTCGGAATCCTGGCTCACGAATCAGCCATGAAAGGCGGCGACCGGATGCCCTTGCCTGAGTTCACGATCTGATCTGCGAAATCGAGTAGTCTGCGGTTCATGATCGTTCGCGTCTGCTGTGGATCTTTGATCGTGTTGCTGGCCGGTGCGGCTCACGCGGACACTCCAGTCGATCCGTTCGGCGAGATGGTTCGCAACACCGGACCGCGCACGCCGCAAGAAGAGCGCGCCAGTTTCCAGCTTCCCCCCGGCTTCGAGATGCAGCTATTCGCGGCCGAGCCCGACATCGCGAAGCCGATCAACATGGCGTTCGACGAACGGGGGCGCATGTGGGTGACCGAGACACGCGAGTACCCCTTCCCGGCGGCCAAGGAGCGCGTCGGCCGGGACGCGATCAAGGTGCTCGAGGACACGGATGGCGACGGACGCGCGGACAAGATCACGACTTTTGCCGACGAACTCAACATCCCGACCGGCGTCCTGCCCTACCGGGGCGGTGCCATCGCGTGGAGCATCCCGAACATCTGGCACCTGCAAGATACCGACGGCGACGGCAAGGCGGACAAGCGCGACGTGCTCTACGGGCCGCTCGGCTGGGAGAAAGACACGCACGGCATGTCGAGCACGTTTCGTCGGGGCTTCGACGGATGGATGTACCTGCACCACGGATACGCCAACACCTCCGTCGTCCGCGGGCGCGATGGCAGCCAGCTCGAGCTGACTTCGGGCAACGTCTATCGCGTGCAGCTCGACGGGGGTCGCGTCGAGCCCTACGCCTTCGGGCTGGTCAACCCGTTCGGCGGTGCCTTCGACCCACTGGGGAACCTTTACTCGGCCGACTGCCACACCAACCCGATCAACCAGCTATTGCGAGGCGCCTTCTACCCGCGCAACAGCCGGAACGAGGGCCTGGGCCTTGGCCCGACGCTGATGGAGCACAGCCACGGGTCGACCGGCATCGCGGGCCTCGTGTACTACGCCGATGACCGCTGGCCGGAAGAATTTCGCGACAACATCTTCGTCGGCAACCCGGTCACGAGCAGGATAAACCGCGACCGGCTGATCTTCGAGGGGACCTCGCCGCGCGCGATCGAACAGCCGGACTTCGTGACCACGCTCGACCCATGGTTCCGTCCGGTCGACCTGCAACTCGGCCCTGATGGCGCGCTTTACATTGCGGACTTTTACAACCGCATCATCGCGCACTACGAGGTGCCGCTCGATCATCCGGGCCGGGATCGCGAGCGCGGCCGGATCTGGCGGCTGGTCTACACGGGGAAGGCAACGCACCCGAAGATCGACCTTTCTGCCGCGTCGATCCCGGCGCTGACCAAGGAAATGAGTCACGCCAACTTCACGCGCAGGATGCTGGCGATGCATCAACTCGGCGATCGAGGCGGCCCGCAGGCCGTGCGCGCGGCGAGGACGGCCGCAGCGGGACCAAGCAGCCTGGCGGCCGCACACGCATTGTGGGTTCTGCACCGGCTAGGAGTGCTCGGCCCAGGGACGATGGCGCGCCTCGGACACCACCGCGAGCGCGCGGTGCGTGTACACGTGCAGCGCGCGCTCGCAGAGACTGCGACCTGGACGTCGGAGCACCGGCGGCTCGCGCGGGCAGGTCTGTCGGACAAAGATCCGCACGTGCGCCGGGTGGCCGCCGAGGCGCTCGGCCAGCACCCAGCGTTCGAGGATGTTCGGGCATTGCTCGCCGCGCTCACGACGGTGCCAGAAACCGACACGCACCTGCGCCATGTGCTCCGAATAGCTGGACGGAACACGCTGGCATCGCCGGGGCACCTCTTCCGCGTGGACAGGGCGGGCTTTACCGAGGACGAACGGCGCATGGTCGCCGATCTGGCCCTGGGCATTCGGAGCGCGGAGGCGGGCGCTTACCTGGTCACTTACTTGCAACGCAACGCCAAGCCCGTCGCCGGAAGGGCCGCAACCGATGGCGGTGGAATCGGCACGCGCCAGGGCGCGGTTTTCGCCGCCTCGGACCTGGGCCGCTACGCGCAGCACGCAGCGCGAACCGCCGGGGGTGACCACCTCCCCGCGCTGGCGGCGTTCGTGCGCGGCAGATTTGCCGACAAGCTTGACCTGCAAACCTCGGTCTTTCAGGCGATCCAGGAAGGCTCCGCGCAGCGTGGAGAGGAGCTCGGAGGTGAGCTCAGGCTCTGGGGCACCGAGCTGGCTACGGGCGCGCTGGCCGGAAATCGCGAGGCCGAAAAACAGGCGCGCCGCGGCTGGCAGATGACTCCGATCGAGGGCATGACCTCAAGCGGCACCCCCTGGAGGATCGAGAACCTTGCATCCGCCGAAGTGAACGACAAGGCGCCTTATCTTTCCAGCGGATCAGAGAAAATCGGAGATGTCGGCGCTGCGCGCTCGCCGACCTTTGCGCTGCCACCGCGACTCTCGTTCTTTCTGGCAGGCGAGGATGGGAAACCGAACAAGCCAGCCGACGGCAAGGTCATGCTACGGGTGCGGGCAGCCGACACCGACGAGATCATTGCCTCGTTTCATGTTCCCGGTCGCGCCCTGGCCGAGCGCACGACCTTCATCGCGGCCAAACCGGGGACGCTGGGCTACCTCGAACTCATCGACGGCCAGGATTCGCAATATGGCTGGATCGCGGTTGGAGGCTTCGATCCTCCCGTGGTGACCTTGCCAACCTCGTCACCACGGGAGGAGGCCCGACGTCTGGTAGCGGGGGCAACGCTGGTGCGCACGCTCTCGCTTGCCACACTGATTCCGCGGGTGCGGCAACTCTTCGGGGACGGCGGTCTCGATCTGGACACGCGCGCCGCGCTCGGACGGACCCTGTGGAAAGTGGCCGCCGATGAGAAGCTCGCGGTGCTCGTGCCGCTGGTTGAGGACGCGTTCCTGCCGCCCGCGCTGCGCACACGGATCGCAGCGGCGGCGGCGTCCGACGCCGACTGGCATGCGATGCTGGCCCAGACGACCCCGACCGCCTCCACCCTGGTCCAGGTGAAGATCGCGCAGGCACTGGCCGGCTCACGCGTCGGCGTGGAAACGCTGCTGGCGCTGATCGAGAAAGGACGTGCCCCGGCGCGGCTCCTCCTCGACCGGGGCGTGTCGGGCCGCCTGGACTCTGCCACACCGGCGCTACGCGCCCAGGCCGCTCGTCTAACCGAGGGGCTCCCCGCTCTCAACGAAGAGATCCAGCGCCTGATCGAAACTCGCCGTGCGGCGTTCGCCCCCGCCAAGGCCCAGCCCACCCTTGGGGCCCAGGTGTTCGTCAAGGTCTGCTCCCCGTGCCACCGCATCGAGGCCAAGGGAGGCGCCATCGGCCCCGAACTCAGCGGCATCGGCCAGCGCGGCCTCGACAGGCTGCTCGAAGACGTGCTAGATCCCAACCGCAATGTCGATCAAGCTTTCCGGGCGAAGTACATCACGCTGCGCAACGATGAGATCTTGTTCGGCCTGCTCCGCCGTGAGGAAGATCAGGTGCTGATGCTGGTGGATCTCACGGGCGTCGAACGGGTGATACCGAAGAAGGACATCATTGATCGCCGCGACTCCGACACGTCCATGATGCCGGACAATTTTGGCGAGATGCTTTCCGCCGACGAGCTCAACAACTTGATGTCCTACCTGCTGAGCAAGACGGCGGGAAAATGAGGAACGGGCTGATCGCGCTGGTGGCGTGTACCTCGTGGATTTACGCCGCGACCGGCAACGCCGCCGAGAAGCCCCGCTGGAAGAAAATAGACATCAATCCGCTATCACCTTTTGAGGGGGCCGGGGTGGCTGACCTCAACGGTGACGGCAAGCTCGACATCTTCAGCGGTGACTCGTGGTACCAGGCGCCGCGCTGGACCAGGCACAAGGTGCGCGACGTTGATCCGGGCAAGAACCCGCACTACCACGACGACTTCGCCGACTTGCCGATCGATGCCAACGGCGACGGCAAGCCGGACTTCGTCACCTGCAACTACTACGGCAAACTGGTCGGCTGGATTAAACATCCCGGAGATCCCGGGTCGCCCTGGACCCTGCACGAAATCGATCGTGCTGATGCCAACGAGACGTGCCGCCTCGTGGATGTCAATAACGACGGCAAACTCGACATCGTCCCCAGCGCTAGGAGTGGGATCATCTGGTACGAACTTGTTGCACAAACGCCGGAGCCGAAGTGGCAAAAACACGTCGTGACCAAGGAAGGTGCTGGTCACGGGATCGGAGCGGGCGATATCAATAGCGACGGGCGGCTAGATCTGATTGGCCCAGAAGGTTGGTACGAGCAACCCGGGGATCCGACTGCGCCGTGGACATTTCATGCCGAATTCAAGCTAGGCAAGGCGGGCATCATGATCCTCGGGCGCGACATCGACGGCGACGGCCTGACCGACGTGGTCTGGGGGATGGGGCATGCGTTCGGCCTCTTCTGGCTGCAGCAACGCAAGGACGAAGCTGGAGCGCGTGCATGGATCCGGCGCGAGATCGACACCACCTTTTCGCAGGCGCACACGCTGCTGTGGGCTGACCTCGACGGCAAGGGAGAACCGGCCCTGGTGACCGGCAAGCGGATCTATTCGCACGAAGAAGAGCCCGGCGCGACCGACGCCCCGGTGATCTACGCCTTCCGCTTCAATCGCAAGACCGGAACCTGGATCCGGGAGACCATCTACCAGGGCGAAGCGGCCAAGAACGCACCCGCGCAAGCCAACGATCGCGCGGCGCTGACCGACTTTGCCCGCGGCTCCGCCGGAACGGGCTTGCAAATCGAGGTAGCCGACATCGACCACGACGGGGACGTCGATCTCGTCTGTCCCGGAAAAACCGGCCTCTATCTCTTTGAAAACCTGCGAATTCCGCCCAAACGCTCGGCGGCGCGGAAGCGCTGATCGGGCCGACGGCCCTCAACGGGTATTGGCCGAGGTCTCGATGGCCTCGATCACGCGCTGATTCTTCACGCAGCCTTGATGCCGACTTTTTTCATCACTGCGATGGTGGCCTCCAAGCTCTTCTTGGCGACTTCGTCCGCGGACGTGCCGACTGGGAATCGACCGAGAGGCTCCGGACTCAGGTATCCCTCAAAGCCAATTTGCTTGAGCGCCTTCAGGAACCCGTTCAGGTTAATCACGCCTTCGCCGGGCATTAATCGCTGACTGTCTAGCACCTCCTCGGGCGGTTGCTGTTTGGCGTCGTCAATGTGGACCACCACCACCTGTGATTTTCCGGCGTCGAGGATGTCTTTGACGGTTCCACCGGAATGGTGCCAATGCCACGCATCAAGGCACAGCGCCCAGCCGGAGCCTGCTTCTTTACACAACGCTACAATCTGGGGAACTGTGTAGAGGAATTCGTATTTGAGCCGCCTGCGAATGTGAAGCGGCCCCATATTTTCGACAGCCACGCGGATCTTGTGACGCTCCAGTATCGGGGACATGGCACGCATCCGGCCGAGAACGATTTTTCGCCATTCTTCCTTCGGCGTATCGCTCGAGCTGGACATCGTCGCCATCAACCGGGAGCAGCCGATGGCGGCGGTGAATTGACAGACTTCGTCCAATCGCTTGAGCGCAGTTTGAAATGCCGCTTCGTCGGCTACACCGAGAGCCACTGGGCTGTTCAGGAAGCCTACTTTGAGTTTGAGTTCAGTCAGCATGGCGCGGACTTTTTCGGGACCGTCTTTCACCATTGAGGCGTAAGGCAGCGAGTCCACGCCCGCGTAGCCGGCGCGGGCGGCCACGCCGAGAAACTCCTGCCACCCGACGTCCCATGGAGGCGCACCGGCTGCCCAAAACCCTTTCAGAGTCCGCATGGTCACCGGCATCCGCCCACTGGCAGCTAGCCCGGGACTCCCGAAGGCAGCAAAGACTGCCGTCCCGGCGGCAGCCTTAAAAAAGTCTCTGCGATTCGCGGATGCGTTCATGATGGTTCCACTATAGTGGAGGATTTGAAAACCTGCGAATTCCGCGTCCGCCCAAACGCTCGGCGGCGCGGAAGCGCTGATCGGGCCGACGACCCTCAGTCGAGCTTGACCCACTGACGGGTATTGGCCGAGGTCTCGATGGCCTCGAGCACGCGCTGATTCTTCCAGCCATCCTCGAAATTGGAGTGCGGGGACTTGCCCGCAGCAATCGCGTGCAGGAAGTCGTACACGGTATGAGTGAACGAGTGCTCGTAGCCGATGATGTGACCGGCGGGCCACCAGGCAGCGAAGTACGGATGCTCCTTCTCGGTGACGGATATTTTTCGGAAGCCCGAGTTCGGCCCCTCTTGCACGAACAACTCGAGTTCGTTGAGCTGCTCCAGGTCGAATACCAGCGATCCACGCGACCCGTTGATCTCGAAGCGGTTGTAGTTCTTTCGCCCCGGGCAAAAACGCGAGCCTTCCAGGTACCCGATGGCACCGTTGTCGAACTTCACCAGCGCCGCAGCGGCGTCATCGACATCGACAGGCCCCATCCTTGATGGATCCTCCGGCAGGGGGCGCTCCTTGACGAAAGTCTTCATCAGTCCCGAAACTTCCACCGGTTCACCCACGAGGTAGCGCGACAGATCCATGGCGTGCGAGAGGATGTCCCCGAGTGCTCCTGAGCCGGCGCGGGCCTTGACGAAACGCCAGTAGCGCGGCAGCTCGGGATCGACGGGCCATGACTGCAGGTAAGTGCCGCGGAAATGCAGCACCTGCCCGATCTGGCCCGCATCGATGATCTGTTTGGCCAGGGCAACCGCAGGAATGCGGCGGTAGTTGTGGCAGAGCATGTGAACGACGCCGGCCCGGGCCACCGCTTCGTACATTCGCCGGGCATCTTCGACCGTGTTCGCCAGGGGCTTCTCACACAAGATGGCCTTGCCGGTTTCAGCGGCGGCGATGGCAATCGGTGCATGCGCATCACCGGGCGTGCCAATATCGACGATGTCGATATCCTTGCGAGCGACGACCTCCTCCCAGCGGGTGGCGTATTCTTGCCAACCCAGCGTTTCTCTGGCCGCCTTGACCTTCTCCTCGGTGCGCCCGCACAGCACCTTCATCACCGGCTCGTACGGCAGGTCGGCAAAGTAGTGCTGCACCTGCCGCCACGCGGTTGAATGGGCCCGACCCATGAAGTCGTAGCCAATCATCGCAACGTTGATCTTCTTTTTGCTCATCGGGCGCGTTCTCCTACCCCGGTCAGCCGGTTGTCTTGGCGGTCTCCTCGGCGGTCGTTGCCCACATCTTCTTGATGAAGGCGATCCCTTCGCGAGCGAGTTGCTCCTCGTCCGCGTACATCCGGCGCCAGATCTTGGTCGCCGCGAGCAGCTCGGGCAGCGACATCCCGAAGGCCTCGATGGAGAGCCATCCGTCATACTTCAGGGACCGCAGGGAGCGGAAGGTTTGCAGCCAGTTGACCTGCCCCTTGCCCGGCGTGCTCCGATCACTTTCGGAGATGTGTACGTAGACCAGATCCTGCGCCAACGCATCAAAAGCTGCCGGGATGGTCTTCTCCTCGATGTGCGCGTGAAAAGTGTCGTACATGAGTTTGCAGCGTGGCCGGTTCACGTCGCGGACAAAGCGAGCCGCGTCGGTGGCGCAGTTGATGAGGTAGATCTCGAAGCGGTTGAGGAACTCGAGCGCCAGGGTTACACCGCACGTCTCGGCGTGCTCCGCCACGGGCTGCATGCTTTCCACGCCCCAGGTCCATTCAAGCGGCGTGGGTGGTCGCCCAGTGAAAACCCCGAGGCCGGCGTAGTAAGGCCCCACCAGATGCGTCGCACCGGCAGCCTGGCAGCAGTCGAGCACCGCCTTGTTCTTGGCCACGGCGGCGGCGCGCATCGCCGGATCCGGGCTGATCGGATTCTCGTCCGCCATGCGGGCGGTCACCGCGGTGCGAAGCAGCCCCAGGTCATCCAGCCGACGAGCTAGCGCTTGATACTTGCGCGTATCGGTCTGGAAGATCGGCAACTCGATGGCGTCGAAGCCCATCTGCTTGAGCCGCCCGTACAGAGGCAACAACGCCTCGTCCGTTGGATCCGTCGTCCACAGAAACAAATTCATTGCAATTCGCATGCGTCACCTCCAGCAAAGCTTTCGAACGTCTGCCCCTCCATGGATGCGCGAATGCCTGAATGCGTGACGAAGCCCCACGCGATCTTGTGAAGGACTGTGCGGATCATTGTAACAAATCGGCGTCCCATGCGACCACGAATTTTTCGCTCGTGTAAGCTGCGGGTATGCAAGACGCGCCGAAGATGAATCTGGCCGAAAAAAAATGCGTGCCGTGCGAAGGCGGCGCGCCGCGCCTGCAAGGCGAGAAGCTCGCGGCCTACGCTGCGGCCGTGCCCGGCTGGACAATCGACGCTGACCAGCGAAAGATCCAGCGCCGCCACAGCTTCGACGATTTCGTCGTCGCGATGAAGTTCATCAACGCCATGGCCGTGCTGGCCGAGGCCGAGTGCCACCACCCCGACTTCACGGTGCATTACAGCGTCGTCGACGTCACCTTGTGGACCCACGCCATCGGTGGCCTGTCCGAAAACGACTTCATTCTGGCCGCGAAGATCGACCGAATCGACGTGCCCCGCGCCACAGCCTGATCGACAAGACGCAAGCGAAGCTTGTGTTGGATGCCCACCTCCGGGTAAAATGCGCATCCTGAATAGAGGAGTTCATCATGAACAAGGGTACTCGCAAGACTAACTTCCGTTCTTTCACTTTCCACGCCGCGCTGCTGGGCACGCTGGCGTCCCTCGCGACCTGCGGGGGCGGCTCGGACAGCAAGCCGCCCATCGTGGCGGGTACGGCGTGCGTGGTCCACAGCGACTGCAACAATCCTCTGTCCTGCACCTTCGGCCGTTGCCACAGCACCTGCCAGGAATCGCGCGACTGCACCGGCGCCACGGGGCAACGTTGCGTCAAGGGGCCGGAAGGCAACGTGTGCCAGTTGCCGATCGAGCAGAAGTGCAAGTTCAACTCGGAGTGCCAAGCACCGCTCGTGTGCGCGCGCGACGAGCAGTGCCGCAACCAGTGCCGCGAAGATCGCGACTGTGTCGGCAAGGTGCAGAAGTGCATCGAAAACGTCTGCGCGGATCAGGTGGACATCGATCCCGTCACGATGAAGCTCAACGATCCGACCGGCAGCGCGCCACGCGCCGACGGCGGACCGAAACCCGGGGCCTCAACCGACGCTCGCGTGGTCACTTTCGAAGTGCGCCCGAATCGGCCACCGCCGACGGTTTCAAGCGAGGTGAAGCTCCTGGTGCC
>CAYSKR010000051.1:0-4736 GCA_964431675.1 uncultured Myxococcales bacterium
CGCTTCCGGCGCGGGTCCAGAACGTCACGAACTCGTCGGGCCGCCGCAGTTGCTTTCGGTCCAAGTCTTTCGCCACGGCAGGGGTATAACGGACGTCCCGCAGGCGGTCAACGGCGCTCGCGCGGTGATTCCATCAAGCGCTTCCTCGCCGCCATCGGCGAGCCCACCGACCCACCGACCCTCGCGCGGGCCGCCGTACTTCCGCAGCCCCGGCAGCCCGACCCACCGCTCCGAGCCGCTGCCACCGGATTTCGACGCCGCCGCCTGACCGGCTCCGGCGGAGCCGCGCCCGCGCCGACGGGAACCCTGCTAAATTCATCGAGTGGTGCGCCGTCGCGCACCATTTTCACCGGCTTCGGGGGGCGAAAACCACCTGCCTACACCGGGACGCATTCCGCCCGCACCCTTCCGACCCGGCGAAAATGGCCTTTGTTTCGCTTACGGGCCAGGGTGTGGGTGTGGAGATTCAGCCCCGCTTGGCTTGCCTGGCTGAGCAGGGATCTTGTGACAACGGATTTCTCGACCGGTTTCACGTTTTGTGGGGAGATGTCCGTGCCCCCGATGCTCTGCGCTCTCTGAGCGATGCCACTTTTGATCTCGTAGCGTGCAACCCGCCGTTCTGGCCGCTGGGCCGCGCCCAACTGCCACCCGAAGCAGAGCGTGCCGTTGCCCATCATGAACTGAGCCTCACGCTTGACCAGTGGGTAGGCAGTGCCGCTCGGCATCTGCGGCCCGGCGGTCGTGTCGCCGCAGTGTTCCCCGCATTACGACGAGAGCAACTGCTGGACACGCTCTTAGCTTACGGCCTTGCCTGCACACGCTTGCGCGAGGTCAAAAGTCATAGCGGATCGCCACCAGGTCGCGTGCTGGTCGAGGCTGCCGCCACCAGCCACGGTGGCAAAATAACAAACTTGGTAGCAGAACCGCCGTTGCTGGTACACCAACCAGGCGGTGGCTACGGGGCCGAGGTCAGCGGATGGCTAGGTCTTGTAGAGCAGAAGGCGGACTAAGCCGGACGTTCTCGTCATATGGGGAAAAACGCTTTGAGAACGAGCGCGGTAATGCCGCCGAGCATCAAGCCTATCATCCACTTAAGGAGTAAGAGATCCGATTTCAGGGGTGCAAGATCAATTTGTAGATCCTTCCTGGTAACAAGGTCAGATTCCCCCTGCGCTTCCTTGAAGGCATCAGCGATAGACTTTGCTTGTTGGGTAGGTAGCCCTGCCGCTTCCAGTGTGCGAACGAACTTATGCGTGTCGAATGTGACTGTTGCCATGTCCGTATTTCGCAGTTTATCACATTTCAGGTGGTGGCTACGGGGCCGCCCTATCTGCCAACGTGACCTGAGACACCGGCCCACCGAAAATTAGTGTCGAGGGCGAGAACGGAGATGATGGATCATGTTGCAGCAAGGCGAAGCCCAGGAGACCGAGGTCGTGCCCAAGGCCAAGAGGCGGAGGTTCGCGGCGAAGTACGATCGGTGAAGGCTGTGCTTGACAGTGATAGATATTTGTTTTTGACAATGTAGCATCATGAGGCTACATTGTACTGATGTCCATGCGCGCGGTGAACATTCGTGCCCTGAAGGACCGTTTGAGCGCATACCTCCGCGACGTTGCGCACGGGGATGTGCTTCTGGTTACTGATCGTGGCAGGGTCGTGGCCGAGTTGCGGCAGCCCACCCTCGGCTCACGCGGCATTCAGAAGATCGAAGGAGCAGAAAGCAGCCTGGTAGATCGAGGTGCTCTCACCATCGGCCTGCCTAACTCAGCGGCGGTGTATGGGGAGAGTCGCCTGCACGTCAAGGACGCAACCATTGACGATGCGCTGACCTGGAGTCGCGGCGATCGATGAGCGGGATCTATGCCGAATCAAGCGCGGTTCTCCGCTGGCTTCTCGGAGCAAGTCAGGGGTCCATGGTCCGGGGGATTCTGATCGCCGCCACCGATGTCGTGACGTCCGCACTCACCCCGGCAGAGGTCAGGCGGACCCTCAACCGCCTCGTGGCCACGCGCGAACTTTCCATTGAGGAGCAGGCTTCTGCGATGGCGATGTTTGCGATGGCGCTCGGGCACTGGAAAGTACGCGCCATAGATGATGAGATCTTGGAACGTGTCTCTGCAGCTTTCCCACGAGAGCCGATGCGCACGCTCGATGCGATTCATCTGGCGACCGCGTGGGCACACGCGCGCGATGTCGCCCCACTGGACATGCTGTCATGCGACGATCGGTTGCGGGAAAACGCACAGGCCCTCGGGCTGATCACGCTTCCCTGAAACTGCCCGCGCCACGCAGCGATCACCGAGCACGTCGTGCGCGACTTTCAGCAGCAGGCCGCGACAAGGAACGCTCAGAGCGGCGCCTTGACCTCGCCGAGGTCGATGCGTTCCGTGGCTTCCGCGACGGTGTTGGCGATTGCCTCGACATCGAGCCCGCGTTCCCCACGTTCGGCGTCGCAGATGCGCGCGCCGGTGGCGGGGTGGGGCGGCACGAACAACGAACAGCAGTCGTCGTAAGGAAGGACCGACGTGTCGTACGTGCCGATGCGCCGCGCGAGCGCGATGGTCTCGGACTTGTCGTGGGTCAGGAGGGGCCGCAACACCAGATGCCGCGCGACCACTTCGATCGTCCGCATGTTGGTCACGGTTTGGCTGGCAACCTGCCCAAGGTTTTCACCAGTCACCAGGGCCGAAGCTCTGGTGCGGTCGGCGATGCGGTCGGCCACGCGCATCATCATTCTGCGGTACAGGACCACGGCCAGCTCGGCCGGGCCGGATTCGCGCAACGCCTTCTGTGCGTCGGTGAACGGTGCCACGAACAGTGAACCCATCGCGCCCCAGCGGTGCAGCTCACGCGCGAGCGTGATGACTTTGTCCCTGGACTTCTCGCCGACGAACGGCGGCGAATGGAAATAGAGTGCGTCGAGCGCAAGGCCGCGCTTGGCGGCGAGCCATCCCGCGACCGGCGAATCGATGCCACCCGAGAGCAGCAGCAAGGCCCGACCCGAAACGCCCACCGGTAGTCCACCCGGTGCGGCTCGGTGCTGGGCGTACACGTAGGCCGACTCGGCACCGACCTCGACTCCAACGGTGAGGGTGGCGTTGCTCAGATCCACGGGCAATCCTGTGGCCACCGCGACCCTGGCGCCCACGCGCACCGCGATATCGTGCGACGACAGCGCGAATCGCTTGTCGGAGCGGCGCGCGTCGACGCGGAAGCTGCGGCGCAACTCGGGCCACCGCTCGAGCGTCGCCTGCGCCATCGCGATGGCCGTTGCCTCGATGGTGTCGATGTCGGGCGCGATCTCCTCGGCCGGCGACACGGACACGAGGCCGAACACGCGCTCGACCCGCGCCGTCGCTGTTTCAAGATGCTGGGACGGCAAGCGCACGATGACTCGCCCATGCGGCGACAGGACCTTGGCATCCGGGACGCCACGCAACGCCCGCGCCACATTGTCGCGCAAAGTATTCTCGAACATGCTGCGGTTGCCACGCTTGAGAAACAGCTCCCCGAATCGGCAGAGGACGATGCTTGGCATCTACTGGCGCGCGCGCTTTCTGCCGCGTGGGCGAGCGACGACGCTGCTAACCTCGGCGACTGCGTCGCGCAGTGCAGCGATCGCGACGGTCACATCTTCGTCGGTGTTGAGACGGGAAAACGAGAAACGCAAGACGGCATCGTCGTCGGAAACGCCGATGGCGCGCAGCACGTGGCTGGGACCCCTGGTGCGCGACGCGCACGCTGATCCGGCGGATGCCATCACGCCGCGCGCTTCGAGCGCGTGCAACACCGGCTCGGCGGGCAACCCGGGCAGAGTGATGCTGGCGATGTGTGGTACCCGCGGGGCGTCGGCGGGAACGGTGAGCCGCGCACCGGGAATGGCCGCCAGGATGCCGACTTGCAACGCATCCCGCCGCGCCGCCACTGCGGCCACTGACGCTGCATCGGTCCGCACCAACGCTGCCGCGCGTCCGAGCGCAACCCACGCGGGCACGTTTTCGGTGCCCGGGCGCAGACCCCGTTCCTGCGCGCCGCCGCTCCACAACGGCGCGAGTCGCGCGCCCGGGCGTAGCCACAACGCCCCGGCACCTTTGAGGCCGTGAAACTTGTGCCCCGAGATCGCCAGACTGTCAGCACCAAGACTTCCTGCGCGGATGGGCACGAACCCTGCCGCTTGCACCGCGTCCACGTGAAAGTGGGGAGGTGGGCTGATGGCTGCGACCGCGCGCGCGATCGCAAGGACGGGCTGCACGGTTCCGAGTTCGTTGTTGACCAGCATCACCGCGACGAGGGCGGTGTCCGGACGCGCCGCCGCGGCCACGTCTTGCACCGCAATGACGCCTGACCCTCGCACGGCAACCGTCGTGACCTGCCATCCATGTTCCGTGAGCGATTCCACCGAGCGCAAGACGGCAGGATGCTCGATCGCGCTCACGATCGCGTGGCGGCCGCGCGCCACCCGGGCCGCGCCCAGGATTCCCAGCGCGTTGGCCTCGGTGCCTCCGCTTGTGAACACGATGTCGCGCGCTTGCCCACCCAGCAATGCCGCCAGCTCGCCGCGCGCGCTTTCCAGGGCACGCGCGGCGGCCGCGCCCAGTCGATGCGCCGATGACGCGTTGGCAAAGTGCGACTCGGCGGCAAGGGAGGCCGCAGCGAGCACCTCGGGCAGAGGCGGCGTCGAGGCGGCGTTGTCGAGGTACACGAGGCGCACGCGCCCATGCTACCACCGGGGC
>CAYSKR010000052.1:0-5225 GCA_964431675.1 uncultured Myxococcales bacterium
CGCAGTCAGCCGAAGGTTGGGCGCAACGATCCGTGCCCGTGCGGAAGCGGCAAGAAGTACAAGAAATGCCACGGGAGCGCGACCGCCTCGCCGTCGTGACACCGGCACGTCTTGGGGGCAAATCGTTGCGTCATGCTGCTACCCCACCCAGCTATCGCACTCGTTGCTTCTGGCTCTCGCGTTCCGGAGCGACTGCTCGTAAGATGCGGGCCTAAGGATCCGATGAGGAACATGCGCCACGCCTGTCTTCTTTCGGCCATCGCCGTGCTGGCGGCTTCCACGATCGTCGGTTGCAAGGACGAGCCGCCTCCCGCTTGTGTGCCCGCGGTTGAGCAGCAACTCGACAAATCGCCGCTCACCATGACGGCCAACGTCCGGATGGATCGGGTCGGCAACGGCTTCTCGCTCATCGCGCTGTCCGATGACAACAAGACGATCCGCTGGGGTCGGCTCGCCGGTGCCAAGATCACCCAGGAGACGACGTTGACGCTGCCGACTACCATGGTGATGGGGCCGTGGTTTGGCCTGGCCACCAAGGACATGCCGGGCGATCAGCTTCTGGTGGTCTTCGTCGCGTCCACCAAGGCCGGGGTGCCGGTTCCGCCGTTCGAATTTCAGGTGGTGGTCCAAGGTGCGGGCACCACTGCGACGACTGGCAGCATGCCGCGCAGCCTCATTGCCCTGCCGACGAGTTTTTCGGCCGATATGTTGAAAGAAAAATTGCGCGTGGCGATGGCCACGTCCAACACGGCAAAAACCTCGATACTGACCTGGGGTTTTCTCGACCAGCCGGTGCAACCACAGTACCTCGTGCTCAAGGCGGACGCCGTGCCCACGCGCCCCGATGGCATGGGGCAACCGGTCAGTGATGGTAATCCTGATCCTAGTAAGGATAAACTCAAGGGGTGGTCGTGCCTCGGCACCGCGCAAAGCCGCAGCGACAACGGCGTCTGGGCGGTGGTGCCAAAAGGAGTTAGCACGCCTGCGTCTTGGTACATGTTTGAGTTTCGCGACGACGGTACGCAGATATCCACGCGCAGCGTGCAGCTTCACACCGCGACCGTCGACTGTCCGGTGGCCTCTGCACCGTCGCTCAACGGCTACGTCATCGCGTGGCAGAACGTGGACGGGACGTTCTTCGCTGACTACGATGCGAACAAGATGACCGTCAACGTCGGAATAGTTGCGGGATCGGTGCGGTTTGGTGGCCATCAGAGTCAGCCGCGGATCGGTGGCGTCGCATCGGTCAACTACGACTTTGCCATCGCTTTCGATCGAGCCGAGGGTGGCGGCTTGATATGGCGCTTCACCGCTTTCGGGGAGCCCAAGGACAATCGCTATTACCTCCGCACCGACGTGGGCAAGAACGGGCCCATGTCGAGCTGGTCGGGCGACGATGCGTTGTACCTGACGTACCTTGACAGCGTGCCGGCTAAGCCAGCGGATAATCAGCGCTATTTCGTCAAGATGAACTGCCCCCTCGACCCCGGGAAGCCAACGCTCGATGGCGGGCCGCGTGATGCCGCCAGCCCGGACATGAAATAAACTGGCGCTCCTGCCGGTTACACTGGTGGCGCTCATGGGCACTTTGCAACGATTCGATGCGCGCAAGCGCGCTCCCCGGCCGACGCGGGAGGATTTCGACCGTGAGGCGCTGCCCCACCTCCAGGCGCTCTACGGCGCCGCGCTGCGTTTGTGCCGGAGCGACAGCGACGCCGAGGATCTGGTGCAGGAGGCGATCCTGCGTGCCTACCGTTTCTTCGACACATTCGAGGCCGGGACCAACTGCAAGGCCTGGCTGTTTCGAATCCTGACCAACGCTTTTTACAATCGCTACCGCGAGCGTGAGCGCGAACGCGACGTGCTGGCGCAGGTCGAATCCTCGGTGGCCAACGTGGGGCAGTTTCTGGCCGGTGGGCCCGAGGACGCCGAGACCGCTCTGCTCGGCCACATGGTGTCGGCCGACGTCGAGCGCGCGCTGGCTTCGGTGCCGGCGGAGTTTCGCCTGGCCGTCGTGCTCGCGGATCTCGAGGATTTCTCGTACAAGGAAATCGCCGACATCATGGATTGCCCGGCCGGGACGGTGATGAGCCGCCTGTACCGCGGGCGGAAAATTTTGCAAGAACGCCTGCACCACTACGCGGTCGAACAAGGCATTGTCAACGCACCCAGCCCGCACGACGACGTGGCGGCGGGCACCGTGAGCCTCGACAGCTACCGCAAGCGCAGAGGTGAGAAGTCGCAGCCATGAACTGTACCGAGGCCGACAAGCTCACCCACGCATACATTGATGCGGAACTCGCAGGGGTGGATCGTTCGGCCTACGAACAGCACGTTCTCGATTGCAAGAATTGTTTTCGCGCCAGCCGCTTGCAGGCGCGGTTCAAGGCTGCGGTGCGCGGCTACCTATCGCGACGCCCTGTGCCGGCGCAATTCGAAGATCGGATCCGGGCGTCGCTCAATCAGGGGTCGCCGGGGGCGCGGCGGTGGCCCTGGCAGGAGTACCCGCGCCTTGTGCCGGCGATGGCGGTCGCCGCGGTGTTGCTGCTGGTCGTGACGGTGGGGCGGGCCCGCAACTCGCCGCTGCTTGAACAGGCCCTGCGCACCTACCACGCCGCCATGCCGATGGACGTTCTTGATTCCGATTGCGCGTCGATAGGAAGTTGGTTCCGCGGCCGGGTCGACTTTGCGCTGCAGCCTCCGTCGCTGGGGGCGCAAGCCAACTGCCAGGGCGGGCGCCTGGTGACGGTGCGGGATCGCATGGGGGCGTACCTCACCTACCAGACCCGGACGGGGCATCGCATCGGCGTCATGGTGGTCGACACGGACGACGAGCCGCGCGCCGGTCAGCATCGGGTTCTCGCCGGCCACGATGTGTACTTTTCGAACGGGCGGGGAGCGTCCACGGCGGCGTTCCAGGGCCGCGATGGGCTGACGTACGTCCTGACCACGTCAGACCCCGACCAGGACACGTTGTCCAACTACGTCAACGCGGTCTTCGAGCAGCGGCACTAGGCGAATTGGTGTAGCGTCGCCGTCGATGAGCATGGGGTGCTGACTGCGTCGCCGGGAGCGTCGGTCACTTCGATGCGCGAGGTGTTCTGGTATTTCCTCAAGCTCGGCTGGCTCGCGTTTGGCGGGCCGGTCGGACAGATCGGCCTCATGCACTTGCAGGTGGTCGAGCGCCGCAAGTGGATCGACGAAGCGGAGTTCGTTCGCGCGCTCAATTTCTGCCACGTGCTGCCCGGGCCCGAGGCGCTGCAACTCGCCATCTACATCGGCTGGAAGAAACGCGGCTTTCTGGCGGGCGCGCTGGCCGGGATTTTGTTCATTCTTCCTGGCTTCATCACCCTGACGGCGCTGGCATGGGTGTACGTTCACCTCGGCAAACGTCCCGAGGTCCTTGGCCTATTGTGGGGATTTCGCCCCATCGGTCTGGCGCTGTTGCTCGCGGCGCTGGTGCGAGTGTCGCGCGCGACACTCAAGGAGGTGTTTCCGGCGGCACTGGCGATCGCCGCATTCGCCGCATTTTTCGTTGCCAAGGTTCCGTTCATCGTGGTGCTGCTTGCCTGTGGCGCCGCGTTCGTTGCCTGGAAGAACCTTGGGCCGGGCGCGCGCGCGGGAGCCGTCACGGCGCTCTTGCTGCTGGCACCCGCGGGCGCGCAGGCGGGCGTCGATCAAGTGTCAAAACGCCTGGTTGACATCTCGTGGTTCTTCTTGAAAGTCGGGCTTTTTTCGTTCGGCGGGGCTTACGCGGTCCTGCCGTACATCCGCGAAGGGGCGGTCTTCACCCACGGCTGGATGACCGACCCGCAGATGATCGACGCGCTGGCCTGCGGTGAAACGACCCCCGGGCCACTCATTTCCATCGGCATCTTCGTCGGCTATCTCGCGGGCCAGCAAAGTGGCGCGGCGTTGCTGGGTGCCGTCGCCGCGACCTTTTGGCTCTTTCTTCCGTCGTTTGTGTTCGTCCTCGGGCTTGCGCCTCACATGAACTGGCTGACCGGCCGTCCCGGCGTGAGGGACTTCCTCAAGGGCGTGACCAGTGGCGTGGTGGGCCTGATGTTTTCCATCTCGATCCCACTCGCCAGGGTGGCCTTCATGCCGGCCGAAACCATCGACTGGCTGACCGTGGCATTGGGCCTCGGCGCTTTTGCGGCCCTGACGTTCTGGAAATGGCGCCTGAACGTCGTTGCTGTCGTGATGAGCGGAGGCATCCTGGGCGTTCTGCGCGCGGTGACGGGGGGCTAGCCTGGATTTCCACGCAGTCCAACGATTCAGTTGCGATCCAGCCGAGAACGTGGAAAAACCCACTCCACGACACCGCTGCATGTCCAATCTCAACGATCTCACCGAGGAAATTCGCGATTTGGCGGTGCAGGTGCATGCAGCCAGGGACCGGGTCGAGGAAAAGGACATCGTGCTGGCTGCGCACCAGGCGGTCGAACGTGTTTCCTCGCGCTACAAGGAGATCCTCGCGGCGCTGGGCGACAAGGAAAAGCTCGAAGCCGATCGCACGATTGGCCGCCGGTTGACCGAGGCCTTGCGCCTAGCGTCGACCCTTCCTCGCGTTGGCACCGTCATCGGCAGCACGCCTGATCGAGTTCCCGGGCGGTCAGCCGTCGGCGAGCGTCGAATCACTGGCGTCTCCTGGACGGCGACGGCCGCCACTGCGCCCAAGACCGGCTTGGGGGTCGGTACGGACGTCGAGGCGTGGTGTGGTCCGTGCGGCGCAATGACCACCCACAGCATCGTTGCCATGGTGGGCAATGATCCGCGGCAGGTGGCCTGTCAGACCTGCAACGGTCGGCACGGTTACAGGACGACTCCAGCGCGAAAGGTTACCGGGGCCGCTGACGGAATCGACCGCCCAGCTCACACGCCGCAGGAAAAAGAGTCGGCCCGCCGCGCCGAGCAGAAGGCAGAGGAGTTGCGCGCGCTCGGGCGTGAAGTTCACGCGTCGACCGAGGTCAAATCGTTCGATCCAAAGGTGCGCTACCGGTCGGGCGAGATCATCGCGCATCCGGAATTCGGACGGGGCAAGGTGGAGACGGTGCTGCGCTCAAGTCTCCTGGTGCGCTTCGCGAACGGCGGCCTCAAGTCCGTGATGCTGCAGTTCTGATGGGCTAAGCGTTCACGCCCATGACCGAATCCCGTCGGAGAAAGTGGCTCGGTGGCGCGGCTTTGCCGGGGCACCGAGCGGGGGTTTGGGGGGACGCAGAGGC
>CAYSKR010000053.1:0-5062 GCA_964431675.1 uncultured Myxococcales bacterium
CCACCCAGCGTTCGAGGTCGGCGCCATGCACGTGCTTGCCGGTCGGGTTGCAAGGATTCGACGCCAGCAGGGCCGCGAGTCCCCGCCCCTGCACTTCGCGCCGCAAGTCGTCGATGGAAAACCCGTAGCCGCGCTCGCCTTCAAGCAAGATGGGAATCGCGGTGAACGCCTTGAAGATGTCGAGCAGTTCCTCGTACGCGGTGTAGTCAGGCAAGAAGTGACCCAGGTTGATCTGCCCCAGGCTTGCTGCCGCGCGGGTCAGCGAGGCGCGCCCGCCCCCCGACACGCTGACGTTCTCCGCGCTGTACTGCGAGCCAAGGCCGCGACGGTACAGCCGGTTGTAGTGACCTGCGATCGCCTCGCGCAGCTCCCAGATCCCGGGCACCGGCGCGTACTCCTGGTCCGTCGGATCGACCGGCACGTCCAGCACGCGCGGCGGCGCGCCCGGCAACGGCCCGGTCTCGGGCTGTCCCTGGCCCAGGTTGCACCAGTTCTCGTCGCGCGCGGAGAAACCGGCCCGGGTCGCCTCGGTGGTGACGTAAATGACGCCGGTACGTGGCACCGAACGGAACGCGGAAAAGTGCGGGTGATTTTCTGGCGCGGGATGGGACATGGGAGGCAAAGGCTAGCCTCCCCGCGGCCAGGGTCCAAGTTCTCCGGAACCCTCGACGCCCAGCGGCCTTATTCCTTCTTGCCGAACCTGGCGGTTGCCAGATCCGACGCCGCATCCTCGGCGCGGCGCTCCGCGGTGCGAGCGGCTGCCGCTTGTTCCCGCGCGCGGTGTTTTTCCAGTGCCTCGCGCTCGCGGCGGGCCTCGACGTGGGCGTCCCGCGCCACCGCTTCGGCGTCCAACGCCGCCTTCAGTGGCCCGGCACGATGCGCTTCAAGGGTGGCACGCACACGCTCGGCCTCGGCGTCGAGCCGGGCCTGGAATGCCGCCCGGGCGACCCCGGAAGCCGCGGTGATCGCGCCCTGCGCTGCGGGCCGCGTGCGTAAAGCGAGCGCCCGATCACGCGCCGCTTGCGCCGCCGCTTGCAGGTTGCTCAGCACAGCCTCCGCTGCCGCGCGGGCCGCGATGGCAGAGGCCAGCGCCGTTTCGCGCTCCTCCTCGGCGCGTCGGCGAAGGTCCAGCAAGGTTGCAAGGCGGTACGTCATTTGCGCGCGGGCCGGGTGGACTCTAGTGTGATGTGGACATGGCTGACCCGGGCTCCATGCGCAAGTATCGCATCGAGCGATACCTGGCCGAAGGCGGCATGGGTGCCGTCTATGTCGGCAAGAAGATTGGTGCGAGCGGCTTCGAGAAGGACGTCGTGCTCAAGCAGCTTCTGCCGGAGTTCACCAGCCGACCCGAGTTTCGTGATCTGTTTTTTCGCGAGGCCAAGATCTCGGGCACGCTCGATCACGTCAACCTGGTTCGCACCTATGATCTTGTCCGTTCAGACGAGTCACTATTCATCGTGATGGAGTACGTGCGCGGCGCGGACCTGCGCACCATCACCTGGCGGACCCGCCTGCGCCGCAGACCCCTGTCGCCCGCCGCGATCTTGCACATCTTCATGGAGACCCTCGCGGGCCTTGCCTACGCCCACAGCAAGCGGAGAGGAGACAACAAGCCGCTCGGCATCATCCACCGCGACGTCTCCCCGTCGAACATCCTGTGTTCGGGCCAGGGAGAAGTGAAGCTCAGTGACTTCGGCATCGCCAAGGCGACGACGTTCTCCTCGGTGTTCTATCGGGTGCGCGGCAAGGTCGGCTACATGTCGCCCGAGCAAGCGCGCAACGAGCCGCTCGACGGTCGCAGCGATCTGTTCTCGCTGGCGGTGTGTCTGCACGAAGCACTGACCGGCGAGCGGCTGTACACGGGAGACTTGCAGACGCCGTGCGAGGTCATCTACAGCCAGGTGCCTGCGCCACTGTCGACCAAGCGGGCCGACCTGCCGAAAGAACTTGATGCGGTGATGGCAAAGGCCCTGGCCATCGATCCGTCTGCGCGTTTTGGCGACGCACAGACGTTCGCCGATGCCCTGCGCGAAGTCGCCCACCGGCACGGGATCATGTACTCGGCACCAGCGCTGGCGGCGGAACTCGCGGCCGTCCTCGGTCCCAATCCGGACGATTGGCTGGCCGAGAAAACCGAGGTCGGCCGCGACACCGAGCGGTTGCCAACCGGCCGGACGCTGGAAGGGAGCGATGCCGACGACGGCGTGCCCGCAAGGCCCATTGAGGTGCCCCGCGTGCCTGTCGCGCACCTGGCACCGCACGCGCGTTCAACATCTCAGCCAGCGATTTTCGTCGAAGACGCTCTCGTCGGCGGCCTCAATTTGACCGCGTTATCCGCGGCGGTGCCGTTGCCCCCGGTGCCGCCCCCCGCGCCGCCCCCGGTGCCGACACTTGCAGCCGCAGCAAACGCCGCCTCCGTGAGCCAGCGCTCGTTCGTGCGGCTGGCCTTGCTGTCCGCAGTGCTGGCCAGCGCTCTCGGGGCCGCCCTGGCCCACGCCGTGACCTGCGGGGGCGAGCAAGCGCGCGGCTTCGAGCCTATTTTACCCTTGTGGCGACCACGCTGAGGCGTCTTCCAAGCGCACGTCTTGCCGCCTCCTTTCCAACTTTTCAAAGCGGTGCCCGCACATTATAAGGTGTGCCACCGATGTTTATCGTCTTCGAAGGTATCGACGGCAGTGGCAAGACGACCGTGTCGAACAAGGTCGCTGAAAAACTGCGCGCGCTGGGCCTGTCGGTCGAGCACCTGCGGGAGGGCGGCAAATTCGCGTCCAACGTGACGCAGGCCATCCGCGAGTTCGGCCGCGACGCGCGCAACTTCGACCTCACTCCCGCCGCCGAGTTCTTTCTTTACGTCACGCGCGACGTGCAGTTGCTCGATGAGATGACCATTCCGGCACTCGGCAAGACGGACGTCGTGATCGCAGATCGCTTCCTGTACAGCGCCGAGGTTCTGGGCCGCCATGGACGAGGCCTGAAGGAAGAGTGGATCCGTCCGGTGCTGAACGCGGCGGCGCGCGGCATCGTGCCCGATCTGGTCATCCTGGTCGACATCGATCCGCACATCGCGCGCGCGCGGCGGCGCGTGGCCAAGATCCTCACCATCGACAAGCGCTCGCCCTCGCGCAAGGGCCTGTCGGGCGTGGGCATGCAGCAGCGCTTCCGCGCGGGATACCGCGAGATGGCCGCTGCGCATTCGAGCACCTGGTTCGTGATCGACAACGATCAGAATCTGCAAACCACCGTGGACAAGGTGTTTGGGCTGGTTGCAGACGCTGCGAAAATCGGCGTGCCCACCGCGCTCGAAAAAGCCCGCCGCGAGGCCATCACCGAGCCACACCGGATCGCACTCCCTCTCGTTACGCCCAACGACGCGCTCGCGGAGTTCTTGCAAAGGATAGACAAGCGGGCCGAGCGCGAACCTCACGTTGCGGCCTACCTGCTCTCCGGCCTTTTCGGCGCGGGCGTGGACGAGCGGCGCCGCGCGCTGTGCGCCAAGGCGTCGGCAACCGTCGTGGCGGCACTCGCGGGACTCACCGATCCCGTGTCGTGGGAATTGCGCGAGACGCTCGCGGCGAATGAAGGGTGGCGGGTTGCCCTGTCGCTGCGAGGATTCGCGCGCGACCATGCGCGGGCCGTCGCGCTGCGGGCCACACTGACGAAAACCGTGCCGGTGGAGGTGATGGTTTCCCTCAACGGTTCCGACTCCGAAGAAGCCTGGACGTTGCGCGAGCGCTTGCTTGCCGAGAACCCCCTCGGAGTGATCACGTCGCTGACCCGCATCGGAACGCCACGCGCGTGGCTGATGCGCGAGGCCTGGCTCAAGCACGCCGGGCGCGACGCCTTTACCCAGTACCCGCAGGCGCGCGCGTTGTGCCAGTCCATCGCGGGCCTCGACGACGAGCGGGCCTGGGAATGGCGCAAGGAAGCCCGCGACGAGGCACCCATCTCGGTCATCACGTCCCTGCGAGGACTGTCGAGCGACAAGAGCTGGAAATGGCGCGCGCGCTACCTTGAACGCGCCCCCAAGGCAGTGTTCGACACCATCGCGGAGCTGGACGATCCGCGCGCCTGGGACATGCGCGAAAGCATGGCTGCGCGCTGCAAGGAGGCGATCGACTCGATGGTCGGCCTCGATGGCCTGCGGGCCTGGAAACTCAGACTCACGAACGCCGACCTTTGGCCGTCAACCGTGGTGAAAAGCCTGGGTACCCTCGGAACATCTGCACAGGGGTTGCAACTGATCGAGCGCCAGCTACGCCAATACCCAACCAATATATCGCTGCTCACGCACGCCGCGGCCATTGCCCTGGGCGTGTATTCGGTCGCAGATTCCGGGCTCGACTGAAAAAAAATTGGTGTTTTTTGACCGTCCGCGTGTCAAACATGAAACCCATGCAAGCCTTCAGCAAGAACCTGGTCACTGCCTTGGTCTTCAGTGCCGTCGCCGCCGGGTGCGGAGCCGGTGGGACAGCAACCCCCACCCCCGGAGCGGGAGGCAAGGGTGGCTCCGGCGGCACAGCCACAGGTCAGGGTGGGACGGCGGCGGGTGGAGCCGGAGGAGTTGCATCCTCGGGATCGTACCTGCCCGTAAAAGTCGGCAACAAGTGGACTTACCTGATCACCCAACCGGGCGTGCTAGCGCCGTCGTACAAGGTGTCAACCATCGACAAGCTCGAGAAGCTCATGGGCACGGTGGCAGGCAATCCCAACCTGGACAAGGAGGCTTTCCATCACGTGACGCTCAAGGGGATGGCCACGAGGACCGCGCCGCCCACCGACCAGACAGAGGGCTGGTGGCTGACCGAAGGCGGTGTGGTGAAGAACGTGCGCGAGTTGGACTACCAACGGGTGGCCCCCGGCATGACGATCACCGTCGTGAGGCGTGAAGACTGGTGGCTGCCCTACGCGACCAAGCTCGACGAAAACCCGGACCGCATAAAGGCCGGGGCAGTCTGGCAAGAGATGTATCAGGAGCTAAGCAAGGCTCCTGCCGCGACGATGGTATCGACGGTATCGACGCGGCAGGTGAGCCGCCAATGGAAGGTCATCACCGTTGGTCAAC
>CAYSKR010000054.1:0-21377 GCA_964431675.1 uncultured Myxococcales bacterium
GGGTCTATGTCGGCTCTTCTGTCAGGAGGGGCTGCGCGTCCTCCCTTTCAAGTCGCAGAACATGGCGCTCAATTCCTTTGTCACACCAGAAGGCGGCGAAATCGCACGCGCCCAGGTGGTGCAGGCCGAGGCGGCCCGCGCCGCACCTCACGTCGACATGAACCCGATCCTGCTCAAGCCCGAGCGGGACGCCGGTTCGCAGGTGGTCGTACTGGGGCGGTCGATCGGATCGATGACGGCGGTCGAGTACCACGCCTACAAGCCCAAGCTGCGCGAGATCATTGCCGGCTGCCTCGATCGCCTGCGACGGCGTTGCGATGTTCTCATCATCGAGGGTGCCGGCAGCCCCGCCGAGGTGAACCTGAAGGCGCACGAGATCGTGAACATGCACGTGGCAAAAGCCGCTGACGCACGCGTGCTTCTGGTCGGCGACATCGACAAGGGCGGCGTCTTCGCGGCTTTCGTCGGGACGATTGATCTTCTCGAACCGGAAGAACGTGCGCGCGTCGGCGGCTTCATCATCAACAAGTTCCGCGGCGATCCCTCACTGCTCACCCCAGGGCTGGAGTTTCTCGCGACGCGCACCGGAATCCCCGTCGCCGGGGTACTCCCTTTTGTCCGCGGTCTTCGCATCGCTGACGAGGATTCGGTCTCGCTTGATCATCGCGGTCGCAGCGGGCGGGCCGGCCGCGACGAGATCGAGATCGCGGTCGTTCGTCTGCCGCGCATCTCCAACTACGATGACCTCCAACCGCTTGAGCACGAGTCTGGAGTCGTCGTGCGGTTCATCGAAAACGCGCGCGATCTGGCTGGTGCCGACCTCGCCGTGCTGCCCGGATCCAAGAGCACCGCCTCGGACCTCGCCTGGATGCGCCAGACGGGCCTCGCGCAGGCAGTTTGCGAACGCGCGGCCCGTGGTGAGCCGATTCTAGGTCTGTGCGGGGGATGCGAGATGCTGGGCGTGGAGATCCTGGATCCCAATCGCGTCGAATCGGACGAAACCGCAGCCGCGGGACTTGGCCTCCTGCCACTTCGGACCCGCTTCGAACCAACGAAGATCACTGCTCAGGTCAGTGCCAGCTGCGCAACCGACTCATTCCTGACATCTGGCCTTGGTGCCGGTGCGGAAATTGGCGGCTACGAGATCCACATGGGCCGCGTGGAGTTGTTGCCGGGCGCCAGGGCGGCCTTCACCCTGCTGCGCCGCAACGGCCTTCGCGCCGACCTTCCGGACGGAGCCGTCTCGCTCAACGGCGCTGTGGTCGGCACCATGCTCCACGGTATTTTCGAGGACGACCATGTTCGTCGTGGGTTGCTGTCGGCACTCCGGCGGCGGCGCGGCCTGGCCGAACCGGCTGCATCGCGTGACATTCCGTCCAAGGACGCTGAGTACGATCGGCTCGCGGCGATGTTGCGAGAGCACCTTGACCTGCCGTTGCTGCGCCGCCTCGTAGGTTTGGACCGGTGACAGCACCGTGAGGCGGATGCTGGTCGCCTTCGCGTTTCTTTCGCGGCTGCCCATGCCGACGCGCATCACACCCGATGCCGCCGACGTGGGGCGTGCCACCGTCTTCTTTCCGTTGGTCGGCGCAACGCTCGGCGCGTTGCTCGCTGTCGTGGGTCAGGGACTGGCCGTGATCCTGCCGCCAGCCGTGGCTGCGGTGCTCGTCGTCGCGGCCGGAACCGTCGTGACAGGGGCACTTCACCTTGATGGTCTCGCCGACACCGCCGATGGCCTGGGCGGAGGCCGGACCCGCGAGGCCGCTCTGCGCATCATGCGAGATCACGCCATCGGAGCCTACGGTGCCATCGCGCTCGTTCTCGTCCTTGGGCTCAAGATCGCCGCTGTGACGGCACTCATCACCCGGCCTGGCTGCGCGAGCGCCCTCGTCATCGCCGCGACTCTCGCCCGCTGGGCACCAGTGGCGCTGGGATTTTTCCTGCCATACGCTCGCGCGGAGGGCGGGCTCGGTGCGTCGGTTTGCGAACACGTCGGCTGGCCCGAGTTTTTCGGCGCGAGCGCAATCGCTGCGGCGGTTGCCGGTGGCCTCGCGGGATGCAGAGGTGCCGTACTGGGTCTCGCAGCGCTGCTCGTCACCGCGCTCGCCGGGGCTCTGTGCCGACGTCAATTGGGCGGCGTCACCGGCGACACCCTCGGTGCCGCCACCGAAATGGTTGAAGCAGCCGTGCTGGTCGTCGCTCTCGCATCGACATGAAACTGTCGCTTCCACCCGCCGACAAGACACGCCTGCTTCTCATCCGGCATGCCGAGCCAGAAGCTAGCGCTCAAGGTCGCGTCCACGGATGGCACGACGTCCTTCTCTCGGCCCAAGGGCGTTTGCAGGCCGCGAACATCGCCGCGCGTCTCGCCGATGCTCCTCTCACCGCCGTCTATTCCAGCCCACTCAAACGCGCCCTCGAGACGGCGATTCCAATTGCCAGCGCGCACCGCCTCGACGTCGTGACGTGCGACGGTCTCAAAGAGATCCATTTCGGTTTGTTCGAGGGCTTAACCTACGCCGAGGCGCAGGCTCGCTTCCCCAGCGCCTTCGCCGCCTGGATGGAGCGGCCTTTCGAGGTTACCTTTCCGAAGGGGGAGAACTACACCGTGTTTCGCACCCGCGTGCTCGGCACCGCCAAGGCAATCGTCAACGCTCATCGCGGCCAAGCCGTCGCCATCGTCGCTCACGCCGGTGTGGCACGTCTTCTCGTCGCCGAGGCCAACGGCTCCATCGGTCCGTACGAGAGCCTCAAGATCGAACTGCCCTATGGCTCCGTCACTGCAATCGATTGCGGGTGAGGTGGCCGTGCTGGGCAACGCGAGGGTTGCGAAGCTTTCACGCCGGGCCAGGAAATCCATTCGCCGCAGTGCCGAGAGCAGCCAGCTCGGTCTCGGTCAGATCTCTGGCTTCGGCGAAAGCGATGCCAACGACCGCGCGCACGTTGCCCGCCGCATCGTGTACCGGCAGCGCGACGCCAGCGCCGGCGTTGACCAGCTTCGCGCCCGGGCGCACGCGCCCCGTCTTGTCGTCCTTGATGTTGCAAGTGGAGATCGGCTCGTCCCGTTCGAACGCCAACCCCGCCATGCCCTTGCCCTTCGGAACCACGCGGACGATTTGCTGCACCGGCGGAGGGATGTTGACGGCGGCGGCGAGCAGCAGATTGTCGCCGTCTCGGGTGTGGGCCGTGCCAGCCACGCCGCCGTGGGAACGAAGGTAGTGTTCAAGCCAGGCCTGGGCTGCCGACGCGGCGGTGTCGCTGTTCATGAGGGCAGACGATAATCGAATTCGGGACCGATTGTAGTGGCGGCATTTGGCAGATCGGCGGCGATGTCTCATGTGTCCGACCCGTTGTTTCGTTTATTCGCACGCGGGTGTTACCGTCAGAAGATGCGGGCTGCCGAGTTGGCCTCCCGAAAGTTCTGTTGCCGGATGGAGAAGTGCCATGACCGTTGAATCGAAGGGTCGCGACCTCTTCATAATCCAGAAGATCGTCGTCGCGCTCAACGGGACCATCCGCCTGATGCAGGAGATCGACGTGCTGATCGAGCAGCATGGCGGCTGGCCAGGGGCGTTCCAGACCGGTGAGGCGCAAGCCAAGTCCACCGTCGCTCGGCAGCCAGAGATCTATGAGCAGATCCTTGTACCCGAGGAGCGGGCCGACGACTTCCGCATCCTGGCTGAGTTCGTCGCTGTCCTCGGAGGCTAGAAAGGCGCATGTCCAGAGACAACCCCATTTTCGCCTCGGCCGGGTGGAACTTCCGCTGGCAGAGGGCATCGCGGAAGCTCACCGGTTGTCGCGGGAGCAGATTCGCAGGTCTGAGAAACTTCACGATCTCTTTTTTCGCGAAATGCCCGAGTACCCTGAGTTCGCCTGGCAGGAGGCGATCGTCAACGCGTTCGCCCATCGTGACTATGAGGACCAGACTCGAGAGATCGAGGTCTGGTTCTTCGAGGATCGAATGGAGGTCAGGAGTCCGGGCGAACCTGTTCCGCCCGTGACCGTGGACCTTCTCCGGAAGCGGACCCCGGTTCATGCCAGCAGAAATCCCCTTCTCGTTCGCGTGCTTGCTGATGTCGGCATCATGCGCGAGGAAGGCGAGGGTATCCCGCGAATATTCGAAGAGATGGAGGACTCGTTCCTACAAGCGCCAGAGATTGATCTGGAGGGCGGGGAGTTCAAAGTTGCCTTGCGCAACGAGCCGGTTTTCGTTGGCCCGAGCCCGGATTGGCAGCAGATTGTGCAGAGTCTCAAGCTGTCGACCTCGCAGAAGCGGGTCCTCATGGCCCATCCCGATGGCTTCTCCAACGAGGACTATCGAAGTCTCAACAAGGTGGATCGTGATCAAGCCTATAGGGAGATTCAGGAGATGGTCGAGCTTGGGATGCTGTCGCCAACCGAGGCGCATGGACGGGGCGCCACATACAAGCTCGCGACGAGGCTGCAAGATGACCGGGACTTTCTTTCAAGGCGTCTGTCGGTCTTGCGGGGGCACCTCGCCAAGGCCGGGGTTTTAAAGAACGCCGACTACCGGATCCTGTTTGATGTCACGCGGTTCGTCGCGGTGCGCGATCTCAAGAAGCTCGTTATGCACGGGTATCTCAAGCTTGAGGGGGTGCGCCGCGGCGCTCGCTACCTGCCAGGTCCGGCGCTTTCCTCCCTGCCGGGGAAGGAATGAGCGTTATGAGCGAGATATGAGCGCACATAACTAGTGCGTGTCGGGTAATTCGGGGCTTCGCCCCGGACCCCACGGGGGCCTGCGGCCCCGCGATCCTGCCCAGGGGACGCTGCCCCTGGACCCCGCGAGGAGCTGCGCCCCAGGGCCCCGCAGGAGCCTGCGCGGACGCCGAGTCCGCTGTACGCGTAGGACTTCTCCAAGAAGGCACGATTCAATGACTCGTTGGGCCTTTTTGTGCCATTTTGTTGTCACAATAAGTCACCGGAACCCACGCTTATTTGCGGGGATAGCACTCACCCGAGGGCAAAAAGGCCGTCCCTGCGCGCCAGGTGCTCCTTCACGCAGGTGAGGCGCGCCAGGTACCGGCGGAAGTCCTTGCCCGTTGGGGCACCTGCCTGCCGCCGCAGGTACACGTCGGTGATCCGGGTGATGGCAAAGCGGCAGCAAGCGAAACGCAGGTCGGCCCCGAACGCCGCTGCTTCCCGGATCGTGGGCGGCCGCTCGCGGATGTAGGATTCGATGAAAACGCGGGTCACGTCAGGGCGAAAATCGTCGCTGCCAAAACCGAACGCCAGCGTCGATACCGCCAGATCGTAGACCAGGCGCCCCCAGGAAGCCTGCTCGAAGTCGAGCAAGGCCGCGACCTGCCCCGATTCCTCGAACAGCACGTTGTCGATGAACAGATCACCGTGAATCAGACCCATGTCCACGTCGCCGCGTTCGGTCGCCAGCGTGGCCAGCTCTGCCCCAAGAATGCGAACCGCGTCCATGAGCGCCGGATCCCCCGCGGCGGACGCACTCACCTGGCCAAGCCTGCGCTGGATTTCGTCGGGCTCGTAGCGGCCAGCGCCGTGATCGGGAAAATCCTTGCCAGCCGCGTGCAGCCGCGCCAGTCCCCGACCAACGCTGGCGGCATGGGCGGGGCCCACCTCGCGCCGTGGCAACGTACGTCCCTGCACCCATGGAAACACCGATGCATACACGTTCGACCACTGCAGGTAGGGCTGCCCTGCTGGCGTCACGTACGGCACCGGCGTCGGCACTCCCCGGGGGGCCACGTGCGCGACAATCGCGGTCTCGCGCACCACGTCGGCCAGCGCCTTGCCCTCGTTGATTCGCAGAAAGAGCCGACCCGATCCCGTTTCCACCACCGTGTTCGTGTTGATCGTGCCGACCGCGATCGGCTGGTGGGAAAGATACCCGGTGATGCCGAATCCGCCCAGGATCGAGCGAACATCTGCTTCACAGAGTGTCCGGTAAGTACCCATCTGATTCGGATTGTAGCTTGACGGGGCCACAGCGGTTACACCTCAATGGGGTGAAAAGTTGGCACCGCACCGCGCGGCGGGCGATCATGAGATCGT
This sequence comes from uncultured Myxococcales bacterium, assembly GCA_964431675.1. Lineage (GTDB taxonomy): Bacteria > Myxococcota_A > Polyangia > Fen-1088 > Fen-1088 > CAYSKR01. The sequence continues at coordinate 6,043 of CAYSKR010000054.1, forward strand.
GATCGCCGTCGGGCCTCCTCGCCGGGGCGTGCTTGGCCTGTTTCGCCGCCGCCGGCGCAATCTTCGTGTGTCCGTGGTGCCTCGCGCCTCGCTGGGGCGCTTCGTGTCCGGCGCATGGCTGGCGGGAGCTGCGCTCGGCCACAGGGCGCTGCCGACGGTCAAGCTTCTCGGCCAGGCGCTGGCGCTGTTGGTTGTCCTTGCCGGGCTCGGGATTGGCGGCCAATGGGCGGCGCAGCATGTTCTGGTGTCGCCGCGGTTCGCGCTCGGCCACATCGAAGTCACCTCGACCACGCGCCTGACCAAGCAGGAGGTCATCGCGCTTGCTGGGGTGCAACTCGGAGATCGGCTGCTGGCCCTGGACACAGACCGCGTCGCCGCCGTCGTGGCGCGGCATCCGTGGGTGGCGAGCGTGCGGGTCGCGCGACAGCTTCCGTCCGGGTTGGAGATCGACGTGGTCGAGCGGCGGGCAGCCGCAGTGGTTTCCCTGGGTGGTTTGTACCTCATCGATTCAGGTGGTCGGCCGTTCAAGCGCGCCACCATGGACGAGGCGGAAGGACTGCCCGTCCTGACCGGCATCTTGCGGCCGCAGTACATGGAGCAAAAAGCGGCGAGTGAGGCTGCGTTTCGAGAGGCGCTGGAGGTCGTTGCGGCGTACCGGCACATGCCCAGGTCGTGGCCCGCCGACCGGCCGCCGCTCGGCGAAGTCAACATCGATCCGCGGTTTGGCTTCACCCTTTTCCTGCGCGATGGCGGCACCGAGGTGCGCCTTGGGCGGGGCTCAACAGATGAAAAACTGGCGACCTTCGACGAGATCCTCGAAGCTCTGAAAGCGAGCGGCGGTTTGGGACCTGGCGCGGTGCGCACGGTGCATCTCGACGGCGCGAACCGACGCCGGGTTTCGGTTCGACTGGCAACGACCCTTCTGACTCAGGCCACCCACAACTAGAACCAGCGGAGACAGCAAAAAATGGCGCGACGAGGTACCGATATCATCGTGGGGCTGGACATCGGCACCACCAAGATCGCAGCGGTGGTGGGGGAGGTGACGCAGCAGGGCCCGAACGTGGGCATCGACGTGATCGGGGTCGGCACGCATCCGTCGCGTGGCCTGAAGAAGGGCGTGATCGTCAACATCGACTCGACGGTCGCGGCCATCCGGCACGCGGTGCGCGAGGCCGAGGGCATGTCCGGCTGCGTGGTGTCTCAAGTCTGCGTGGGCATCGCGGGTGGCCACATCAAAGGGTTCAACTCCACCGGCACGGCCGCGGTGCGGGACAAGGAAGTCCGCCCGATCGACATTGCCAAGGTCCTAGAGCTTGCCCGCGCCGTGGCGCTGCCGGTCGACCGGCACATCATTCACGCGTTGCCACAGGAGTATCAGATCGACGGCCAGGACGGCGTGCGCGAGCCCATGGGCATGTGCGGCGTTCGTCTGGAGGCGCGGGTACACATCGTGACGGCGGCGGCCGCGGCGGTGCAAAACATCGTGAAGTGCTGCACGCTGGCCGGCCTTGAAGTTCAGGACATCGTGCTGGAACCGCTGGCCTCAGGCGAGGCGGTGCTCGAAGAGGACGAGAAGGGCCTCGGCGTGGCACTCATCGACATCGGGGGTGGGACCACGGATCTGGCGGTTTACACCGACGGCTACGTGTCGCACACCAGCGTCATCTCGATCGGCGGGCATCAGCTAACCAACGACATTGCGTTCGGGCTGCGCACGCCGCCGCACGAGGCGGAGAAAATCAAACACCGCTGGGGCTGCGCCCTGGCGAGTCTGGTGGGCGAGGACGAGAGCCTGTCGGTGCCGTCGGTGGGCGGGCGGGAGCCGCGCATCCTGCCGCGCCACACGCTCTGCCGCGACATCATCCAGCCGCGCGTCGAAGAAATGTTCGACGTGGTGAGAAAAGAGATCGAGCGCCTCGGATGCGAGGACATGCTCGGGTCGGGCGCGGTCATCACCGGTGGGGCCACGCAGCTTGCGGGCATGGCCGAACTTGGAGAGGACATGCTGGGAATGCCCGTGCGGCTCGGATTGCCCAAGGGCGTCGGTGGTCTCGCCGAGGTCGTCAAATCGCCAGCGTTCGCCACCGTGGTTGGGCTGGTTCAGTTTGGCGCGGCCGAACGCAGCACGGGTCACGTCACGCCCGGACCGCTGCGCAGCGGTCTTTTTGGCCGCATGCGCAAGGCGATCTCCAATACGTTTTGATGGCTTTGATCGCGGCGGCGGCGCGAGGGTTCCGTCTTGATCAAGGTCAGACGGTCGTACCTTGTCCTACCCGGCGTGCAAGATTCTGAAAAAAAACCGACCAAAAATTAGCGTCGGTTCCACGTGCGTGAGATTCATGAACGTGAGGGGAGATCACTGATGCTGGAATTTGCTGACGAGATGCAGGGACCGAGGATCAAGGTGGTCGGCGTCGGAGGTGGGGGCGGTAACTCCGTCAACACGATGATCGAGGCCGGAATCCAGGGCGTGGACTTCGTTGCCGCCAACACGGATTGCCAGGTGCTGGAGACCAACCTGGCACCGGTCAAGATTCAGCTCGGCCGCAACCTGACCAAGGGTCTTGGTGCCGGAGCCAACCCCGAGATCGGCTGCGCCTCGGCGATCGAGGATGCGGCGCGCATCGCGGAGATCTTGCGCGGTGCCGACATGGTGTTTGTGACGGCGGGCATGGGCGGCGGCACCGGCACCGGCGCGGCACCGGTCATCGCGCGAGTGGCGCGCGATCTCGGTGCGCTCACGGTGGGCGTGGTCACCAAGCCGTTCGTGTTTGAAGGTCTGCAGCGCAAGAAAAAGGCGGTGGCGGGCATCAGCGAACTGGCCAAGGCCGTCGACGCGCTCATCGTGATCCCGAATGATCGCCTGGTGGCACTCGCCGGCAACAAGATGACCTTGCGCGAGTCGTTTGACATGGTCGACAACGTCTGTCTCAACGCCGTTCGCGGCATCAGTGACCTGGTGATGGTCCCAGGCCTCATCAACGTCGATTTCGCCGACGTGCGCACAATCATGACGGGAATGGGCCGCGCTTTGATGGGCACCGGCCGCGGCATCGGCGACAAGCGCGCGGTCGAGGCGGCCCAGGCCGCGATCAACTCGCCGCTGCTTGAGGACGTTTCGATCAACGGTGCCAACGGTATTCTGGTCAACATCACCGGTGGCGCGAACCTGACGCTCGCCGAGGTGACCGAGGCGTGTACCATGATCCAGGAAGCGGCCGATCCGGACGCCAACATCATTTTCGGGTCGGTCATCGATCCCAACATGGACGACGAGGTTTGCATCACTGTGATCGCGACTGGATTCCAGTCGCGGATGGAAGCGACGGTCTCGGGCCACCTGGGATCCTTGCGTTCGGATGGGGCGGTTCCCCGGCGCACGTCCGAAGGACAGATGACGTTGCCGATGCATTCGGTGGGGGCACCCGCCGTGGTTGCGCAAGGCCGCGACGAAGTGGAGCTGGAGCTGCCCATCTTGGACCTGGAAATCGATTCGACGCTGCCGACGCTGCCGACGCTGCCGCCGCTGCCGATGCCAGCGTTAGCTGCGTCGTCGGGCGCGCTGCCCATGACGGTCGCGAGCGCAACTCCTCCGGTCGGCTTCGCGCCGACAACCCACCCGCACGAGCAAGCGCGCGAGAGCGGTTTGCTGCCCATGATCCGCGGCCCCGTGCCCTCGTCGCAGGTGGGCACCGTGCCACAGCCCCGCCGGACCTCTTCCATGGCCACCACCGCGACGCTCAATGAGAAAGATCTCGGGATCGACGAGAACGAATACGACCGGCCGACCTACATCCGGCGCGGCATCACTGGTCAGCCGATGCCGACCGTGGCACCGACCGCTCGCCTGCCGGGTGAGGGCAGCGGCAAGATCGGATTTTAGGCACTGCGGCGGCCGGTCCTGGGCGCGAGCGTGGGGTGCGCTTTGATTCCGGCGCTCGCGTGAGCTACCAAGGACCGGCGTGGCAGCGGCAAAAAAAGACGTCAAGGCGCTGGCGCGAAACCGCAAGGCGTTGCGCGACTTCCACGTCGAGGAGACCATCGAGGCCGGTCTCGTGCTCGCCGGCTCCGAGGTCAAATCGATCCGCGCGGGCAAGGCGGTTTTGACCGACGCTTTCGCGGACATCGATCGCAACGAGGCCTGGCTGATTCACCTGGAGATCGGCGTTTATGCCTGGGCGCACGCGCGCAACCATGAAGCGCGGCGGCGCCGCAAGTTGCTCATGCACCGGCAGGAAATCGACCGTCTGGCCGGTAAGATCGCAGCGAAAGGCCTGACGTTGGTGCCGCTGTCCTTGTACGAGAAAGCGGGCAGGGTGAAGGTGGAATTGGCGCTGGTGCGCGGCAAGCAGGACTACGACCGGCGTCAGGACGTCAAGAAGCGCGAGGCACAGCGCGACATCGATCGCGGCATGTCGGTGCGGCGCCGCTGAACGCCTGCGGGCTACGCGTACACGACCTTGATCACCGTCAATTCGCGAGTCCCGGCATGGAAACGCACGGTGACGACGTCGCCAACTTCCTTGCCGAGCAGCGCCTTGCCCACCGGACCTTGCCAGGAGATGGCGCCCGACCCCGCGTCGATCTCATCGCTGCCCACGATCCGGTACACGTGTTTTGCGCCATCGTCGTCCTGCACGGAAACCGTGGCTCCGAAGAACACCCGATCACCGCGCTTTTGTTCCCTGGGATCAACCACGGCGATGTTGTCGAGCCGCTTGGATAAAAAGCGCAGCCGCGAATCGATCTGGCGCAGCTGCCGCTTGCGGTAGATGTACTCGGCGTTTTCGGATCGGTCGCCTTCGGCCGCTGCATCGGCGAGTGCGTTGACCACCTCAGGGCGTTTCTCCGCCCGGAGAAAGTCAAACTCGGCGACGAGTTTCTTGTAGCCGACCGGGGTGATGTAGTTCTTCTCGCCAGGCATGTTCAGGGAAGCGGGCCTTGTCGGAGGTGGCAGCGTGCCTAACTTAGTGGTAAGGGAACCCGCATGGGATGGATAGCTCAAGATCAGGGTGACCGGGCCTCTTATGAGGCATCGGCACCGTTTGCTGCAACGCGCAACCACACCGAAGCGGCGGCGCGTGCCTTCCTGGGCCGCGTGTACAAGTACATGGCCGCCGGCCTGGCGACGACGGGTGTGGTCGCGCTGGCGGTGGCTTCTACCCCGGCGCTGCTGGCCTTTTTCATCGGCAACCGCGGCGTCTTCGTGGGCCTGCTGATTGGCCAGTTGATCATGGTCATGACGTTTTCCGGCCTGGCCACGCGCGTCAGCGCCGTGACCGCCGCTGCGATGTTCTTCGGCTATTCGGCGCTGTCGGGCATCACCTTCGCGTCCATCTTTCTCATTTATACGGCCGGTTCCATAGGCTCCACCTTCCTGGTCACCGCCGGAATGTTTGGCGGGCTATCGGCCTACGGCGCGGTCACTCACCGGAAGCTTGACGGCTTGGGCGCATTCGCCGGCATGGGGCTCGTGGGCGTGTTGCTGGCGTCGCTCGTGAACATGTTTTTGGGTAGCCCGATGCTGTACTGGCTCATCACCTTTGCGGGGGTGATCGTGTTCACCGGGCTTGCCCTGTACGACACCCGCAAGCTGCGCGCGCTGCACGCCGAATTCGTCGGCGGCCGCGACCAGGAGACCAAGCTCGCCCTGGCGGGCGCGCTGATGTTGTACCTGGACTTCATCAACATGTTCATGATGTTGCTGCGCGTCCTTGGCGGCCGTCGCCGCGACTAGCCTGGGTCACTCCTTCTCGACGCGCACCGCGACCACGGTGATGTTGTCGAGACCACCGTTGCCGTTGGCGGCGGCGATCAGGCGCTCGCAAATCTTGTCGAGATCCGGCTCGTTGGCGATGAGCTCGGCGACCACCGTGTCGGGCACCATGCCCGACAGACCGTCGGAACAGATGATGTAAACGTCGCCCAGCCGGGGTTGCTCGACCAGGATGTCCACCTGCACGGTGTCCTTCATGCCCAGGGCGCGGACGATGACGTTCTTGTGCGGGAACGCCGCGAGCTCCTCGGGCGTCAGGTGCTTCATCTTGATGTAATCGTTGAGCAGGGAGTGGTCCTCGGTCAATTGGTCGAACGTGCCCTCGCGCAAACGGTAAAGTCGGCTGTCGCCGACGTGCCCGATGATCAGGCCATCGGCGAGAAACAGCGCGCTGACGACCGTGGTCCCCATGCCCCGGCAGGCGGGGTTGCGCTGCGCTTCCTCGAAAATGCGCAGGTTGGCCAGCTTGATGGCGGTGACCAGGCGGTTGACATCGTGTTTTCGCCCGCCGCCGTCGACCTTGAATGGCCAGGTTTGCTCGTGCTCGTCGTGCCCTTCCTTGAAGAAATTCGAGATGGTGCTGACGGCCATGCGGCTCGCCACTTCACCCGATGCGTGGCCTCCCATGCCGTCGGCGACGACGGCGAGCATGTGGCTTTCGGGCAGGTAGAACGAATCCTCGTTGTGATCGCGCTTGCGACCGACGTTCGTCTCACCGGAAAAACGAACCCGGAGGCCGTCGAGGGGGAAGGACGTGCTCATGGCCGAAACGGCTGATGGTATCGCCGCTGTCTGGACGGATCAAACCCGCGACCGATTTGGGCGGACCAGCGACAGCCGGGGACCGAGCACGATCTGCAACGGGCCGTCGTGCCGGTACAGATCGCCGTCCACCGTGTACAACATCGGGCCAGCTTCAGCCTCGATGGAGAGGTTCGAAACCAGGTGCGCGGCGGCGCGCTTGGGCGACAGCCCGCGCCCGTCATGGACCGCCGGTGCGTCGAGCAAGGTGGTCAGGGGCGGGCCAAAAATGCAGGTCGCGCAGAAGCGGTCGGGATCTTCGTCGGCGCGATGGTTGAGCGCAAAGCCGAGGCCCACTTCCCGCACCGCCCCGGCACTGATCCCCGTCAGTTCGCGCCACGGTCCAGGCACGCCATCCAGGTGGACCGATCCGCGAAACGGACGCAAGACTTTGGCCGCGTAGCTTCCGCCAACCAGGGTCGACAGAAACACCCGCCCGGCGATCGACAGCGCCTGCGCCACGCCGTAGTCCTGCACAGCGTAATACTCCTCCAGAAAGTGGGCGAGCACTCCGTTGGCGAAGACAAAGCCGAGGCCGTCGCCGACGCGCAGGCAATGACGCTGCAGCACGGCGAGCGGGCGTCCGTCGCGCTCGGATTCTGCCAACTCTTCGACGAAGGACTCGGGGTCAGCCGCGAGGCCCAGCGACGACGTCACCACGTTCATGGTTCCACCTTGCAAGAAAGCAATCGGTGGAAGTGGACACTCGCCATATGCCCGGCCGAGCGCCGTCAGGACCCGATGCAACGTGCCATCGCCGCCGTGGATGGCGACCACCATGGGCTGCGCTTCTGCCAACTCGCGGCAATGTTGGTCCAACTCCTGGAGGGATCCGGGAGAAAAGATGCGTCCCGATGCCCCCAGTGCTTGCGCGAGGCGTTTGGCCAGTTGTGGGTGGCGACGGTTGCGGCGCGACCGTGGGTTGATGATGAGAGCAAGGGACACGCGGCTTGACCTTTCCCCGGGCGGCGGATTTCTTTTACCCGGCTTGGGTTTCGTTTGACAGTGCCGGTGGGCGCAGGGGAACATGAACGTGCGCATGGGGGGTGATTCTGGGCCCGAGGAGGAGAAGTGGGCGGCGGCCCGGGGGGAGCTTGCCGAGCGTCCCCTCGCACGATTGCTGCAACAGCTATTCCAGCAGCGGGTGACCGGTTGCCTGGTCATCGTTGACAGCGCCAGGGACGAGAGTCGCATCTACCTCCGGCAAGGCGCTCCCGTTCACTTGGACCGCGCGCACGAGATCGACAGGCTTGATCGTGTCCTGCTGGTCAACGGGCACATCACCGAGGCACAGGCCGAGGAGGCGCGCCGGCTCAAGGACGAAAGCCGACTCCGCTTCGGCGACATCGTGGTGCAGCGTGGCTTCATGACCAAGGAAGATCTGGGTGAGGCACTCAAGGCGCAGTTGCGGCGCAAGATTGGGCGCTTGTTTTTCGCGCGCGCCGGGACGTACACCGTCCTGGTCGAGCCGCACGAGTTTGGTGATGGCGACGAATTTTCGCTGATGCGTCTCGATCCCAGGTGCCTGATTTATCCGGGCATTCGCTCAGCGTACGACGAACAACGCCTGCAGTCGCAATTGCAATCGCTGCAGGGGCGCAGGTTTCGGCTGCTTCGAACAATCCCGGACGGCTCATTGCAAGCGATGGGAATCAACGAGCACGCCGCAGTGGTGGAATCGCTGCGATCGAACGAACTTATGTTGACCGACCTGACCGCACTCGGAAAAAAACCTCAGGACGCTCGGGCGATTGTCCTCGCGTTGTTGTACCTGGATCTGCTCGACGTGCAGGGTCAGGCCGAACCGATCGCGGGTGGCCCCGAACCAGCGACCAAGGCCGCTGCGAATGTTCTTGCGGCGGTGCCCGCAGCGGCGGTGCCCGCTGCGGCGGTGCCCGCTGCGGAGACTCCCGGAGTTAGTCCTGCGGCGTCGTCTGGCCGCCACCTTGCCGCCGGCGCGACGGCGGGCCAGGCACTGCGGGCGCGCATCAACGAGTTGACCGCGAAGATGGGCACCGTGGTTCCTGCGATCCGCTCCGCCGCTGACGCTGGGCAGAGCTTTCGCAAGGGCGAGGTCTTTCTCAAACGCGAAGACTACGCTTCTGCGGTCGAACATTTCGCCGCAGCCTGCAAGGCCAAACCCGACGATCACGAGTATCTGGCTCACTTGGCCTGGGCACGCTTCCAGGATCCGACCTCGAACAAGGCCGCGTTGGCGCTTGAGGTGCTCAAGGTGCTCCAGAGTGCAGTGCAAGAGCGGCCGAAGTTCGCCTTGGGCCACTACTGGATCGGGCAATTGTGGAAATGTCTCGGCGACATGACCAGCGCCGAGAATGCCTTTCGCGATGCCGTGGAAGCGAAACACGATCTGGTCGACGCGCAACGCGAGCTGCGCATCATCGACATGCGCCGACAGCACGCCAGCGAGCGCTCGCCGGGGCGAGGCAGCACCAGCTCCAGCACCAGCTCCAGCACCAGCTCCGCCACCAAATCAAGCGGCTTGCTCGATCGGATCCTCAAGCGGTAAGTGGGAGTGGCCACCTACCCGTCGGCACCGGAGTCATCGCTTGGCGCGTCGTCGCCATCGGCACCGGCACCGGCGTCGGCGTCGGCCACCGCTTCGGCCATGCGCGGGTACCATTTCTCGAACACTTCGTTGATCTGGCGCGCCTGCTTTTCGCTCGACACGTTGAACGACGATTGCTTGCGAAACTGGCCCTTGAACTTCTTGAAGCGAACGATGGCAATTTTCGGCGCGCGGAAGGTGTCCTTGGCCTTGTCGAGTTCCTGGTAGAGGAACATCGCCGTGGCCCAGGCACCCTTGGTCAAGAAGACGCGGTCGAGCTCCTTGCGGACGAGCTTGCCCTCGTCTTCGTAGTTGTACGTCAGCTCTTCGAGAGTTTCGGCCATGGTCCTCGAGCGACGATCAGGCTCCGTCCGGATTTCGTTTCATGGTCGCAGCTCGACGGCGATGGATGTACGCATTTCCACGGAAAGTTTCAGGGGCCTGCCGACAAACTCGGTCAAGCGCGACTCGCGCCAGACGGCGTCGAACGACACCGGCACGCGGCTGCTTGCGCCGACCAGGCGCCCGACCAGGTCGGCCGAGATGACCACCCGCCGCGATCCGTCGGCTTGCCCGCTGGCGGCGCAGGCCACGGTCATGGTCGACCCGAACGGGCGCGCCTCGAAGAACGAGCCTGCCGGACCGGTCAGCGCGAGGGTCAGATCGCCAGCGCCGCTGGCCACGCGGTTGCCAATCGACGTCCCGTCAGCGGAAAGCAGCCGAGGCCCCTCGGTGGGCAAGGCGTATTCGACGCGCCCGCCGCCGCGCGCGATCAGGGCGAGTACGCGGGGCACCCAGGCGAACTCGACCGGACCGCCTTCGCTGATGGCCCCGGACACGCCGGAGCCGTAGTCGGGCAGTACCCGCGGAGCGAGGTTGATCGACACCGGATTGCCAGATCCCACGGCTTCTTTCCCGGTCGCCTCAAGCGAGATGGTCCCGATCTCTTCCAGCTCCAGCGAGCCGCCTTGCGAGCGCATGGCGCGCGACGCGTTCAACATGTCCCGGAGCTCACAGCCCTGTTCCGGAGCCGCCGCGACCAGCGGATCAACCAAACCGAGCACGTCCGCCCCGGTCGCCCCCGAGGCGAATGCACGGTACGCCAACACGGATACCGAAGGCGAGCCGCCCGCAGGCATATCGATGCGAACCGACGCTTCGGCCACGCGCTGGGTTGCGGGCACCCGAACATCGCGGCCTTTCGCGGTTGAATCGCAGGCGGTCAGCGTTGCCGAGAGGCAAGCCGCCTGTGCGATCAATGGTATGGAATGTCTGAGCCGCATGCTGCTGGTTTGGACGTATATCAGCCCTTGGCCCGTCTTGGCGAGCCAAACGCCATGATGATACCGCCACTTGTGGGGTTTCGCCAGGGGCCCAACTTGCGGTAAAAGCGCCTCGTGTCGCGCATCAAACCCGAGGAGGTCAAGGAGATCGCCAACCTCGCACGCCTGCGGCTTGACGAGGCGGAGATCCAGCGCATGGCGGCAGAGCTGGACGGCATCCTTGGCTACATCGAGACGGTGCAGGCGCTCGATTTGAAGGACGTCGAGCCGATGACGCACGCCGTGCCGTTTGCCATGCCGTTGCGCGATGACGTGGTCGAGCCGGGCCTGCCGATCGACGAGGTGCTCAAGAACGCGCCGCGGCGGGAGGCGAGTTTTTTTCAGGTGCCGCGTATTTTGCCGGGCAACTCTGACCCGGGAGGCGACGCGGGATGACGTCGCCAGGCATCGACATCGTCGGCGCGGCGATCGCCGAACTCGCCAGCGCGGTGCGGACGCGCCAGATCCGATCGCGCGACCTGGTCGAGGCGTACCTCGATCGCATCGAGCGCCTGGACAAGGCGCTCGGCTGCTATCTGCTCGTGGACGGCGAGGGCGCGCGCCGCAAGGCCGACGCGGTCGATGCCGCGATCGCCAGCGGCAAGGACATGGGGCCGCTCGCCGGGGTGCCCATTGGTCTCAAAGACATCTTCGTCACCAAGGGGATCGAGACCACGGCCGGGTCGAAGATTTTGCGCGGCTTCATCCCTCCTTACGAGAGCACCGTGGGCGATCGCCTCGCGGCGGCGGGCGCGATCAACCTGGGCAAGCTCAACATGGATGAGTTCGCCATGGGCTCGTCGAACGAAAACAGCTCGCGCGGGCCGGTGCGAAATCCCTGGGATTTGCAGCGGGTTCCCGGCGGCTCGTCAGGTGGCTCGGCCGCGGCAGTCGCCGCATCGCTGGCCGCGGGCACCCTGGGCACCGACACCGGCGGGTCGATTCGTCAGCCGGCCGCGCTGTGCGGCGTCGTCGGCATGAAGCCGACGTACGGACGGGTTTCGCGCCATGGCGTGATCGCCTTCGCGTCGTCGCTCGATCATCCCGGGCCGTTCGGCAGGACGGTCGCCGACGTCGCCGCGCTGCTGGAGGTGATTGCCGGCCACGACCCCAAGGACGCCACGTCGATTCCCGAACCGCCCGGCCGGTACGTGGAAGCGTGCGGCGCGGGCATGTCTGGCCTGCGGGTGGGCGTCCCCGAGGAATACTTTGCGGCCGGCATGGATCCCGAGATCGAAGCGTCGGTGCGCGCGGCCATCGAAGTCCTGGTGGCCCGCGGGGCCAAGATCGTTCCGGTGTCCCTTCCCCACACCAAGTACGCCGTGCCGACCTACTACCTCATCTGCACCGCAGAGGCGGCGTCGAACCTGGCGCGCTACGACGGGGTTCGCTACGGGCACCGGACCGCGAACGCTGCGTCGCTCGAGGAACTCTATTCGCAGACGCGCGGCGAGGGCTTTGGCCCCGAGCCCAAGCGCCGCATCATCCTTGGGGCGTACGTGTTGCGCGCCGGTTACTACGACGCGTACTACGGCAAGGCGCTGCGCGTGCGGCGCAAGATCGCCGACGATTTTCGTGCGGCGTTTGAAAAGTGCGACGTGCTGGCCACCCCGACGTCGCCGGTGGCGGCGTTCAAGCTGGGCGAGCGCGTGGCAGATCCCTTGGCGATGTACCTCGCCGACATTTACACGGTCGCGCCAGCACTGGCCGGTGTTCCAGCGCTGAGCCAGTGTTGCGGTTTCACCAGGGCCGGTTTGCCCATCGGCCTTCAGATCGTCGGGCCCGCGCTCGGCGAAGAAACCGTGTTCCGCGTCGCCGGGGCGTACGAGCACGCCACGGACTGGCACACGAAGCTGCCTGCGGATCCAGCGTCATGACGATGTCGGATGTGCTGGCGAAGTACGAGCCGGTCATCGGGCTCGAGGTGCATTGTCAACTGGCAACGCAGTCGAAGATTTTCTCGAGTTCATCTGCGGCGTTCGGTGCCGAACCCAACCACGCGACGGATCCGGTTTGCCTGGGCATGCCTGGAACGCTGCCGGTGCTCAACCGCACGGCGGTCGAAGCTGCGGTCCGGCTTGGCCTTGCGGTGGGCGGCCACGTCCGGCCGCGCTGCCGTTTCTCGCGCAAGCACTACTTCTATCCAGATCTGCCCAAGGGCTATCAGATTTCGCAGTTCGATGAGCCCCTGGTCGATGGCGGCGTGATCACGTTCCGTCTGCACGGCGAGACGCGCAAGGTGCGGCTCGGACGCATTCACATGGAGGAAGACGCGGGCAAGAACCTGCACGCATCGGCTGGGTCAAGCTTCGTCGACTACAACCGCGCCGGTGTTCCCTTGTGCGAAATCGTCAGCGAGCCGGACGTGCGTGGGTCGGAGGAGGCGGCGGAGTATTTGCGCGCCATGCGAACGCTGGTGCGCTACCTCGGGATCAGCGACGGCAACATGGAAGAGGGATCGCTGCGCTGCGACGCCAACGTGTCGATTCGCCTGCGCGGCGAGACCAAGCTGGGCACCCGCGCCGAGCTTAAGAACATTAACTCGTTCAAGAACGTGAAGGACGCCATCGACCACGAGATCATGCGCCAGGCGGCGATTCTCGACGGTGGTGGCCGCGTGCTGCAGGAGACGCGCTTGTGGGATGCCGCCCGCAATCAGTCGGTGGCGATGCGCAGCAAAGAGCAGGCGCACGACTACCGCTATTTCCCCGAGCCCGATCTGCCGCCGCTTGAGATCGACGATGCGTGGCGCGCACGCGCCAAGGCCTCGCTGCCCGAACTGCCCGAAGACCGTTTCTCGCGCTACGTTGGCGTGTTGGGGCTGACGCCGCAGGATGCGGGCGTTCTCATCGCGGACAAGGAGATCGCCGACTACTTTGACGCGATGGCGGGCCTGGTTCCGAACGCCAAGAAGGCGGCGAACTGGGTGGTCAATGAACTGCTGGCCCGAGTGGCCAATCCGCGCGAACTCGGTAGGGCCGTCCCCGTGCCGCCCGATGCCCTGGCGGAGCTGGTCCTCCTGGTCGACAAGGGCACGGTTTCCGGCAAGCAGGCCAAGGAGGTGTTTGCGCGCATGTGGGACGAAAAACGACGCGCTGCCGACATCGTCAAGGCCGAGGGCATGGAGCAGGTGTCCGACGCCCTTGCCATCGAAGCAGTGTGCAAGCAGGTCTTGGCCGCGAACCTTGAAGAGGTGGCGAAGTTCAAGGCCGGCAAGCAGCAGGTGCTCGGATTCCTGGTTGGGCAGGTACTCAAGGACACGGGCGGCAAGGCGAACCCGAAGTCGGCGAGCGAGGCGCTGCGCCGCCTGCTGGGTTCCTGAACACGCGCCCAGTTTTCCGCGGGCCCGACGACCAGCGGGGGATGAACGTGGGCGCTACCCGCGATCCACCCGCGCCGTGGTCAGAAGAAAGCCATCAAGCGATCGCCAGGTGGCTTGCGCGGTGAAGCGCTCGCGTGGGTTGCATAGGCGCAATTGGACCGTCGCGCCGCCATCCGTGTGCGGACGAACGGCTACCTCGGAAAAATCGACGGGTCGCGCCACGAAACGGTCGAGCGCCTTGTAGACGGCCTCCTTGATCGAGAAGCGCAACAGCGTTTCGCGGCGTCGCGCTGCTTCCGGCAGGTCCGCCACTTCTAACTGCTCGTCAGCGGCGAGTACGCGTCGTCCGATATCAACGCGGCCGGGGCGATCGATTTCAAGATCGACGCCGACGTGCGTGGTGCCATCCGCGCGTGCGGCCAGGGCCACCGCCCGGTCGCTCTTGTGGCTGATGGATCCGGTCAGGCCATCAGGCAGCAGTGGCGCTCCGCGCGACGTGGCCAGGATCGCGGGACTGCGGCCGCCCAGGTCGTCGAACGCTGTGCGCAACGCGACGCGGCCCGCGGTCCACGCCAACGCTCGCTCGCCGCGCAGGGCGAGCGCGAATGCCCGCTCGTCGGGCAGGAGCGTGCCGATGGTTGAGTCGTCAAGGATCGCGGGCATGGCGACACCGACGCAGTGACCATGCGGCAGATCCAGCCGAAACAGTGGTGCCAAGGTGGGCGACCTCAGCCCTGTGGCTCGTAGCCGAGGTTCGGCGAGAGCCAGCGCTGCACCTCGGTCACGCTCATGTTCTTGCGGCGCGCGTAGTCTTCCACCTGGTCGCGTCCGATGCGGCCAAGATTGAAGTAGCGCGCCTGCGGGTGCGCGAGGTAAAGGCCGCTCACGCTCGCGGCGGGCATCATCGCGTAATTCTCGGTCAGGGTGATGCCGACCGCGTCGGCTTCCAGGAGCCGCCACAGCGCGTGCTTTTCCGTGTGATCGGGGCATGACGGGTAGCCGAACGCGGGCCTGATGCCGCGGTACTTTTCATCGATCAGATCGTCGTTGCTCAACTGTTCCGTCGCGCCGTAGCCCCATTCCCGCCGTACCCGTGTGTGCAGCCACTCGGCAAACGCCTCCGCCAGACGATCGGCGAGCGCCTTGACCAGGATGGCGTTGTAGTCGTCGTGCGCCCGCTCGAATGATCGCGCGAGCTCGTCGCAGCCGATGCCGGTAGTGACCGCAAAGGCCCCGAGGTGATCAGGAAGATGCGCCTGCGTGGGCGCGACGAAGTCTGAAAGCGCCCGCATGGGCTTCGGCCCCGCCGTTTCGGCCCCGTCATCGCTGCTGCCTAGCTTGTCCTGCTGCTGCCGAAGCATCGAAAAGCGCAGGAGCTCGCTGCCGTGCGACTCGTCGGTGTAGAGCACCACGTCGTTGCCGTCCGAGGCCGCTGGCCAGAACCCGTAGACGCCGCGCCCGCGCAGAAGTTTTTCGCCGAGGATTCGATCCAGCATCTTCTTGCCATTGGCGTACAGATCGCGCGCCGCCTCTCCGATGGTCGGG
>CAYSKR010000055.1:0-2887 GCA_964431675.1 uncultured Myxococcales bacterium
GGTCGCGTGTAGCGACAAGTGGCGCCGCATCGAGGCTTTGCAGCGCGGCAAGGTTTTCGTCGAGGCATACCGCGCCGCGAGGGCGCTGTTTATCGCGGGCAAGGCAGCCGCGTTTCCTCACGGCACCTGGTGGCTACGACGTCACGCGGCCGTGCCGTGCGAGCCGCTACCTGCGCCGGCATGATCATAGACAACGAAGGCTCCACTGTCAGCGCCACCCAGGCGCACCGCCGCGGGGGGGGCGTCTGTCTTGTGGACTGCTTTTCCCGGCGATGGCGCGGCCGCCACGGGCACCGCTCGTCGCAGACTAATTACCCGACACGCACTGTTTTACATCGCCGACATGTTCTTGAACGACGCAGATGATGGCCACCGGGCTGGCACCGCTTGCGTGGCTCGGGGCGGCATCGACAGTTTGACACGCTCAACACGTTGCGCCGGTCAGCGTCACGTTTCCGGGGCTTCTGACAACCTCTGTACTCACGGACCGACGGTGAATTTTATTGGCGTTGACGCCACGAACGGGCCGTTGGTGATCGCGCCCTTGCTGTAGATCGCGCGCGCGAGCGTCAGCGTCACCATCTGGCCCGACAGGCCAGCCAGAGCACCTTTCCATTTCGCCGCGCCCGGCGTGAACGTCGTCACCGAGAGCTGCGCCGTGTACAACGGCTTGGTTTGCCCATCCTTGCTGACGCGAAACAGGTAGTTGTCGCCGTTGACGGCGGTGCAGTGCGCGTACGCGGTGCCTTCCCACGATAAGAAGCGAGACACGGCCGCCCAGCGCGAGCGCTCGACCTTGCAGGCGGCGGGCGACGCGCCAGGCCGCGTTCCCCGAAACAGTGCCATCGGCGTGGCCTTGAAGGTAAACGCTGGAGGCACGTTGCCCGAGATCGTCGAGCCCACCGCCGGAGAAACCAGTTTCGGCGCTTGCACGTCGTCGGTCTTGAGGCCGACCGCCGCCTCCTGGTTCGCAAATTCGCCAAAACTCTCGTCGGTGGCGAAGATCGTGATTCCCGCGGGTGGGTTGCCTTCGCAGCCGTAGAAGTACTCGTCGGCTTGCGGACCGCCGTCGTCGTGCGCGTGGCAACCAGCAAACCACATTAAAACCACCGCTCCGATCAAGATGCGCTTCATCGCGTTTTCCTCTTCGCAGCGAAGGTCTAGCACGCTGCATGCGAGGTGATATATCCAAGGCCTCAGCAACGCCGAGACGACAGGGAAACGCATGACGTCCTACAACGACCAGGATCTGGAGCGCATGCTCTCCGATGTCGAGTCGGACATCTCGGAGCGCAAGGAGTCCCTCAAGGGCGACGCGCCGACCAAGGCACGCGAGGCCATCTGCGCTTTCGCCAACGATCTGCCCGGGCATGGTCGCCCCGGCGTGATCTTTGTCGGAGCACGCGACGATGGAACTCCGGCCGACGTCGCGATCACGGACGAGCTGCTGCGCCAGCTTGCCGACATGAAGTCGACTCCACTCACGTTCACGTCAAGGTGAGACCGGCCAAGTGACCCCGCAGGGGCATAGGTCAAACAAGCGGCCTTTCTTGCGGCCAGCCCCTACCGGGCGCTCAACTTGAACCAGCGATAGCCAGCGCTCAAAAACCGCTGGGCTTTCCGGCCGCGCGCGAGCGATCGCCGGGCGTGTCGTCGCGGCAAACGGCGGCGGTGATCAAGAACCTGTGAGGTGGACTGCATCGTCGTTTCCGTCGCGGTTGGCGTCCTGTCGGGCCTGTACCCCGCCGTCCGCGCGGCCCGCATCTCGCCCATCGCCGCGCTCAGGTACGACTGATTTCACGGAACCGAGCGACGCGTGCCGTACAACGAAAGTGTGATAGATTAGAATATCGTTAAACGGAGGCACCATGGCGATCGTCACCCTGTCCCCAAAGTTCCAGGTGGTTATTCCTCAGCAGATCCGCGAGACCCTCGGGCTCAAGGCCGGCCAGAAAATCGAGGCGCTGCAGTACCTTGATCGCGTCGAGTTCATTCCCGTTCGCTCGCCGCGCTCGATGCGGGGGTTCTTGCGGGGCATCAACACGTCGGTGCCGCGCGACAAGGACCGGGTTTGAACGTTGTCGATTCGTCCGCCTGGCTCGAATACCTGGCCGACGGACCCAACGCAGGATTTTTCGCACCGGCGATCGAGTCGAGCGACGAGCTGGTGGTACCGTCCATTTGCTTGCTTGAAGTGTTCAAACGCGTGTACCAGCAGCGCAGCGAAAGCGAGGCGCTGCAAGTCGCGGCGCTGATGCAGCAGGGCCAGGTCATCCCCCTCGACTCCGCCCTGGCGCTGACTGCGGCTCGCCTCGGAATCGAAACCAAGTTGGCGCTCGCGGACTGCGTTGTGCTCGCCACAGCGAGGCAGGCAGACGCGCTGCTCTGGACACAAGACGCTGACTTTCAGGGCCTGCCGGGCGTGAAATTCCGCGCGAAGACGAACTCGGGTCGTTCACGTTAACGCCGTGACGAACCGGCGGACGGCGTCAAGCACCGCCGCGTCTCAGTCGGCCTGCGTCTTGCCCTGCGCCGCGAGCTGGCGCACGCCCACCTTGAGCGAATGGTCACCCCCATCGACACGGTGCGCATGCATGCCCAAGGTTTAGCAGAGTCGGCCAGATGCTGGTCAATTTCAGCGTGCCGCGCAAGGCACCCATCGAAGACTTGCCGGCGGTGGCCAAAATCATCGCCGACGAGGCCGGCGCGGTGGCCCGCCCGGCCGTGCTCGCCCGCCTGGTCAAGGACAGCGCCGAGAGTCTCTGCGCTGCAACGCGCACGCGGCATCCGCCTTGCGCACGATCTCCCGCTTGTACTTTGCTGCGAACCTCCGCCTCTTGGCCCTGGGCACGACCTCGGTCTCCTCGGCTTCGCCTTGCTGCAACAT
>CAYSKR010000056.1:0-18723 GCA_964431675.1 uncultured Myxococcales bacterium
ACCGCCCGGCGCCATGCCCTTCCAGCTCCGTCCCGTCGCTGTCTTTTGCCTCTGCGTCCCCCCAAACCCCCGCTCGGTGCCCCGGCAAAGCCGCGCCACCGAGCCACTTTCTCCGACGGGATTCGGTCATGGGCGTGAACGGTCACACCGCTGGTATCGACGAAAGTCTCACGCGCCATAGTTGAATTTTAAGTTGATCTTCAACTCACGTCAAAGTTGCCGCCTCGGCAACTGACCCTACCGTGCGTTGATGGTCACGAACCGGACCGTGCCGTGGCGGCGAATCTTCAGCGCGAGCGCGGCATCGCCCCGCGCGCCAAGCAACGACACCGCCTCGTCGGCAGAGGCCACCGGCTTGTGATTGATCTCGACGATCACGTCCTCGTCGCGCAATCCCGCCCGCGCGGCCATGCTGCCCGGCGCAACCTCGGTGATCACCGCGCCCTTGCTGCCGGGGTCGAGGCCGAGGAACTTCGACAGATCCGGCGTCAACGTCTGCAGCGCGAGGCCGAGTCGCTCGTGCTTCCCCTCGCCCACTTCCGCAGCGGCGTTGTTGTCTGGCAGTTCAGCCAGGGTGACGTGGGTCGATCCGGCCTTGCCGTCGCGCAGGTATGACAGGGTCACACGCGCACCAATTGCTTGCGCCGACACGTAGCCGACCACGTCCTCCTTGCCCTCGATCTTCCGATCGTCGAGGCGCGTGATGATGTCACCCACGCGGACGTCACCCTTCTCCGCCGGGCTGCCCGGAACGACGCGATCGACGATCGCGGCCTTTACCGGCGCACCTTTCGGCAGCTTGTCGCGCTTCTCGGCGGCGAGATCCTTCAGGTCACCGACCTGCACGCCAAGGAACGCGTAGCGCATGCGGCCGTCCTTGATCAGCGTCTGCGCGACACGACGGACCTGGTTGATCGGAATGGCAAACCCGTAGGCACCGCCCGGCCCGGTGTTGATCTGGGTGTTGATGCCGATGACCTCAGCGTCCAGATTCACCAGCGGGCCACCCGAGTTGCCCGGATTGATCTTGGCGTCGGTCTGAATGTAGTCGAGCACCTTTTGGCCCGACATCCGGATGCGCCCGGTGCGGCCCTTGCTGCTGATGATGCCCGCCGTCACCGACTGATCCATGCCCAATGGACTGCCAATCGCCAGCACCCACTCGCCCACGTCGATTTTTTCCGAGTCGCCCAGGCGCGCCGCCACCAGCCCAGGCGGCGTCTTTTCCAGGCGCACCACCGCGACGTCGGTCTGCTCGTCGTGGCCCACGACCTTCGCTGCCACCTCGCGACCGCCGGTCAGCGTGACCGTCACCTTGGTCGCGTTCTTGACCACGTGGCTGTTGGTCACGATGTTGCCGGACGTGTCCAGCACGACGCCCGATCCAGTGCCCCGGTTGGGCTGCCCGGGAGACGGCAGATCGTCGCCCTCGCCGCCGAAGAACCGCTCGAAGAACGGAATCATGTCCGGCGGAATGTTCTCGCGCGGCGGGAGGCGACCGCGGCCACGACCGCGCGCCACCTTGGGTTCGCTGACTTCGACGTCAATGCGCACGACACTGGGCGCGAGGGCTTTGGCGGTGGACGAAAATGCACGCGACAGCGCGCGCGCTTCCGGCGGTGCCTCGGTGCGCGGCGTCACGGCCCCCTGGGCCTGAGCCACGCCATCGTGAGCACGCCAAAACCCAATGCCAGTGGCGCATAGCGCGAACGCCAGCGTTCCTACCGACCCGGCAACGACGGATGTGAGCAGTCTTCGACGCATCGGATTATCCTTTGTTGGGGCTACTTGCCGGGCGTTTGTCCCGGCCCAATGCTTCTACCGGATAGCAACCGCCACCGCCTCGGGTTTCTTCCCTGCCGACACGCCGAATCGCGGTAAATTGCGACCCTGACCTTGTGGAGTGAGGAATCGTGAGCAGCAACAAAGGAATGACTTACCGCGACTCGGGCGTGGACATCGACGCAGGCGATGAACTGGTCGAGCGCATCAAGAGCCACGTCAAACGCACCTTTCGCCCTGAAGTGCTGGCCGGCCTCGGTGGCTTCGCCGGGCAGTTCGCGATGCCGCAGGGTTACCAGGAACCGATCCTCGTCGGCTGCACCGATGGCGTGGGCACCAAGCTGAAGCTGGCGTTTCAGACCGGCATCCACGACACCATCGGCATCGATCTGGTGGCCATGAACGTCAACGATCTGGTCGTCTGCGGGGCCGAGCCGCTGTTTTTCCTCGACTACTTCGCCTCGGGGAAACTGGAAGTCGGCGTCGCCGAGCGCGTGATCGCGGGCATCGCGGATGGCTGCCGACAGGCGGGCTGCGCGCTGCTGGGCGGCGAGACGGCCGAATTGCCCGGTTTCTACGCGGCCGGCGAGTACGATCTGGCAGGCTTCTGCACGGGCGTGGTCGAGCGCGCGGCGCGCGTCGATGGTCAGCGCATCAGCGCGAGCGACATTCTTTTGGGCCTCGCGTCATCGGGATTTCATTCCAACGGCTATTCGCTGGTGCGGCGGGTGTTTCTGGAACACGCGAAACTGGCGCTCGACAGCACGCCGCCCGGCCTTGGCACAACGCTTGGTGAGGCGTTGCTTGCGCCGACGAAGATCTACGTCCGTGCGCTGCGCAAGCTGCACGCCGCGGGCCTGATGCATGGCGGCGCGCACATCACCGGCGGTGGCCTCGTGGACAATCCGACGCGCATGTTGCCCGCAGGAAGTACGCTTAAGCTGCGCATCGATCTGCAAAGCTGGCCGCGCCCACCGCTGTTTGAGCTGTGTCAACAACTCGGCGACGTGGCGGCGGACGAGATGCGCCGCACCTTCAACATGGGCATCGGCATGATCGTGGCGGTCGCCGCCGCGCGCGCCGACGAAGCGCAGCGCATCCTGCAGGCCGAGGGCGAAACCGTTTTTCGCATCGGCGATGTCGCGGCCGGTGGTGCGGCCGATGGCCCGGTGGAGTTCGCAGGCGCATGAACGTCGCTGTCCTGGCCTCGGGCACCGGAACCAATCTGCAGGCGCTGCTCGCCGCCGCGACGAAAGGCGAACTTGGACCCGCGCGCATCACGGTGGTCGGCGTCAACGTACCCGGGTGTGGCGCGCTCGCCCGCGCTGCGGCCGCCCGGGTTCCAACCTTCGTGCTGTCGCACAAGGATTTCCCATCGCGCGAGGCCTTCGACGCCGCGCTGGCCGACCGGTTGTGCCAGCACCAGATCGAATTGGTCGCGCTGGCTGGCTTCATGCGCCTGCTGACGCCCGGGTTCCTCGGCGCGTTCCCGCAACGCGTGATCAACATCCACCCCGCGTTGCTGCCGGCTTTTCCCGGCGTGCATGCCTGGAAACAAGCCTACGACCACGGCGTCAAAGTCGCGGGCTGCACCGTTCACTTCGTCGATGCCGGGATGGACACCGGATCCATCATTGCCCAGACCCCGGTTGCGGTGCTGCCCGGCGACACCGAAGACAGCCTGCGGCAGCGCATCCTCGCCGAGGAACATCGCCTGTATCCTGCCGTCGTGCGCGCCTTCGCCGAGGGCCGCGTCACTGTCACTGACCGCAGGGTGCAAATCCGATGAGTGACCATCAACTGACGCGCCGGCAAATGCTCGGCGGCACGGGCGCAGCGGGCGTGGGACTCCTGCTGGACCAGTCCGACGCGGGCGCAAAGGTTGCGCGCCCGGGCAAGAAATCGCCCCCATCTCCGCTCACGCAACTGCTCAAAAGCAAGCCCGACCCGCTCATCGACGCGCACGTACACCTGTCGCTCGATGGGCAGAACTCCGGCTGGTTTCCCTTCCTGCACGACGGTGCCGACTATTTTTCGTACCTCAAGGAGGTCGGCGTGGACCACATCCTGGCCTTCCCGTCAGGCCAGGGCAGCCTGGCCGAGATCCACGCCAAGATGATCGACACGTGGAAAAAGAACCCGACCCTGATAACCCCGTCCATGCGCGTCGATCCGCACAACGTTTCCGATTCGGTCGCCGAGATAAAGAACTGCCGCGAGCAAGGCGTCGTCTGGATCTGTGAACAGACGGCCTACAGCGGCAAGTTCAAGTACAGCGCAGCAGAATTCGACGCCATCCTGCACGCCGCCGCCGACGCGCACATGATCATCAACGTGCATCTGCTTGAAGAGGAAGAAAAGCCATTCGAGCAGTATTTCGAGCGCTACCCAACGCTGACCTTCGTGCTGGCTCACCTGTGGGACAACCGCAAGCTGGTCATGGGCAAGGCTGAACTCGTCGCCCGACACCCGAACGTGATGGTCGACCTGAGTGGCTACGGCGTGGATCGCCTGGGCATCTGGGAGCACGTCATCAAGACCGCAGGTGCCGACAAGGTGCTGTGGGGCTCGGACTATCCCATCAACGATCCTGCGGTGTACGTTGCGCGGCTAAACAACGCCAGGATCTCTTCCGTCGACAAGCAGAAGGTTCGGCACGGCAACTTCACGCGCCTGCTGGCCAAGCACGGCACCTGACTCGCCCCGTCGTGCGAGTCGGGTTACCTACGACCGGATGAGCCGACGAATCTCGTCGTGGTTGCCAACGGCAACGAAGGTTGCGGTGTCCTTCTGCAGCATGAAAAGGACGCGCTTGTCGAGCCCGGCCCGAACTTCCCAGTAGGCTCCCCGGAGCTTCCGCAGGCCCAAACCGAGCGGCTTCTCGCCCCCGTCGAAATACTCGAGCAACGCATCCACCGCATGCAGCACGCGACGCCGGGCAGCAACCGGAAGCGCTTCCAGCGAACGGTCGAACGAATTCAGGTAGTGGACGCGGATCAACGAAATCGGTCCAGGTGCTTGCGCGCGGCCTTCGGGGATTGATAAGTGGTCACCTCCCCGGCTTTGACCTGTCGCTTGACCATGCGACCGAGGAGCGCCCATTCGTCGGCACCCAGGCCCTTGTCCGAGATGGCGCGTGGTTCAAGCACGATTCGCCCCTTCTCGGTGTGAATGGCGAAGTACGCGCCTTCTCCCACGCCCAATTCTTGCAGCACGGACGGGGGCAGGGTGATCTGACGCCGATCGTTGATGGCTCTGATGCGATCCACGAAATTCAGTTTATCGGAAATTCCGAATTTCGCCACGCCTACGGAATGACGCCAGGAAACACGTACGCCTGCACGTAAACCATGATCCCCACCAGGATCGCCAGCACCAGGCTGTGCCAAAACACGTAGCGCAGGATCTTGCCTGCCGACACGCTAGATCCGGTGGCCACGCTGGCGACGACGATGCTTTGCGCGTCGATCATCTTGCCCATGACACCGCCCGAGCTGTTGGCTGCGGCGGTCAGGATGGGCGAAACGCCGATCTGTTCGGCGGTGACCTTTTGCAGGTTGCCGAACAGCACGTTCGACGACGTGTCGCTGCCGGTCAACGCCACGCCCAGCCAGCCGAGAAGGGCCGAGAAAAATGGGAACGCGGCACCGCTGCTCGCGAACGCAAGTCCCATCGTCGTGTCCGAGCCGGAGTAGCGCGTGGTGAAGCCCAGCGCCAGCATCGCGGTGATGGTGAGCAGTGACATGCGAATGCGGTAAATCGTGCCCGCGTAAAGCCGCACCAGCGCGGCGGGCCGAACGCCCAGCAACAAACCGGCCAGCACCGCCGCGACAAAGATTCCCGTTCCCGCCGCCGACAGATAGTTGAAGTTGAACATCGCAGCCTCGGGCTCGGGCCGCGGCGCGACCGGCGGCATGCGCACGACCGCATTGTGCAGGCCCGGCACCGCCACCTTGAAGGACGAAATCCCGTCGAGCAGTTTCTTCCACGCAGGCACTCCCCACGCGAACATGACCACCGACAACAGCGCCCACGGTGCCCATGCGCGCATGCCCGCACGGCGCGAGGGCCGTTCGTCCGCATCTGCCGCATCGGTGTCATGCGGGAAGCGCCATTCTTTCTTGGGCTTCCAGAACCGCAAAAACACCGTCAGCGAAATCATCGACACGATCGCAGCGCCCACCGCCGCCAGCCACGGGCCGTGCAAATTGCTGATCAAGAACTGCACCACTCCGAAGCTCACGCCGGCGACCACACACGCGGGCCAGACCTCGACCGCGCTGCGCAGCCCTGCCATCGCCGCAATCATCCAGAAAGGAATGAACGCCGCGAAGATCGGCAACTGCCGCCCGACCATCGCGGACAGCTTGTCGAGCGGCAGGCCCGTGACCGCCGCCAGCGCAATCAGCGGCGAGCCAAGGCCTCCGTACGCTACTGGTGCCGTGTTGCCGATGAGCGCCAGCCCGGCTGCCTGCAACGGATCGAAGCCCAGGCCAATCAGCATCGCCGCCGAGATCGCCACCGGCGTGCCGAACCCCGCCGCGCCTTCCATGAAGGCCCCGAAAGAAAATGCGATCAGCAGGACTTGCAACCGCCGATCGCGCGCCACGCCGGCGATCGACCGTTTGAGCACCTCGAACTGCCCGGTCGCGACGGTGACCTCGTAAAGAAAAATCGCGTTGAGCACGATCCAGCCAATGGGAAACATGCCGAACGCGACGCCGTAACCGGCGGCCGCAAGCGCCAGCGTCGCCGGCATGCCAAAGCCGAGCACCGCGACCAGCCACGCCGCCACCAGCCCCGCCAGCGCCGCGCGGTGTGCGCTGACGTGGAAGATGCCCAGGCAGCCAAGCAAGATGACCACCGGGATCGCGCCCAGCGCCGCGGAGCCGAACAGGTTGCCGACCGGCGCGTAATTCTGCTGCCAGGTCACAGCACCATCCACCGACGCGGCAGGAAATACTCCTCGTACATGCGCAGCGCGTAGCGATCGGTCATGCCGGTGATGAAGTCGGCCACCGCGCGCGACAACGGCTCTTCCTGCGGCAGGCCCTTGGGCCAGTGCTTGGCGCGGAACTCGTCGGTGTGCGCGTGGAAGTACTGCCACAGTTCACTCAGGATGCGTTGCGCGCGCTCGAACTCGCCGCGGATCATCGGCCGCTCGTATACGCGCTCGTACAGGAAGTCGCGCAACGCGATCAGCGACGACAGCACCTCCTCGGTCATGCGGATCTGTCGTTTCTGCTCGAGGCGCGAGCTGTCGATCATGTCATGCACCATGCGCGCGATGCGCTCCGAATGCGTGGCACCCAGCGTCGCGAGGATGTCCTTCGGGACCTCCTCGTAGCTCATGACCTTGCCGCGAACTGCGTCATCCAGATCATGGTTGACGTAGGCAACGATGTCCGCGATGCGGACAATCTGCCCTTCCAGCGTCATCGCCATGAGGTTGGCGTTGTCCGAAATGATGTGCCCCTTGCCCTTGCTGTGCTTCAGGATGCCATCTCGAACCTCGACCGACAGGTTCAACCCGCGGCCCTCTCGCTCGAGCACTTCCACCACGCGCAGCGATTGTTTCACGTGGTGAAAACCCTCGGGCATCAGGTGCGCCAGCGCCTTCTCGCCGGCGTGGCCGAACGGCGTGTGGCCGAGATCGTGGCCCATCACGATGGCCTCGGTCAGCGATTCGTTCAGCCGCAACGCGCGCGTGACCGTGCGCGCGATCTGCGCGACCTCCAGCGTGTGCGTCATGCGGGTGCGGTAGTGGTCGCCCTCGGGTGCCAGGAAAACCTGCGTCTTGCCGCCAAGTCGCCGGAACGCCTTCGAATGAATGATGCGATCGCGGTCGTGCTGGAAAATCGGCCGCGTCGAATCGAGCGGCTCGGGCCGGTCGCGCCCGCGCGACGCCGCGCTCTTCTGCGCGAAGGGCGACAGCACCTTCTCCTCGTCGGCTTCGAGCTGCTCGCGGATGGTCATGCCGGGGTTCTACCAGTCCGCCCGCCCGATCGGGAACTGCCGTGAAGAGCGTCCCGCGGTTTCAACGTGCGGGAATCACCAGCTTCCCCGAAAGTCGATCGAACTCCGGCGGGATCGCTTCGGCACCGTAGCCGAACGCTTCGTAGACGAAGGTAATCAGTCGCAAGCCACATCGGTCCGGCTCATCGATGATCTGTTCGCGTTCGAAGCGAAAAGGCAGCATGGGAACCAGATCATCTTCGCTGAAGTTGCCGGGCCCGGTTGCAACCATCGGAAACTGGGGCGAGAGGGGGGAACCTTCTCGCAGCGACCAGCCACGCAAGCCGACGAAGGCGCAGTCAACGAGAACGCTTGCGACATCGGGGCACCAGCCGCCTATGAACCTGCCGCCTAGTCGCATCAACGAGACGGGAAACTCAAGCAGCGCGAAAGGCCATATCTCGTGCTCCTTTCCCTTCCAGTGCAACCGATCCAGGGGCAAGCGAAACTCGATCGCCCCATCTCGCTGAATCTCCACGTACCCGTCGTTTTCGCTCCCGGTATGAATGCCTCTGGTGTTCGAGATGGGCGCTTGCAACTCTCGAACGAAGGTCCAGGCACCGTGACGATTGCTCGTCGCAGCGGGATCCATCAAGAGCTTGCGCAGGTCATCATCGTCGACGTCAATCTGACCCAAACGAAGCTCGGGCACGGGCTGAATCTTCATCCAAAAGCATGGCCGCTTCTCCTTCTGAATTCGCTCACGAGCATCCAAAAGGCGTTTCGGCACCAGGTCTTCCGCGTCGCGGTTCTGTCGTGACTCGGCAAACGTACGCGCGATCTCTGCTCGCGACATGGTGCGCACGCGGTCAGCGACGCGAAGCCAGTACCGTCGCCCGTTGTCCTTGATCTGGGCCACCGGCGCACGGTCGCCGCGCGCCTTTTGCACCTTGATGACCATGACCTGCTGCCCGTGCGCGACGGCCGCAACCAGGTCGATGGACACCTCCTCGGGAATTTTCGGAGACGGCTCAATGGTATCGATGAGGTGGTTTTGCAGATCGCGCCTGCGGGCTTCGCCGTCCGAAAAAGGATCCTCGGCTGCGGCCTTCCCGGCGTCCTCCCTGATGCCCCACCAAATCTGCCCCCCGCTGGCATTGAAGAACGCCACCACCTCGCGGCCAATGTCGATCGGGCGGGCGTCGCGGCGCTTGAATTCAAGCTTGCCACTCTCCGTCTTGCCGATGGGTATCGCCGAGATCATTGGGTGCGTACACCCACGACGGCCGCTCGCGGATCCGTGAGGAATCGGTGCAACGGCACGAGCTTGATCCCCTGTCGTTCCTCCTCGAACAAACCGCCGTGTACCATCAGAACTCGCCTCGGACGTAGTTGCGCGCGAGCAGCAAGGATCTTGGCGACCTTGCGCCCTGGCACAACCTTGGAACTCGTCACCTCGACTCCCGTCAGATCCCCATCCACCGAGACAACGAAATCGACCTCGACGTCTTCGTTGACGCGAAAGTACGCAATCTGCGTTCCCTCGTCGCGGATTTCCCGCAGGTGGCGGTAAACGACGGTCTCGAAGATGCGCGCCTGGATCTGTGGATCTTCGAGAGCTGCAGCGAACGCCAGCACGAGCCCGTGGTCGGAAGCATAGATCTTGGGATGAACCCGAAGCTCCGACGAGGCCCGCCCCGGATTGCCGGTGGTGCCGCTTGTCCACCGGGGCAGAATCGTGACGAGTCCGGTCTGCTCAAGCAACCGTAACCACTGGCCCACCGTGCGAGGATCTGCCGCGAGATCGCGTGCACGGTTTCGCGCATCCCACTGGCTTCCAGACATCTGCACCAGGTAGGTGAAGAGCGCCTTGACGCGCGCCACGTCGACGTCGTGACCAAGCAAGTCGTGCAGGATCGCACGATCGGTGATGTCCTCGCGCAGGCGTTTGCGTTCGAGAGCCGCATCGCCCTGCCACAGTTGACCGGGGTAGCCTCCGGCACGGAGGTATCGCAGCACAAGTTCAGGATCGCGGGCCTGAGCAAGACGCTGGTATTCGGCGAACGTCATTCCTTCCATGAAGTGATGGTCCCAGCGGCCCTGCCCAGATTCCAGGGAAGCGTCACGCAAGAGCGAAGCCGACGAACTACTCAGGACGAACCGAGTTGCCGCTTTCGTCGCGGCTCGCCTGCTGCCGTCTACCGCCTGCTTGAGCCAGCGGTCCCAGCCGGTGGCTGCCCACGTTATCTCATCGAACAGGAAATACCGGGGCATGTCAGCGCGGCAACCAGGGGGCGTCAGTGCTGTCACTGCACGAGGCGAAAGGCTGTGTGCGGGCATCCGGTCGTCGGAAAAATCGAAAAACGTGATGTTCCCAGTCGGCACCCCTGCGTCGAGCAATGCATCCACCATCTGAAACAGGAGCGTGGACTTCCCCACCTGCCTCGGCCCGAGGAGCACCTGGGCACGGCTCTGTTGTGGATCCAGGATCGCGGTATAAAGACGACCGAACAGATCGCGGCGCGCCATCAGATGCCGGACCGACCTCGCTGCAGCCTGGATCCACCAGGGATTTTGGTCCAGGGCAATCGAGTCAACTAATGACACCATGATGCATACTATTGTAAAATAGTATGCATCACAATGGTTACTGTTTATTAGCCGAAGACTTCGACACAAGATCCGGTCTGCGCGGGTGGCGCGTCGGTGGCCAGGTAAAGCGCGACATCGGCGATCTGCGCGGCGGTCATTTTGGCGACGCCGCCGGGCATGCCGATCTGAAGCATGTCGGTGTCGACCGAGCCCGGGCTGATCGCGTTGACCGGGATTCCATCGGGGCGAAGTTCTTCGGCGAGCGCTCGGGTCAGCCCGACCACCGCATGTTTAGCGGCGCAGTACGCCGTCAGCATCGCGGTGCCCTGATGGCCCGCGATCGAGGCGATGTTGATGATGCGCGCGCGGCCTGTGCCGCGCAGGGCCGGCAAGAACGCGCGCGTCACCAGGTACGTGCTTTTGAGATTGGAAGAGATCACGTCGTCCCAAGTTTCTTCGTCCAGAAGAGCGAACGCCCGCCGGGCCACCGTGCCGGCGTTGTTGACCAGCACGTCGGGCGGGCCGAGATCCGAAAGCACGCGATCAGCGAACCGTTTCACCGCGTCGGCACGGCGCACGTCGCACGTCACCAGAAAACTCTTGCGGCCATTTGCAACGTCGACGTCGACGTCGACGTCGGCCAAGAATCCGTCGCCTGCGAAGCCCACGTGGCAGCCCGCCACCGTCGCGCCGTGCCGCGCGAACAACGCCGCGATTGCGCGCCCGATGCCGCGCGAGGCACCGGTCACCACCGCGATCTTTCCCGCGAGCTTGTCGCCGCAAGCGTTCATCGCGCGCGGCCTCCGAGATTCGCGGCCTCTAGAAGTCGCGCCTTCAAGTCTGGCCGCCGCTGCATGTCGCCGACAAAAGCGCTGGTCACGACGCCCGACTGATCGTGCCGTTCGCCCGGCAACGCCAGGCAAAGCTGCTCCGCCTCGATCACGCAACCCGCCCCGTGCGCGCCCAGGCCCTGCCACAAGGCCTCGGCAATCTGGTGGGTGGCCCGCTCCTGCAGCGTCAGGCGCTTGGTGAAGCATTCGACCAGATCCGCCAGGCGCCCAAAGCCCACCAGTTTTCCTTTGGGCAGGTACGCCACGTGTGCCACGCCGCGGTAGGGCACCAGGTGATGCGGACACATGGAATGGAAGCGCAACCCGCCCACCACCACGACATCAGGATCGGCTTCACCGACGACTGGGTCAGCCAAGATCGTGGCCGGATCCATGGCGTAGCCGCCGAGAAACTCGGTCTGCCACAGCGTCGCGACCCGCTCTGCCGTCTGCGTCAGATCCGGATCGCGGTCGGGCTCCCTCCCGCTTGCCCGCAACAAAGCCGTCACAGCGGCACGCAGCGCGGCGGGATCCGGCGTCATGCGCGGCCCTAATCCAGCGCCCGCAGATGCGCGGACAAGTGATCGTCGATCGGCTGCCGACCCCCGAACCCGCTTTCGGCCGAGTGCCAGAACCCGACGGTCTTCTCGCCCAGCTTCCAGCACAGCAAGATCTCGTCGTCGCCGCGCCAGGATGGAAAGTCCACCAACCCCGCGTCGAGATCTTTGATCTCCCCGCCCAGGCCTTCGATGGACTCAAGTTCCTCGGTCAGCGCCTCCCACAAGCCGCGAAATGCGGCCTTGGCATGTTGCACCGATTTCGGCTCCGTGGTGCGCTTCGCAGCCGAGGTCACACCGATCCGCGGCGTCTCCCCGTGGGACAGCAGCTCGGGGCTGATGCGCAGGCCCAGCTTTTCCAGCTTCTGCTCCTCGCGCCGCAGGGCCGCACGCAACTGCAAGAGCTGTGAGAACGAACGCTCCAGCGTCGGAATCAGTTGCTGCACTTCGGAGACGGTGAAATGACGTCGGGCCATCACCCTTCGCTTATAGCAAGGACATCCCCAAAGCGCCGCGCAAATCGCTAAGCCATGCGCGTGGCGATGAGCGCGTTCGCAGCAACCGGGTTGGCCTTGCACTCGAGCAACGCTCGCAGCACCAGCGGCACCACGATCGTCGCGTCCGATTCGATGACAAACATGGGCGTGGTCTCGGTCAGTTTGTCCCACGTGATCTTTTCGTTGGGCGTCGCGCCCGAATAAGATCCGTACGACGTCGTCGAGTCGCTCACCTGACAGAAGTAGGCCCAGGGCTTCACCGGCTCGCCGAGGTCGTACTTGATCGACGGCACCACGCAGATCGGGAAGTCGCCCGCGATGCCGCCGCCGATCTGGAAGAAACCCACGCCGGTGCCGGTCGAAAGCTCGCGGTATCGGTCGTAGAAATCGGCCATGTACTCGATGCCGGACTTGACGATGCCTGGACTGCACTCGCCCGATTTGACGTACGACGCGAAGATGTTGCCGAAAGTTGAGTCCTCGTAGCCTGGCACCACGATCGGCAGCCGCGCGCGCGCCGCCGCAAGCAGCCAGCACTCTTCGGGATTGCCCTCGTGCGACGAAGGCTCGATCGCCTGGATCAGCTCGTAGAAATACTCGTGCCAGAATCGGCGTTCGGTGCCCGCCGAGGCCTTCTTCCAGCGCGGCACGACGATCTTCTCGACCGCACGAAACGCCTCGTCCTCG
Source organism: uncultured Myxococcales bacterium (assembly GCA_964431675.1). Classification (GTDB taxonomy): domain Bacteria; phylum Myxococcota_A; class Polyangia; order Fen-1088; family Fen-1088; genus CAYSKR01. The sequence continues at coordinate 12,901 of CAYSKR010000056.1, forward strand.
GGGATGCTGGTGTCGGTCACCCGGCGCATCCGATCGTTCAGGATCTGCGTGTCGTTCTGCTTGGTGAAATACCGATAGTCCGGAAAGTCCTTGTAGCCGTGGTGCGCGACCAACCGAAACAGCGACTCTTCCAGATTGGCGCCCGTCACCGACAGGCCGTGGATCAGGCCCGCGCGAATCGCCGGTGCCATCGTGATGCCAAGCTGAGCCGACGACATCGCGCCCGCCACCGCCCAAAACATCCGCCCGCCGCCCGAAATGTGGTGCCAGTATGCGACGAGCGCGTCGCGCGTTGCGCGCGCGTTGAAGTTCTTGTAGTTGGCCAGAACAAAATCGAGCACCGGAAAATCGGCGCTGGCTGGTGTCGGTGCGGACGTCGAAGATTTCATCGGTCACGGTTCTGTCCGATAATCGAGCGTCTGTAAACTCAAGCAAGGACATCGGTGTTAGCTTCGGCACCAGGAACATGCGGCTTTCGGATCTGGTAGGGCAGGGTCACGCGGTCGCGATGTTGCGGCGGGCGCTCGACACCGAGCGCGTGCCGCACGCGTACCTGTTCGAGGGTCAGGCCGGGGTGGGCAAGCGCAGCGCGGCCTACGGCCTGTCGTTGGCGCTTACCTGCAGGAAGGAGCCGCGCTTCGGCTGCGGCGCGTGCAACGACTGCCGTCGCGTGCTGGGCGGAATGCACCCCGACGTGAGGGCCATTGTCCCCGACGGTACGCAAATCAAGATCGATCAGGTGCGCGACATCGCGCTGCTGGCGGCCAGGCGCCCGCACGAAGCGCCCGCGCGCGTGATCATTCTCGATCCCGCAGACGCGCTCAACGACGCTGCGGCCAACGGGCTGCTCAAGAGCCTCGAAGAGCCGACCTCAAGCACGCACTTCGTTTTGGTCACGGCCGCGCCCGACAACCTGCTGCCGACGATTCGCTCGCGCACGCAGCGGGTGCGCTTCGTGCCGGTGCCTGCGACTGATATTGCGGCGCTGCTGGAAACGCGCAGCATCGATCCGGCCCGCGCCCAGCCCGCTGCCGCGATGGCCGGGGGAAGCGTCGCGCGCGCGCTGGAACTCGCGGCGGAGGACGCACCCGACGTCTGGCAGCCGCTTGATGGGTTGCGTGCGGCGGCGGCCGCAGGTTCAGTCGGGGCGGTATTCGATGCCACTGCGGCGCTTGGCGGAAAAGAGAACCGCGCGGCCTTGCCGGGCCTGCTGACGCTGGCGGCACTGTTTTATCGGGACGCCATCGCCATGGCGTGCGGTGCCGACGACGTGGTGCTGCTGCGCGAGCGCGCCGCGCAGATTCGCAAGCTCGCCGACACTGGCACCACCGCGGCCGGCCGGTTGCGCCTGCGCCAGGCGTGGGCGGCGATCCTGGAAGCCACGGCCGCGATCAACGCCAACGTCAACCCGGAGCTCGCGGTCGAACACATGCTGCTTGCGCTTCGTTCGTGCGAGAGGGCCGCAGCAAGGTAAAACGCGCCATGGTCGCCCCCACGCATTCACCCCGGTCGCCACAAGCGTTCTACATCACGACGCCGATCTACTACGTCAACGCGGTTCCGCACCTCGGGACGTTCTATTCCACGGTCGTTGCGGACGCGATGGCGCGCTACCACCGAGCGCGCGGCGATCAGACGTTTTTTCTGACCGGCCTCGACGAGCACGGCCAGAAGATCGAACGCATGGCAGCGGCGCAGGGCCAAACGCCGCAGGCGTATTGCGACGGCATCGCCGGGCAATTCCAGGCGACCTGGAAGCGCGCGACCATCAGCCAGGACCGATTCATCCGCACCACCGACGTGGATCACGAGACGGCCGTCATCGCGATGTGGCACCGCATGGAGAAAAACGGCGATCTGTACCTGGCCGATTACGAAGGTCTTTATTGCGTCGATTGCGAAGAATGGAAGACCGAGGAAGACGTCGTCACCGAGGGGGGCGAAAAGGTGTGCCCGACGCACCGCAAGCCGATTGAGCGCGTGAAGGAAAAAAACACGTTTTTCCGCCTGTCCAAGTACGCTGATCGATTGCTGGAACTTTACCTCGCGCAGGCGAACTTCATTCGCCCCGGATCACGCAAAAACGAGGTGATCTCGTTCGTGAAGGGTGGCCTGCGTGATCTGTCGGTCTCGCGCATGGCGGTCAAGTGGGGCATCCCGGTGCCGGGCGCGCCGCAACACACCATCTATGTGTGGATCGACGCGCTCACGAACTACCTGTCGGCGCTGGGCGGGCCGGCGGCGGCCATGACGGATGCGCGCGCGCGATCACTGTGGGCCGGCAGTCACCACATCATCGCCAAGGACATCCTGCGCTTTCACGCGGTGTACTGGCCCGCGATGCTGATGTCGGCGGGGCTGCCGCCACCGAAAACGATTTTCTGCCACGGCTACTTGACGGTGAAGGGGCAGAAGATCGCGAAGTCGGTGCCCGCGACGCGCGTGGATCCGAACCTGATCGCCGATTCGCTGGGCATGGATGCCCTGCGCTACTTCGTGTTGCGCGAGTACACGTTCGGCAGCGACGGCGACTTCACCTACGAGGCGCTGCTGCAGCGGCACGAATCCGACCTGGGCAACGATCTGGGCAACCTGGTCAACCGGACCGTTGCCATGGGGAAGCAGTACCTGGGCGGGCAGCCGTTGCCCGCGCACCCACCGCGCGCGGCGTCGGATCCGATGGACTCCATGGAGCTGGATCTGCGCACCGACGCCATCGAGGCGTGTCGTCAGGCGTCCGCGGCGTGGGAGGACTTCGCGCCATCGCGCGCGCTCGAATCCATCTGGAGCATGATTCGCAACGCCAACGGCTACATCGATCGCACCGCACCATGGAAGCTGCACAAGGCGGGCGAGTTGGCCGATGTCAAGGCGGTGCTGGCGAACACGGCCGAGATCATTCGCCACGCGGCGATGATGGTGGCACCTGCGATGCCGGATGCGGCGCGGGAGATTCTTCGTCAGATCGGACGCGAGGAAGACGTTGGCAAGTGGCCGTCGGATGACTGGCGCGGTTGGCCGGGCGCGACCCTGGGCGAGCCGCGGCCAATTTTCCCGCGCGTCGAGGCGAACCAGCGAGCGGCCCTGCTGGAAAAATGGACAGGTGCGGTCACCGGCGCAGCCTCGGCATCCGGCCCGCCGTCCACACCCGTGAAATCGACCGGTGCGGCCGCGCTGCCGATCGCCGCACCCGGCGAGATCGCCATCGAGGACTTCGCCCGCATCGACCTGCGCGCGGCGAAGGTACTTGCGGCCGAACCGGTGCCCAAGACGGAAAAGCTCCTGAAGCTCACCCTCGATCTCGGCGGCGAGCAGCGCACCGTCGTCTCCGGGATCGCCGGAGCGTACAGCCCCAAGGCGATCATAGGGCTCACCGTCATCTACCTGGCGAACCTGAAACCCGCCAAGATCCGCGGCGTCGTATCGCAAGGCATGATCCTGGCGGCCGGGGCCGACCAGACCCTCGCGCTTCTCGCCCTCGATCGCGACGTTCCCCCGGGGACGAAAATCGGGTAAGTGATGCTGAGATTTCGTGACCGCAATTCCATCAACACTGGGGGGTAGCTTTAAAGTGAAGTTTCACATGACGCGAGGGATTCTTGGTTTGATTGTCTTCAGTGTGGCCACGCCTTCATTCGCCGCAGAAAACAAGAAAATCGGCTACGACGACACGCCCATGCAACCCGATGGGCGCTGGCACCTGCACGACGGGAAGCGGCCGCAGCCACGGGTGGTGACACCAGGAGCCCGCGCGTCGTCCGGCCTGGACGGACCTCCGTCTGACGCGCTGGTCCTGATCGGCGCTGGCAACGACGTGTCGCAATGGCGGACGATGGATGGTGCGGCAGCGACCTGGCCGATCAAGGACGGCGTGCTCGAATCGGGGAAGGGAAAGATTCGGACGAAGGACGAATTCTCCGACTTTCAGCTTCACGTCGAATTCCAGACGCCCGCGGTCATCAAGGGCGAGGGGCAGGGGCGCGGCAACAGCGGGGTCTTCCTTCTTGGCCAATTCGAAATCCAGATTCTCGACAGCCACGACAACCCCACGTATCCCGACGGGCAGGCGGCGGCGATGTACGGTCAGGTTCCGCCGCTGGTGAATGCGTCACGAAAGCCGGGCGAATGGCAGACCTACGACATCGTCTGCTTGGCACCGCGATTCAAGGACGGCAAGCTGGACCGGCCCACCGTGGTGACGGTGTTTCACAACGGTGTGGTCGTCCACCACGCCACCGCCTTCTTCGGGCCAACCATGCATCGCAAGATCGGCGAATACAGTGAAAAGAGCACGAAGGGGCCGGTCGTCCTGCAGGACCACGGCAACCCGGTCTATTTCCGCAACATGTGGTTGCGGCCCATGAAGGGGTACGACGCGCGTTAGCCGTGTGATCCCGATCGGGCGCGTCTCTGATACTGTCTTGCCACCATGATTGAGATTCGCAGCGCCGCCCTGTCGGCGTATCCCGATGTGTTCACCCCGGACGCGATCGCGGCGTTGCAGGCGCTCGCACCCTTTGATGATGCCCGACAAGAGCTCATGGTCGCCCGCCTGGCCCGGCGCACGGCGCGCGCGCAGAATCGTGAGCGCATCGCGTTTCTCGATCCAGCATCAATGATCGGGCGCACGGGCATCCGCGTGCAGGACGCGCGCGACGGCGCATTCACTGGCCACCCGACGCCAGCCGACCTAAAGCGGCAATGGATTCAGGGCACGGGGCCCGGTGCAAAACCCGGCGTGTCCATCGACAAGAGCATCCGCAACGTGGCCTACGCGCTGCTGTCCGGGGCGGACGGCTGGATGTTCGACGGCGAGGATGCCCTTGGGCAACTGTCGACGATGTCGCTCGACAACCAGCGCAACCTGAAGCTGGCCTACCACCGCGATCCCGTGTTCCTGAAGGCGGCCGAACCGGTCGCGCTTGAGATGAACAAGTGGGCCCAGGGCTTCCTCGGTCGCCAGATCGTTTCGGACTGGCGCGCGCAGCTTGGTTTCACCACAAAGATTTTCCGCGCGCGCGGCTTGCATCTGGACGATCGGCAGGTGCGGCGAGCCGACGGTCAAGGGTTTTCAGCGTCCATCGTCGACGCGGTGCTGTACGTCGTCAACAACCAGGCCCGGCTGCGGCAAGACGGCTCGTCGGTGGTGCTCTACTTGCCCAAGATCCAGACCGCGGCGGAAGCGGCGCTGTGGGGCGACATCCTCGACGCGCTGGAAAAACACATTGGTCTTACCGCCGGAACCATCAAGGCGTACGTGCTGGTCGAACAGCTTGAGGCGGCGTTCCAACTGATGGAGATCCGTGCCGCGCTCGGCCTTCACTTCGTCGGTTTCAACACCGGCCGCTGGGATTACATCAACAGCGTGTCGGACGCGTTGGCCTGGGATGCTGAATTCGTGAATCCCAACATCGACGTCGTGACGATGACCTACGGATACATGCGCACCTACGAAGATCGCGTCCGGCGCGCGGTCAACACGCCCGACAAGCAGGGCAATTGCGCGCTCTGGCAGGGCGGGATGGAGCCCAACATTCCCGTCGGGTCGGCGCAAGGAGTCAAGCGCGCGATGGAGCGCGCCGTCGCCGGCGGCGAGCGCGAGCAGCGCGAGGGCGCCAGCGGCAAGTGGGTCGCGCACTGGAAGATGGTCCACATCGTCCGGCCGGTGTGGGAGCGCGCCGGCCAGGACATCCAGCTTGGGCGGGCATTTCCACGGCTTACCTACGGCTCCGACGCCGCCGTCGGACTGTGGCTTCTTGAGCCGGGGTCTCGCACGATTCGCGGCGCGCGCGATCTGTTCAGCGTGGCGATTCAGTACGGCTT
>CAYSKR010000057.1:0-14933 GCA_964431675.1 uncultured Myxococcales bacterium
CTGGATTTCCACGGTGCCCAATCGCCCTAACGCCTGAGACGGCTCGGCGGCTTGATATTGACAAGCGGGGGCCGGGTACGCTTCGTCCGCAATTGGAGTTGCTGCTCGCAGGTCGGTTCAAGCGCGGACGATGCTTCGTGCCGCAGACGTCACGCAGCCTTGTTGAGGATCATGAAACGGTCGATCAAGAGCGCAGGTATCGAGCAAGCGAGGGGCGAGCAGACCAAGCACGTACGTGTTTTTGAAGCCGATCATCTTGGCCACGTCGAGCGCCGATGATTCATCACGTATAACTGAGCTATGTCCATAAAACAGGCTCGCGCGCGTTACGGCCGTGAGTAGGACGTGTAGATCCAGTCGACCGCCATGACCTTGACGTGGCATCCGGTGCATACGGACTGTCCCGACACGATGTGACGGAAATCCTCGTCGCCGAAATTGCGGGTGTACTCGTTCCACTTCCATGATCCGCCCTGCTTGCGCGCCGTGGCGGTCAGCCAATTGAAGGTTTCGCCCTCGCGCTTCGACTCCTTGATGATGAGGGTGCCGTCGGGAAATGGCCGCGTGTTGGCGCGCAGCGCGTCTATGCTGACGTTGCAGGCATAGACGTTCTTGTTGCCCTTGTGCGGATCCCCTTCATACGCCCGAAGGGGTGTTTCGTTCAGACGGACGCAGCGCGTGTCGTACCCCGCGACGTCGTCGGGCAGCGTCGATCCGCACGCTCCGAGCGCGCCGAGCGCTCCGAGTGCGAGCGCAAACAAAGGGGCGCGCAGCATCATCGTCCATCCCCTGCCGCGCCGAAGCGATGGCCGAAAACAAGTCCGAGGCGCCACATCGACAGGTTCTCCCATCCGGCTTCGACACCAAGCAGCCAGCGTCGCGCCACGGTCCAGCGCGCGTCGAGCGCCAGAAAACCGTAGGGCAGCACTTGGCCGCCGGCGGCGAGATCCGAGTGCAAGATGTCCGCGTCGTTTCCGACACCAAGCGCGGCACCGACGCCGAGCGAGAAAACTGGCTTTTGCAGCAGCGCGAATCGCCCGTGCGCGAGCAGGCCCAGGACGCGGTAGTGCGCGCTGGAGTTTATAAGGCCCGAGACGGCACCGCCCACTTCCAGACGGTCGGTGAGATGTAAACGCAGGCCCAGGCGCGCGTCGCCCTGCACGGCGTGGCCGATGGCCTTTGACTTTGACTTGGTCAGAAACACCGGCCCAGCCTGCGCATCCACGACATAGGTCTCGGCGGCGGCGGACTGCGCAGCTTGCAGCATCGCGAGCGCCACGATGGCGAGCCCCTTGGCGAGACGACTGTGCATGTCTGGATATTACAGCATGCGGACGGCGCCGACGCGAATTAGGCCCGAGATAATGCGCAGCGAATCGAAACGGGGCATCGCGGCCACGTCGATGATCTGCTCGACCGTCAGCAAGCCATCCATCCGCGAGATCAGAAAACCCGCGCGGTGATCGAAGTCCTGCACCGCGAGCTGCTCGGGCGGCATGGTCAAGATCGGCACCGACTGCAACGATCCCACGTCCTTGGCGAAGACCGACTCGAACAGCAGGCGCGCGGGTTCAATCACCTCGGCGATGCCCGGCGGCGGTGCGGCTTCGCTCTCGCGCAAGGCATTCTCCGCCGCAAGGGCGGCCGCGCGGGGCTGCCGGTTGGCAAGCTCAGCCCGGCAGCGATCTACAAAATCTGCCGCGCGCACCCGGAATCCACGCGCCGGATCCGCAGAAGGTTCTTCGGCGAAATCCGGTACCCGTCGGCCGCTGGCCGGGGTTGCGTGATCGAGGTGGGCACCCAGCTTGCGCGTGTCGGTGTCTTCCATGGGGGCGCTCGGCACGCCGCTGGTGACGGACGTCAGCGACTTGCTCCAGCCCGGCGCGGTGATGGGCGCTAGCAGGCTGGAAATCGGGGACGAGATGGTGTCACGGAGGCGGCGCTGGCTCTCGCGCGATCCAGATGGCGATTCCCTTTGCGCCTCGGCCTGCGCGGCGCTTCGCTCTGCCCGGCGGACGCGCTCCACGGTTTCCTCGTCGACCTCGGGGTTGGTCGGATCCTTGTCCTGCGGCGTTCGCAGCGCCGCCACCGCGATCGGGGTCTTGCGCGACGAGATCAACTGCCGGACAAACGTCACGAGTCGCTGGCATTCGAGGTTTTCGGGGCTGACGCGCAAGGCGTGCTCCCACTCGGCGAGCGCCTCGATGAATTCGCCACGGCGGTAACGTTCCAATCCGCGATCGATGAAACGTCGAACGTCCTCGGGGCCGCTGGGACTCACTGGCTGCTATCTTGCGTCGAGGAAGTTTTTCCGACAAGACCCCGGAACATGATCACCGTGCGGGACAAAGGTTCGTTGACCCGGGCGAGTGCTTCGGGATCCCGCTGCTCGACCGCGGCACGCGCTTCGTCGAGCACCTTCCGCACGGCGTCCATGCTGTCTTTCCCAAACGCCGTTCCGGCGAGAACGACTTCAACTCTGGGCAACATCGCCTCGGCTTCGTCCACCAGTTTCTCGACCGCCTGCCTCTTCCCCTCGGTTTGGGCCTCGGCCTGCAAGGCGACCATGTATTGCTCGCCCTCGCCTGCCATGCGGGCGATTTCCTCTTCGGTCAAGCCGCCCGTTGTGGTCACGGTGATCGACTGTTCCTGGCCGGTCTCCAGATCCTTGGCCGATACGCTGACGATGCCGTCGGCCGAGATCTCGAAGGTGACCTCGACCTCGACCTCGCCGCGCGTCGCGTTGCGCAAGCCCGAGAGCGCGAAATCGCCCAGCAATTCGTTATCTTCGGCCCGCTCAGCTTCGCCCTGAAACACCAGGATCTTTACCTGGGTCTGGTTGTCGCGCACCGTGGTGAAGATGTGGCCCTTCGAGGTTGGAACGGTGGTGTTGCGTTCGATGAGCCGGTGGAAATAGCCGCCCACGATCATGATGCCGAGCGAATGCGGCGTCACGTCGAGCAACAACATGTCCGATTCCTTGGCGACCAGCGCCGCGCCCTGGATGGCCGCTCCGATGGCCACGACCTCGTCCGGATGCACGCCTTTCGACGGTTCCTTGCCGAAGAATTCGGCCACCATCTCCTGCACCTTCGGCATTCGTGTCATGCCGCCGACCAGCACGACGTCGAGGATCTCGGACTTGTCGAGTTGCGCGTCCTCGATGGTTAGCTTGCAGATCTGCGTGGTCCGCTCGATCAGATCGACGGTCAACTCTTCCAACTTGTCGCGGGTGATGGTGCGCTGCAGGTGCAGGGCTTGCTTCCTTGAGGTCGAGGTGATGAACGGCAGGTTGATGTCGACCTGCCGCAACGTCGACAGATCGCATTTCGCCTTCTCCGAGGCGTCGCGCAGGCGCTGCATCGCCATGGCGTCGCCGCGCAGATCGATCTCGTGCTCTTTTTGGAAGCCGGCCGCCAGCCAATCAATGATGCGCCGGTCAAAGTCCTCGCCGCCCAGAAACGTGTCGCCGGCGGTCGAGACGACCTCGAACACGCCGTTCGATATTTCCAGCAGCGAGATGTCAAAGGTGCCGCCACCGAGATCGTACACGGCGATCTTGCCCTCGACGTTTTTGCCGAACCCGTAGGCGAGCGCGGCCGCCGTCGGTTCGTTGATGATGCGGATGACGTCGAGGCCGGCGATGCGCCCCGCGTCCTTGGTCGACTGCCGCTGCCCGTCGTTGAAGTAGGCGGGCACCGTGACCACGGCCTTCTTGACGTCGTCGCCCAGGTATTCGTCGGCGATCATTTTCATCTCTTGCAAGACAAACGCCGAGATCTCCGACGTCGAGAACACGTGGTCGCGCAGCTTGACCCGAACATCCTGGTGCGGGCCTTGCACCAGGATGAACGGGATTGTCTCGCGCATCGCCTTGACGGCGGTCGAGTTCCACGAACGGCCAATCAGGCGCTTGACCGCGAACGCAGTGTTCTCCGCGTTGGTGACCGACTGGCGCTTGGCGATGTGGCCCACCAGGCGCCGTCCGCTCTCGGCGATGGCCACCACCGATGGTGTCGTCTTGTAACCGCCGCGGTTCGCGATGACGACCGGGATCCCGGCGTCGACGACGGCGACGCACGAGTTGGTGGTACCTAGATCAATGCCGATGACTCGTTCAGACATGGTTGGCTCCCCCGGTCAGGTGGACGGAGCGGAAGGTAAACGTAACACCTCCGCGACGGAGCGCCAACCTGAACCCGCCCGTACGGACGCCACGCGCCGTTGATGAGATCGAGCCGGGGTGAATGGCCGCTAGATCTTCTTCTCCAGCGCCTCGAATGCCTTGGTCAGACGAGTAAAAATCTCCGACAAGATGGCGCGAAATGGGCCAATGTCATCGCCGAAAAAGCGGTCCGGGTGCAGTTCTTTCGAGGCACCAAGGTACGCTTTGCGCACGTCGGACTTGGATGCGTCACTGGGAAGTCCGAGCAGCTCTTCGGGCGACAGTTTGCCGAGGCGACGGTGCAGCCGAATGAGGCGTGTTTTCGCCACTGCGGAGAGCCCGGGGGCACCAACGAGGAGGTCGGGGTCGACCGGGGAGTGGTCGTCGAGCTTTTCCAGCAGGGGGATCGGCGGATCCTTTTCACCGGGCAACAGGATGAGGTGCTGCTTGAAGAGGCGGCGCAAGATCTCGATGGTCTTCTGCTCGCCGAGGCCCGAGAGGAGACAAATATCGCCGAACGAGGTGGTGCCATCGATGCGCGACAGCACGAACCCTTCTTCGGGCGACAGCGCGACCCGCGCCACGGCGTTCTGTGGGTTGCCGCGCGGTCGCCCGCTCCTCGGGCCTAGTTCAGGGATATCGTCGATGGGTTTTGCCGAGTCGGCCACGGTTTTTCTCCAGCGCGCTACTCAGGCGAGCGCCCACTCAAGCAGGGCTTTCTGCGCGTGCAGCCGGTTCTCGGCCTGTCGCCACACGAGGCTCTGCGGTCCTTCTATGACGTCGTCGGAAATCTCTTCGCCGCGGTGTGCGGGCAGGCAGTGCAGGACAATCGCGTCCCGGTCCGCCGCCGACAGAAGCGCCCGGTCGACACAATAACCGGCAAAGGCTTTTTGCCGCGCCAAGGCCTCGGCTTCCTGCCCCATCGAGGTGAACACGTCGGTCGAGATCACATGACGTCCCGCGACGGCCTCGACGGGGCTGCGGGTGATGGCGATGCGCCCGCGCTCGGTCTGTCGAGCGCGCAACAGGATCGCGGGATCGGGGTCGAAACCTGCGGGACAGGCCAGCGCGAGGTCGAGTCCCAGGATGCCGGCGGCCTCGATCCATGAATTGGCCATGTTGTTGCCGTCGCCGACCCAGGCGTACTTCGGTCGTCGCAGCGTGGCCAGGACGTCGTCGCTCGCGTTCGGACCGCGCCCAAAATGTTGCAGCACGGTTTGCAGGTCGGCGAGCACCTGACAGGGGTGCAGCAGATCGGTCAGGCCGTTGATCACCGGCACCGTGGCGTAGTTGGCTAGCTCGCAGGCGAGTTCCTGCCCGAACGTGCGCACGACGACCGCGTGGCAATAGCCCGAGAGCACACGGGCCGTGTCCTTGAGCGGCTCACCGCGTCCGAGCTGCGAGTCGCCCCGGCCGAGGACGACCGCGTGGCCACCAAGTTCGTAGATGCCGATTTCGAAGCTGGCGCGGGTGCGGGTCGACGCTTTTTCGAACACCATGCCAAGGATGCGGCCGGGGCGCGTGGCGTGGGGCTTATGCACCTCGCGCAGAAAACGGAATTCCTCGGCGCGGCGGAGCAGGGCGGGGAACTCGTCGTCGCGTAGATCCCAGAACGTCAGGAAGTCGCGTTTGCGTTGGTCGGTGTTCACGTCAGCCCTCCGTGAGCAGGTGATCGATGATGGCCACGGCTTCGTCGATCTCGGGCCGTCCCACGATCAGCGCCGGGGCGAAGCGCAGCACGTTGCCTCCGGCCACCGACACCAGCAAGCCGCGGTCGCGCGCCCGGGCGACGAGCGGCGCGGCCTCGCCGTCGAGGACAAGACCTTGCAGCAGGCCACGCCCGCGTACGCCGCGCGTCTTGGGACGTCGCCGCTCGGCCATGCGAATCAGGGACGAGGCGAGGTAGGCACCCAGCTCCTGGCACCGGGTCAGAAGGCCGTGCTCGTCGATCGCGCGCTGCACGTACAGCGCCGCGGCGGACGCCAGGGGGTTGCCGCCGAACGTCGACGCATGAGTTCCGGGTTCGAACGCGCGGGCGACCTCCTCGTTGGCGATCATCGCGCCCATCGGGATGCCGCCGGCCAGACCCTTGGCCAGCGTCACGATGTCCGGCGTCATGCCTTCCTTTTCGAAGGCGTAGAACGTGCCGGTGCGGCCGACTCCCGTTTGCACCTCGTCGAAGATCAGCAGGGCACCGCGCTCCTGGCACACGCGCCGCAGCTCTTGCAGGAAGCCCGGCGGCGGCAGGACGATCCCACCCTCGGCTTGCACCGGCTCGGCGATGACGGCGCAGGTGGTCGCGTTGATGGCGTCGCGCGCGGCCGCGATGTCGCCGAACGGAATGAATTTCACGCCCGGAATGAGGGGCCCGAAACCCTCCCGGTACTTGGCCTGACCGGTGACCGCCAGGGTCGCCATGGTGCGGCCATGGAAGCTGCCCTCGAAGGCGACGAATTCGGTGCGGTCGGGCTGCCCGCGCGCGACGATCTGGTAGCGGCGGGCGATTTTCAGGGCCGCCTCGTTGGCCTCGGCACCCGAGTTGCAGAAAAACATCTTGCCGACGAACGCGCGGCGGGCGAGCGCCTCGGCCAGGCGAATCTGGGTTTCGATGAAGTACAAGTTCGAGGTGTGGTGCAGGCGCGCGGCCTGGTCGGCGACGGCCTGCGCCAGGCCCTTGTGGCCGTGACCAAGCACGCACACGGCAATGCCGGCGGTCATGTCGAGGAAGCGCCGCCCGTCCGCGTCCCACAGCTCGCAACCCTCGCCCCGGCTCATGACAATCTCGGCGCGCCCATAGTTGGCGAGCAACACCCGCTTGCCGGTGGCGATCAGGTCGGCGGACAAGGACATCGAGTCCGCCACTGTATCAAAAACTGGCCGCGCCGAGGCGACGGAATCGGTGGATTGTTGATGACACCCTGGTGTCTGTACATTGCGTCTTTACATTTCAATTCAGGTCAGGCCGGGCCGGGTCAGGCCAAAAGGGTGCGATCCCAGGCGAGCAACTCGCTCGCGGCCTGCTTGACCCGGGGGTGCTGTTCGGGTCCGAGGTTCGACAGCATCGGCAGCATGGTGCCCATGTTGGCGATGCCCGCCAGGGTCACTGCTTCGTGCAGGACGCGAATCGGCGAATCGGCGTCGCGCGCATCTTCAAGCGGGATGTAGTGGGCACGCAGCTCTTCGGCGGCGGCGTAATCTTTTTTCTTGAGCGCGGCGAGCATGCGGGTGGAGCCGCGCGGTGCGACGCAGATCGATCCCGAGGTGTAGCCTTGCAGGCCGAAGTCGCGCAGGTGGACGATGGCGGGGCGCTCGCCGATGCCGCTGACGATCATGCGCCGGTCGACGAGCTCGACGAGCTTGGCAAGAAATGGATCCTGCTTCGGATCTTGGCGGACGATGGCGTACTTGATCGCGGCGACCACGCCCGCGTCGACGAGGCGCCGCACCGCTTCGGGGGTCAGGAAACCCTCGGCCTTGATGTAGACGATGATCGGCTTGCCAAACGCTTCGGCGAAGCGGCGCAGCCCGGTCTCGGCGCCACCAACGGTCAGCGGCGGCGACGACGGCAGCGCCATGACGGTGGGGAAGGCGCGCGCCTTGAGGATCGGCGCCTGGTCCATCAGCTTGCCGTAGTCGGGGCCCGCGGAAGGCACGACCCAGGTGTCGGGTGCGGCGGCCTCGGCCAGGAAATCCAGGATGTCGGCGTACTCGTACGCACCGATGTTGTAGAAGTTCGCGTTGCCGCCGTACAGCAGCGTCGAAACGCCGCCGCCTTCGATGTGCTTGATCAGCGCCGCGTTCGCCGACTTGTCGAGGGTCAGGTCGGCCTTGCGCGCCAGCGGCGGCACCGCCAGCACCGAACGGCCAAGATCATCGGGCGTCACCGCAGTGGTCTTCATGCGGTGTTCTTAGCGCATAAACCGCTTCAACGTCATCCCAGACCGAAGAGGACTCCCGCAGTCACGGGCGTTGGGGTTACCTCTTCGACCTTGGCCACCACGAATCCGCCTTCGGCTCCGAAGCGCTCAACCGCAGCAGCGTAGGCTCGGTCCTCCGTCGAGTGCTCGCCCTGCAGAGCGCCGTCTCGGAACACCACCCATCGCCCCCGATGCTTTGGCAGCAAGGTGGGAAGTGACTGGTGGAATCGCTTTGTTTCTTCGAGAACCCTTTGGGCCACGCCTGACATGCAACCATAGGGTAGCACGGGCGCCGCGGGCCCGTTGAAAGCCGCCCGACCGCGCTGCGGCAGCGTGGTATAGACTCCGGCGGTTTTCGCCATGGGGCTTTTCGATCTTTTTGACAAGGGCAAGCGCGACGTTCGCAGCCGGGGGAAGAATGTCGAGCGCGCGGTCAACAAGTACATGCAGTCGCCCGACCGCTGGAAGGCGCTCGAGGAGCTGGCGGCGGAGGGATCGGACGAGGCGCTGTACGGCCTGCTGCGCCGGTTCGCCATGATGTACGACAAGACCATCGAGGACGAGCAGGAGAAGGACTGGGTCTTCGACACGCTGGTGGCCAAGGGCGAGGCGGCGCTGCCCGCGGTCAAGCGGTCGCTGCTCGCGGCGGATTCAGTGTCCTGGCAACTGCGCGTTCTGGAGAAGATCGCGACCAGGGAACAGGTGCTTGGCGCGTTGAAAGACGTGCTCGGCCGCCACGAGCCCGGCTACGAGCGCGATCCCACCAAGAAGATCCAGGTGCTGAATTTCCTCGGGCTTTTCAAGCACGCCGAGGCACCGGGCCTGGCGGTGCCGTACCTCAAGGACATGAACGAAGGCGTGCGCCTTGCCGCCTCGGACGTGCTCTTACGGCAGAAGGACGAAACCGTGGCGCGTGAGCCGCTGCTTGATCTTTTCGTTTCAGACGAGGAAGAAAGCCTGCGCATCCGAATTCGCATCTGCGAAGGGTTTTCGGAACTCGGCTGGGTGGTTCACGGCCACCGCAGCGGCGTCGAAAAGAAGTTGCCCGACGCTTTCGTTCTTGACCGCGAGGGTCACGTCAAGCGCAAGATCGCCAAGGAATAGGGCGCTTCTGGCTTGCGGCGGGGAGATGGTTTGACGGCTTCGTGGTCGCCCCGTACGCTTGATGACTGGAGTCCCACGATGGCAAAACAGAGCACGGCTCGACGAGTCACAGAAGGGCCCGGATGGGAGCGGTTCATCTCTGGCGACCCAAAGATCCTGGCAGGCAAGCCTGTGATCACGGGAACCCGGATGCCGGTGTCGGCCGTGGTCGGCAGCGTGGCTGGGGGGATGACCGTCGAGCAGGTGAGGGAGGAGTACCGACTCACCGAGGAGCAAGTGCATGCCGCGCTTTCATTCGCCGCCAGCCTCGCCGACGAGGAACGCATTGTTTCGCTTCCTCGTCGATGAGAACGTGCCCCGGCGCGTGGCCGTCCGACTGCGCGCCCTCGGTCACGACGTGGTCGAAGCCGGTGTCGCAGCGACGCGCGGATCCTCGGATGACACGCTCTGGAGGCAAGCGGCCTCGCAAGGACGCATTTTTGTGACCCGCGATGTCGGGGCCACGGCGCTCTCGATTCGGCCTTCTCCTGTCGCTATTGTGTTGCTCCGGGGACCGGACACGTTTACGGCCGTCCAGATCGACGCAATGTTCGGCGCGTTTTGGGACCACGTGGACAAAGATGAGATCACAGGCCACGTCGTTTCGGTGCGCCCGGGCGGTTATCGCGTTCACCGCCTTCGCCCGTGACCGGGTCGCCTGGGACGGGTATAAAGATCGCCAAGGAGTAAGACACGACCATGCCCAGAAGAACTGACATCAAGACCGTTCTTGTCATCGGCTCGGGCCCCATCGTGATCGGGCAGGCCTGCGAGTTCGACTATTCGGGCACGCAGGGGATCAAGGCACTCAAGGAAGAGGGCTTCCGCGTCGTGCTGGTCAATTCGAACCCGGCGACGATCATGACCGACCCGGAACTGGCCGATCGCACCTACGTCGAGCCGCTGACGGTCGAGATCGTGACCAGCATCATCGAGCGCGAACGCCCCGACGCGCTGTTGCCGACGCTGGGCGGGCAGACGGCGCTGAACCTGGCGATTGAACTGCACAAGGCGGGTGTGCTGGAAAAGTACGAGGTCAAGCTGATCGGCGCGCAGATCCCGGCGATCGAGAAGGCGGAGGACCGGGAACTATTCAAGCAGGCGATGGCGAACATCGGCCTGCGGGTGCCGCAGTCGGGTTACGCGCGCTCGCTGCAGGAGGCGCGCAAGATCGCGCAGGAGTTGGCGGAATCCACCGGGACGGCGTTTCCGCTGATTCTGCGGCCGTCGTTCACTCTCGGCGGATCGGGCGCTGCCATCGCCTGGAACAGCGAGGAATTCGATGCGAAGATCGCGTGGGGTCTGTCCCAGAGTCCGCGCGGAGAGGTGCTGGTCGAGCAGTCGGTCCTCGGCTGGAAAGAGTACGAGCTCGAGGTCATGCGCGACAGCAAGGACAACGCCGTCATCGTGTGCTCGATCGAAAATTTCGATCCGATGGGCGTGCACACCGGCGATTCCATCACCGTCGCTCCGGCGCTGACCCTGACCGACAAGGAGTACCAGATCATGCGTGACGCTGCCCTCGCGGTCATTCGCGAGATCGGCGTCGAGACCGGCGGCTCGAACATCCAGTTCGCGGTCAACCCGAAGAACGGCGAGATGATCGTCATCGAGATGAATCCACGGGTGTCGCGCAGCTCGGCGCTGGCGTCGAAGGCGACGGGGTTCCCGATCGCCAAGATCGCGACCAAGCTCGCGATTGGCTACACGCTCGACGAAATTCCTAACGACATCACGCGTGAAACACCGGCTTGCTTCGAACCGACCATCGACTACGTGGTGACCAAGGTGCCGCGCTTCGCCTTCGAGAAGTTCCCGGGTGCCGACACGACCCTTGGTCCGCAGATGAAATCGGTTGGCGAGGTGATGGCCATCGGGCGCACGTTTAAGGAATCGCTCGGCAAGGCGCTGCGGTCGCTTGAGATCGGTCGCTGGGGCTTCGACATCGAAAATCCGGCTGGCAAAGATGAGCTGGCGCGCCAGATCGCGGTGACTGGTCCCGATCGCCTGTGGCTGCTGGCCGAGGCGCTGCGTGCGGGCGTGACGCTGGCCGAGGCACACGAGATCACGGCCATCGACCCGTGGTTTTTGACCCAGGTCAAACAGATCATCGACGAGGACGAGTCGATCAAGCGTGCGGGGAAAGCGCTGCTCGACGACGCGGCGGCGCTGGCGCGAAGCAAGGGCATGGGTTTTTCCGACCGGCGTCTGATGAAGCTGTGCGGGGTCAGCGAGGAAGACGTGCGGCAGGCGCGGCATCGCCACGGCGTTCGCCCGGTCTACAAGCGCGTCGACACGTGCGCGGCGGAGTTCGAGGCGAAGACGCCGTACCTGTACTCGACCTACGAGACGGGCACCGTGCAAGAGCCGGTCGCCGAGAACGAGGCGCGCGTCACGACGAAGAAGAAGATCGTCATCCTGGGCGGCGGGCCGAACCGCATCGGGCAGGGCATCGAGTTCGACTACTGCTGCGTTCACGCCGTCATGGCGCTGCGCGAAGAGGGGTTCGAGGCCATCATGGTCAACTGCAACCCCGAGACGGTGTCCACCGACTACGACACGTCGGATCGGCTGTACTTCGAGCCGCTCACGCGCGAGGACGTGCTCGAGATCATCGACGTGGAAAAGCCCGATGGCGTCATCGTGCAGTTTGGTGGCCAGACGCCGCTGCGGCTTGCGGTTCCGTTGCAGAAGGCGGGGGTCAAGTTGATCGGGACCAGCGCCGACGCCATCGATCGCGCCGAAGATCGGCAGCGTTTCGGAGAACTCGTGCGCAAGCTGGGCCTGCGCGCACCGGCGTGGGGCACGGCGCATGGGCTCGACGAGGCGCGAACCATCGCCGAACGCATCGGTTACCCGGTCATGGTGCGGCCGTCGTACGTGCTTGGCGGGCGGGCGATGGAGATCGTACACGATGCGTCTGGCCTCGCCCACTTCGTCGGCAAGGCGATGGAGGCGTCGCGCCGCGAATCGCTCGCGGCCGGAGGTGGCACCGGCGATGAGAGCGCGCCCATCCTGATCGACCAGTTCTTGCGCGACGCGGTCGAGATCGACGTCGACGTGGTGGCCGACGGCAAGGACGCCATCATCGGCGGCATCATGGAGCACATCGAGGAGGCGGGCATTCACTCGGGCGATTCGGCCTGCGCGCTGCCGCCGTTCTCGCTTTCATCTGAAGTGGTGGCCGAGGTGCGGCACCAGGCCAAAGCGCTGGCCCTGGAACTCGGAGTGCGCGGCCTGATGAACGTGCAGTTCGCCGTTCCGCGTGACGGCCGAGGCGTCTTCATCCTTGAGGTGAACCCCCGCGCCTCGCGCACGGTGCCGTTCGTGTCGAAGGTGACCGGCGTGCCGCTGGCCAAGGTGGCGGCCAAGATCGCTGTCGGCCGCACGCTTGCGGACATGGGTATCCGCGAGGTGGTGCCCAAGCACATCGCGGTCAAGGAAGCAGTGTTCCCGTTCGTGAAGTTCCCGGGTGTCGACACGCTGCTTGGCCCCGAGATGCGGTCCACCGGCGAAGTGATGGGCATCGACCGCACGTTCGACGCCGCGTTCGCCAAGAGCCAGATTGCGGCGGGCACGCGCTTGCCGCGGCCGGGTGGTGGAGCCAAGAGCGCGTTCATTTCCGTGCAGGACGCGGACAAGGCCGGCGTCATCGCGGTGGCGCAGGGCCTGCGCGATCTGGGCTTTCGCATCGTTGCAACCGCGGGCACGCATTCAGAACTCACCCGCGCCGGGATTGCATCCGAACGTGTCAACAAGGTCCGCGAGGGGCGTCCCCATTGCGTCGATCGCATGTTAGATGGAGACGTGCATGTGGTCATCAACACCACCCATGGGGCCGCCGCGATCGAGGATTCTTTCTCGATCCGGCGCACGGCGTTGATGCGCGGCCTGCCGTATTTCACGACGCTGTCCGGTGCGCGTGCCGCGGTCGCGGCCATCGCCAAGCTGGCCACGGGGCCGTTGTCGGTGTGTTCGCTGCAGGAGTATCAGGGTGGCTGACCGGTATCCGATGACGCCGCGGGGGGTGCGGGCGCTCAAGGACGAACTCAAGCGTTTGCGCGAGATCGAGCGGCCGAAGAATATCCAGGATATCGAGGAGGCACGCGCCCACGGCGACTTGCGCGAGAACGCCGAGTTTGCGGCTGCGAAGGAGAAGCAGTCCTTCATCGAGGGCCGCTCGCGCGACATCGAGAGCATCCTGGCGCAAGCCGAAATCATCGATCCCGCGCAATTGTCGGGGACGCGCGTCGTATTCGGTGCCACCGTGGATCTGTCCGACGCGGACTCCGGCCTTGCGTCGACGTACAGCATCGTGGGCGACCACGAAGCCAACATCAAGCAGGCGCGGATTGCCATCTCGGCACCGCTGGCGCGTGCGCTGATCGGCCGCGAAGAGGGTGACACGGTGAGTTTGCGCAACGCCAAGGGTCGGCGCGAATACCAGATCGTCAAGGTGCGTTTCGAATCGGCATCCTAGGCGGTGGTCGTGGAAGCGCGCACGCGTCGCATCGCCTGGACCAGCGCCATCATTCACGGGCTCGTCCACGGCTGTGTGATGTTGTTGCCTGCGGTGCTGTGGGACTTGCACCGCGCGTTCAACGTCTCAATGTTGGTCTTGCTCGCGGTGGTCAATGCGACCTACCTGGCGTTTGGCCTGGCAGCGATTCCCGCAGGCTACCTCGCGGATCGTATCGACGGACGAACGATGTTGCAGGTTGCGGCCGGTGGGTGCGGGGCGGCGCTGCTGCTCATCGGTCTGGCGCCGACGTTTACCGTGCTCGCCGCTGGCCTCGTGACGCTTGGATTTGCCGCGGGCATCTACCACCCAAGCGGATTTTCGCTGCTGTCCCGATTGGTCACGACGGGCGAGCGCGGTCGGGCCATCGGGATCCACGGCGCGGGCGGTAACTTTGGCGAAGCGCTGGCTCCGGTGTTCGCGGCCACTGTGGCGGCGCAGTTTGGTTGGCGAGGGGCATTCATCGCTGGATCGCTGCTGGCCCTCGCGTGCGCGGCGCTGGCCCTGTCGTTGCCCGCCGATGAGCGCGTGACGGGCCCCGGCGACGCTGCCCACCATCGGCGTCACTCGGCCGCGACGTTCAAGGAAACCGGGTTGGCGTTCGCGCGCACCCTGCGTGACCTGTGGGCGAGCCGTCCGCTCCGTTGGTTGTTGCTGGCGATGATTTCAAGCGGCTTCGTCTACCGCGGGGTGCTGACGTTCTTGCCGCTGCACCTCGCCACGCACGGTGCGGGCAGCAGGTTGACCGCGTCCGGGCTGACCACCCTGGTCCTGCTGGTCGGCATCGTCGCTCAGTGCGTGGGTGGCGAACTGGCGGATCGCGTGTCGAAAGAGCGCCTGTTCCTGATTGGCGTGCTGCTGTTTGCACCGGTCCCCCTCCTGTTGGGGCTCACTGGTGGAATGGTTCTTGGCACCGCAGCGCTGGCGTTCGGATTTCTGTGGTACCTCACGCAACCGGTGGCGAACGCCCTGACCGCCAGGTACGCCGCCAGCAAGGATCACGGCCTTGTGTACGGCGTGCAGTTCGCGATGACCTTCGGGCTGGGCTCGTTCGCAACTGGTCTTGGCGGGCTCGTGGCCGACGGACACGACACCAGCCGCGCTTTTCTCGCGTTTGGCGTGGTGTCAGCCGTGCAGGTGGTTGGTGCCCTGGCACTTTTTATCGGCGTCAGGCGCCTGCCGACTGCGG
>CAYSKR010000058.1:0-18913 GCA_964431675.1 uncultured Myxococcales bacterium
TGGTGCGGCGGCGGACCTGCGCCGGCCGTCTCCGCAAACCGCGCGCCCAAAGGCCGAACGTGAGGCGCGGGCGCGTGGGCTGTCCAAGCTGCGTGCCGCGCTTGCGGTGCTTGAGCTCGGTGGTGGGCTCAAATGTTCAGCGACGCAAATCGACGAAGCGGGCCAACGCGCCGTCGCCACGTTGGACTACCAATCAAACGGCGGTGTTCTGCTGGAGCTGGCGCTGCGCTTTGAAGATCTTTTCGATGCGCCGTTGGCCGATGCAAAGGCCGAAAAGAATTTTGTCGCGGCCGCCGCTGCCTTGCGGATCGCGCCGACGGTGGGCGAGGCGCGCGAGCATGGTCACCTGCGCTGGGCGGTGTACCGCCTCGGGGCACCGCCGGTTTCGCTCGACGTCGGGCCCGCGAAGACCGATGGCGGCGGAGAGCTTGCATTGCCATCGAGTGCAAAGGGCGCGCGCGCGGTCATCTGGGTGCAGAAGGTGCTGCCGTGACCAGGGCCTGGCTGGTTGTGGTGACCGGGGCGTGTGCGCTCGCTGCTCTGACGACGGAGAGCATCGCGCAGGTACCAGTGCCGACGAACGAGCGCGCGCTGGTGGCGGAAGCGCCCATCGTCGCGGGCAACCTCGCCGCCGCAAAGCAGAAGGCGCTCATCGAGGCCTGGCGGCGCGCGGTGGAGCGCTGTTTCGTCCGCGCGCTCGGCTCGTTGGGTATCCCCGGTCCGTTGGCACCACCGCTGTCCGAGCTGGGCGCGAAGTGGATGCAGAACCCGCGACAGATCGTGCGCGGGTATCGGGTTGTCTCGCAGGGCGAATACGCGGGCAACTACCGCGTCGAGATCGAGGTGGATCTGGACGAGGCCACGGTCAGGCGCGAAATCGCCAAGCTCGCAGCCAGCGCCCCGGGTGTGTCGTCAGGCGCGGGCGGCAAGGGCGGGGCAACCGCAGTCGGGGCGACCGTCCTGCCCGTCACGCCTGTGGGCGTGATTCTATTCTCGCGCGGCACCCCGCCACCAATCGACGCCGAAGCGATCAAGGCGTTTGGAGCGGCGCTTGGCAGCGTGGGGATTCGCACCGAGACCAAGGTCGCCTCCGAGCAGACGGAGCGCACCCTGGCGCCCTCCGACGGGATTGGTGCCGCGGTCCGGATCACCGCGACGACGCAAGAAGAAGGCCCGGTGCGCGGGACGGCGATGCGTTCGGTCCGCTGCCGCATGACGGTTCACGTCGTTGGCGACGGGTCGAATGAAAAGAGCGACGAGTCGGTTCCGATGGATCGTGGGTTCGCCGGCGACGATGCAGGCGCGCGCAAGGCGTGCTTCGAAAACCTGTCGCGGCGCCTGGCGGATCGCATGGCACCGGGCCTTGCCGCAAGCATCGCTTTCGCCGCCGAGCGCCGCGCACTGGTTCTGATTCTCGATCTGCCCGAGTCGGGCACGCTCGGCGTGGTGCAGCGGGCACTGCGCAGGATGGCGGCGGTGTCGTCGAGCGAGGTTCGTCGCGTCGCGGCGGCGCGGGTGGAGTTGCGCGTGGCGACGCGGATGGACGGCAAGGCCATGGCGACCGCGCTGACCACCGAGCTTGGATCTGTGGCGACGGTGGAGGTTACCGACGCAGGGCCGCGCCGCCTTGAAATCCGGGTGCGCAGGGACTCGATTCCGCCGGGTTCTGTCCCGCATCCTGCACTGCCGGCGGCGATCCCTGCCCCGACGGGGACACCGTGAGATCCGTGCGCGCGTTTGCGCTGGCAGTTGCTGTGTGGGTGGGCACGGCCTGCGCCACGGTGCGGCCGGTGCCGGTGGCTTCGCTCAAAGTCGAATGCAACGTGGCCGCCGCGTTGCTCTGGATCGACGATGGCTTTGCCGGGCGCGTCTCGGACTGGATGCGCGGGAGCCACCAGCTTCCGGTCGGCTTTCACCGCATCGAGGTCAGGCATCCGTCCTACTTTTCCCATTTCGCAGAAGTTGAACTGTCCGCAGGCGGTGCCGGGACCGTGACGGCTCACTTGCATCCTCTGCTCGACTGAGTCGACATGCCCGCCGCGCGCTCTTGCTTGGTGCCCCGATCGCTGACGGTGGCCTGCGGATTGTCCGTGGCATTGCTGGGTGCTGCGGAAAAAGCGTCGGCGTCCACGGGATTCATGCTTTACGAGCAGTCGGCCGAGGCGCTCGGTCGGGCGGGTGCGGTGGCCGCCGCCACGCGCGAGCCGGCGGCCGCCTGGTTCAACCCCGCCGCACTCGGTTTTGCCCCGCCCGCCGGGGCCTCCGTGGGTGCCGCGCTGATCCTGGGCCGCGCGCGCTTCATCCCCGCCGCAGGTGGTGAAGAAGCGGCGACGCGGGTGGCACCGCGGCCGGTGCCGAACCTGTACGCGTACACGTCGCTGACCCCGCGGGTGCGCATCGCCGTCGCGCTGCTGGCGCCGTTCGGACTGGCGTTACGCTGGCCGGATGGATGGCGCGGTGAGACGAAATCACTTGCGACGCAGCTGCGCTTCATCGAGTTCAACCCAAGCCTGGTGTTTCGCTTGCGCGATCGACTTTCCATCGCGGCCGGATTCGCCGTGGTGCGCGGCGATGTGGAACTTGAGCAAGCGTTGCCGAAAGAAGTCGGGGGCCGTGGCGTTCTCTCGGGCGGTGGCTGGGGTACTGGCATGGGCGGATCCTTGCCGCTGCCGATGTGGAACGCGGCGTTGCACTGGCGGCCGCTGCCCGACACGCTCCACTTCGCGGCGACCTTTCGCAGTCGGGTCCAGGTCAAGCTTGCCGGGCAGGCGACATTTTCACCCGAGGCTGCGGCGTGGACGGTGGTGTATCCGGACCAAGCAGTCAGCTCGCAGATCACGCTGCCAGGCATGGCGACGCTGGGGGCGATGCTCCGCGTGTCGCGGCAACTCGAAGTTTCTGCGGAGTGCAACCTGACGTTGTGGAACACGTTCGATCGGATCGTGATCGACTTTTCCGGGAACACACCGCCCGATCAAATCATCGAACGCCACAGCCGCAACGCAGTGACGGCGCGCCTGGGCGGCGCGTGGAATCTGGCCGACTTGCCGCTCGTGCTGCGGGCCGGGGCCTTTTTTGCGCAGAACACCACGCCGCCCGCGACGCAGCATCCGGTCGCTCCCGATGGCGACCGCGTCGGACTGGGCGCTGGCATCGGCTACTCGGTCGGACGCCTCGGGGTCGACGTGGGTTACCTGTACCTGCACTTTCTGGATGCGACCGCGGCACCGACCACTTCCGACGGCCTGAGTGGCGTTTTTCGCACCCGCATGCACGCGCTGGCCCTGACGGTCACCGTGCGCTAGATCGGGCGCATGCGCATCCGACTTGCGGCCCTGACGTCCGTGATCTTGGTCGCCGTGGGTTGCGGGGGCGGGGACGAACCGGAGCCGACGTTTCCGGGTGCCGCGGTCAAGGTGATGACGCGCAACCTGTACCTGGGGGCGGATCTGGCACCGGTGATCACCGCTCGCGGGCCCGACGACATCCCGGTGAAGGTGGCGGCACTGTGGAAGACGGTCGAGGCCAGCGACGTCCCGGGTCGAATGAAGGCCGTGGCCGCCGAGATTGCGACCGCCAAACCCGATCTGGTTGGACTGCAAGAGGCGGTGACGTTTCGTCTGCAAAAACCGACGAATTTTTCGTTCGGCAATCCCACGGTCGATGCGCAGGAGGTCAAGTACGACTTCCTCAAACTCATCCTCGCCGAACTCGCGGCGCGTGGGCTTGTGTACAGGGTGATCGAGCACGAACTGTCCGACGTCGAGTTCCCCTCGGACGCCGACGGCGGCGGCGAGAGATTCGACCTGCGCGTGACCGACCGCGACGCGATCCTGGTGCGCGAGGGAATCACGCCGGGTGCCTCGCGGACCGTCAAGTATGACAATTATGTACCCGTGCCCGTGGGTGGCGTTTCCGCCGATGGGAAACTCACCGGCACTGGTCTGGTGGTGAAACTCCTGCGCGGGTACGTGACGGTGCCGGTAACGATGGACGGGGCGACGTTTTTGTTCGGGACCACGCATCTCGAAGTGGATGGCGCGCTGTCACAATTTCAGGAGGCGCAGGCTCGCGAGATCGAGAGGAGCTTGGGAAATGCTGCGGGCAATATCATTCTGGTGGGCGACTTCAACAGCCGCGCGGACGGGAAGGGCAGCCGCAGTTACGCCGGGCTGGTCGGCAGGTTCAACGACGCGTGGACCAAGACGCGGCCCCTCGAATCGGGGTTTACCTGCTGCACGAGGCTCGCCGCCGATCCCTTCAAGGCCGACGAGCGCATCGACATCGTGTTCATGCGCGGCGGCGTTCGCGCGCTTGCCACAGCGTTGACCGGCGTCGATCCGGCGCTACGCACCGAAGGCACGAACCTGTGGCCCACCGATCACGCCGGCGTCACCGCCGACCTGCTCGTCAGGCGTTAGACTGTGCTAACCTTTGGATCGGGGTTAGCGTGGCCACGCCGGAAAAACAGAGGCCGAAGATGATCGACGAAGCGGTCACACAGCTTCGTTGCGATCCATCCCGTCCCGTGCTTGCGCGTTGCACAGAAATCGACGTGAAACTTCGAGCGGTTGCGCCTTCAGACGCACAAGGGCGCGACGATCTCTTTGGGGGCGCTGTCTGGCACGGTGAAAGCGTCGATGAGTTGCTGACTCTAATCCGGGAGGGCCGGTTTCTTGATGAGCCGGACGAGCGCCGTCACGCGTGATCTGGCTGCTCGACACCAACATCATCGCCTACGCGCTGAAGCGCACGGGTGGCGTGCGCGAGCGCGTGAACGAGGCCGCTCTACGAGGAGATCAGGTGGTGACGAGCGTGGTCACCTTCGCGGAATTGCTGTATGGGGCTGAGCGTTCGGCACGGCGCGAGGAAAACCGTCGCGAGATACTGACCGGCATTGCGCGCATCCGGATCATTTCGTTCGGGCCGTCCATGGCGGAGCGCTACGCCAGCATCAAGGCG
The DNA here is from genome assembly GCA_964431675.1 of uncultured Myxococcales bacterium. Classification (GTDB taxonomy): domain Bacteria; phylum Myxococcota_A; class Polyangia; order Fen-1088; family Fen-1088; genus CAYSKR01. The sequence continues at coordinate 4,963 of CAYSKR010000058.1, forward strand.
GCTCTCGCTCGCCGCGGCAAACTGAAAGACCGGCGCGACCTGATGATTGCGGCGACCGCAGTGGATATCGGGGCCACCCTGGTCACCCACGATGGAGATTTTTCTGACCTGGCGGCGGATCTGACGGTCAGGGATTGGTACGCGTCGCCGTTGTGATTTCTTCGCGGTCCGCCTGGCTCGCCCGTATCGTCAGCGGCGTTGCGGAGTGTCGAGGCGACCCTGCCGTTGCAGTTCAACCGCCGTTTCCAGCGCCACGCACGCCGATGCGCGTCGTCCTTCTTGCGTGGCGCGACTTGGCATATGCTCTGCCCCGCTCGCGGCGTTCCGTGCTTTTGTACCGAAGTCTAATGATCGCCAAAGTAGACAAACCTAAGGAGAACCGATGAGGTCAGGTGCCAAGGCCGTTCGGGCCACGCTCGTTGTTGTTATTGTCGGGTCCGGCTTGACTGTCGTCGGCCCGGCATTCGCCCAGGGGACGGATCCGGACGAGCCCACGACGTCCACGACGTCGACCACCAGCAGCGAGACCGAGGAAATTCCGGGCAGCAGCGCGCCTCCGCTGGCGGCCGGCGACCCTGATGCGCGCGAATTTCGCTTTGAATTTGGGCTTGGCGGCGGCGGTCACTTTTTCAACGCCGACCACGGGCTCGGTCGCAGCGTCGGTGAGACGCAGGACTGGTCGCCCTATCACGGCGGCATGTACGGCGCGCGGTTGACGCTGAACTTCAACCCGTGGGTCGCTCTCGAAGGCGAGGGCTTCATGATCCCCACGCGGACGCGCGGGTTCGTGCAGCCGCCCAACGGAACCAGCAGCATTCCCAGCATCTTCGTGTTTGCCTACCGCGGCAGCCTGACTTTCACGCTCGCGCCGCCGGGCGCTCAGTTTCGTCCCATCGTGACGATGGGCTACGGCGCGCTGTCCTCCATCGTCAGCGACGTCAAGAAGCCCGAAAGCGACACCGATGGCATGTTCCACGCTGGGCTTGGCTTCAAGCTTGGCAACGACCGGGCCGGCTTTCGCGTTGACGGGCGGGTGCTGGCACCGGGCGCGTGCATCGCGCCCCAGGGGTTAAAGATTGGCGACGAGTTGACCTGCGGTGGGCCCGACTACGAAGTTTTGGGTTCGTTCTATGTCGGGTTCGGCGAGGTGGTGAAGCCCATCACGAAGGTCATCATCAAGCGGGAGACGCGGATCATCAAGCATGCGGCACCGCCCCCGCCGGAGCCCGCCGCGCCTGTAGATCTCGATGGCGATGGCCTCGTTGGCGCGGCCGACAGGTGCCCCAACGAGGCCGAAGACAAGGATGGTTTCCAGGACGAGGACGGCTGCCCCGAGCCTGACAACGACGGCGACGGCATCCTTGATGGTGTCGACAAGTGTCCGTTGCAGCCCGAGGACAAGGACGGATTCCAGGACGAGGACGGGTGTCCGGATCCTGACAACGACAACGACGGCATTCTTGATGGTATCGACAAGTGTCCGCTGCAGCCCGAAACCCGCAATGGCTTCAAGGACGACGACGGATGCCCAGACGAAATTCCGGTCGAGGTCAAAAAGTTTACCGGCGTCATTGAAGGCATCAACTTCAAGTCGGGCTCGGACCAGATCTTGCCCGGATCGTACGGCGTGCTTGATCGCGCGGTGAAGGTCCTCGCCGACTTTGCCGACATCCGGATCGAGATTCAGGGACACACCGACAGCGTCGGCAAGCCCGAGTTCAACCGCGACCTGTCGCAGCGGCGGGCCGAGTCGGTGAAGCAGTACTTCATCCTGCGCGGCATCAACCCCGGACGCTTGACGGCGATCGGTCACGGCATGGATCGTCCCATCGGGGACAACGCCACGGCCGACGGACGGTCACGCAACCGGCGCACCGAGTTCCGGCTGATCATGAACTAGCCGGCGGCAAACTCGATCTGGCGGGGCACCTTGTGCGGTGCCAGGTGCTGTGCGCAGTGGTCGATGAGGTCAAAAGCCTTGCAGGCTTGCGCCACCACGACGCTGGCCACCACCATCGGGGCACCGACGTCGTCGAGCGCCACGCGCGCCGTCGCTTCGCGCACCTTTGAGAACGACTCAAGGCACGCTTCGATTTCGCCCAGTGCAATACACTTGCCGTCAATCTTCACCAGGTCGTCCTCACGGCCGACCAGGGTGATCTTGCCGTGGGCATCGATCACCGCGAGGTCGCCGGTGTGCAGCCAGCCCAGATCATCGAGGTGCCCCGCCGCCGTGCTGCCGCCGCGCAGGGAGGGTGAGGGTGCCGGAACCGAGGCGGGCGCGATGCCCCTGCTGCGGACCAGAAGCGCCGAAGGAGTTGAGGGCGGCGGGGCGTGCACTTCGACCCCGACGCAGGCGGTGCCAACAGTCGTGGGGTTGCTTCCGTCGCGGTCAATGGCGATCGGGCCAGCATCGGTGCTGTGGTAACAGGACAGCGGCGCGACGCCAAACTTTTCCGCGAACGCCTCGGCCACGGCGGCAGGCAGCTTTGATCCTGAGCTGATGTACCGGGCTGCCTTCACGGTCAACGGCTTGATGGCGACCAGACGAGCGAGCGTTCCGTAGGTGGCGGGCATGGCGGGCATGAAATCGATCTTCTGGTCCCGCAGCGCCTGATTGATGTGCTTGGGCGAAACCTCGTCTTCCAGGTTCAGGGTCGATCGCGACACGAGCCAAGCGCACAGCCCGAAGTCGAACCCGTACGCCTGATGCAGCGGTGCCACGCACAGGCTCTGGTCAACATGGCCGAGGCCCAGGGTCACGCGCATGACATCGCCGATGCCCGCAAGGGTGTCCGCTGCGCGCAGCACGCCTCGCGGATCACCGCCCGCCGTCGCGGTGACGAGCACTGCTTCGGGCCGCGTTCCCAGCACCTCGCGCTGTGGGTCGCGCCGGTACAGGTGGCAGTTGAGCAGGGTGCCCGCCAGGCGTCTGCGGCTGTCGGGGGTGAAGCGGGTGACCACCGGCTTCGTTCCGGCGCGGAGACCCACGGCGCCCGAGGGCGAACTGTCGCCACGAGGCCGGGTGATGAGAGCGCGCAGCGGCGCGATGTCGAGCAGCATGTCGAGGTCGCGCGGGCCCAGCGTCGGATCCACCGGCACCAGCACCGCCTCAAGTTTGGACAACGCCAACGCGAGGATGACGAAATCGGGAACATTCCCCAGCATCAGCCCCACCCACGAACCCGCACCGATCCCCATGGTGGTGAGTTCCTGCGCCCTTCGGTCCACTCGGTGCGCAAGGCCGCGCCATGACAGATACGTGTCGCGGTACGCGAGCGCCGTGGCTCCCGGGCCAGGAGGTTCGGCGCTCGCCAGTGCTTCCTGCAGCCACGTGTAAAGCTTCATCGGCCGACCAGCGCGACGGGTGCGTCGACCTTACGACCCGTCGCGGCGAGCAATCGTTGCACGATGTGGCCGAACGTCTCTTCCAGATCCGTGTCGCTGGTCACGGGCCGATGCAATCGCCCGCCCGCCATCGTTCCGTGACCGCCGGCCGCGCCGTCGTTGCCGATGACGTCGCGCATCAGCGATCCGGCGCGCGCGAGCGTCGCGTCGGTGCGCAGGGACACAAACGCGCGTCCGCGGTGGTGCCCGCCGCACAGGACGAACGTCGCCTGATCGAACGACAGCAGCAAGTCGGCAACTTCGGCGACCAGATCGGGGTAAGAAAGCTCGCCCAGGTTCACGGCGACCAGATCGCCCCACACCTGCGCCGCGCGCAGCGCGCGATCAAGCGCCGCGAAGTGTTCGCGCGGAACCTTGGGATGCGAGATGCGGAACAGCAGCTTGTGGTCGACCAGGGGCACCAGGTGCAGGTAGGCGTCGCGCTCGGCTTCCGTCGCCTCGCGGCCAAGATCGCGCGTTTCGGTGCGCAGCGCGTAGAACAGTCCCGTCGCCAGGGTGGCATCGACCGGGACCTTGGTCTGCAGCAGGTACTGCAACACGATGGTCGATGTGGCACCGAGTTCGGGCCGTATGTCGCACCAGGGGGCGAGGTGGCTCTCGTCGCGCGCCGGGTGGTGATCGATGACGATGTCCACCGGCTTGGCCGTCGGCAGCGAGTTGTTGCCCGTGCCGGGCTGGCTATCGACGATGGCCAGCGCGTCGTAGCCGCTGGGCTTGATGCTCTCGACCGGCAGCAAGGGAATGCTCATCCCTTCGACGAGAGCCCGATTTTCTGCTCGGCCCACGATTCCGCCGAGGGCCAGATCTGCGTGCAAGCCGATTTGATGCGCCACCAGGCGCTGCAACCCGACCGCCGCAGCGAGCGCGTCGGGGTCGGGGTTGTCGTGCATGTAGATGAGGAGCGAGCGTCGCCCGCGCAGGCGATCGAGCGACGAAAGCAATGAAAACGGTTGCGGAGGCATGGGCCTATCGCGCGGGCCGGATGCGTAGGTTGTCGAACGTGACCTCCGCCTCCCAGTTGTTGACGGCGAGAAATTCGTGGCCCTTGCCCACCAGTGGGTCCGGATCGGTCCACGACAGGAAAGGCTGACCGTCGACGCGCCAGTCAAGTGCGCCACCTTTTCGAATGACGGTCCAGTGGTAGGTGCGGCCAGGTTCCACGGCAGGCTCGCGGCGCGAAGCCTTGACGCCCTGGTCGTGCTCGTCGAGGCGCGCGATGATGCTGGCCGTGTTGCGCCAGCCGCCGAAGATGAATTCGTACCCGGATGGCTGATACCGGTTCCCGTCGGGGTCGAACGTTTCGCCGTCGCCGAATACCTCGATCTTCAGATCGCCGTCGGCGCTTTTTGAAACCACGTCGACGTCGATCTGCACGTCGCGCGGCAGGCGTTGCCGCAGCCAGAGGGGGTGGTTGTGCGCCATCGCTACGCCCAACTTCCCACCTGTGGTGTGGTATGCGGCACCGGTGTTGTTCCATCCGGGCCCGACCTCGGCGCGCTCGAAATCCTCACTGAACGGTTCGGTGATGACCGGGATCGCCGTCTTGCATCCTGGAGCAGCCAGGCACGCGAAGAGAGCACCCATGCTTACGATTTGGCGGCGGTGAAGCACGGTGGTTCCAGGGACGGAAAGGTACCCAGCCTTGGGGGTAAAGACAACCGGGCAGCGACGGAGCCCGGCGCAGAGCCAACCCCTCACGCCTGGCCCCCGTCGAGCTTTTCGTGGGCGAGGCCCCAGCGGATGCCGCGATCGCTCACCAGCACCGACGGGGCGCCGGCCGCAGCGGCGATGTCGTTGAGGATGCAGCAACCTGCAAAAATGACGTCGGCGCGGCGCGGATCGAGCCCAGGCATGGTTTCCCGTTCGGCCGCAGTCGCACGCGCCAGGCGTTCGACCATCGCGTTCAACACTTGGCGCTCAAGTCGATAACCGTGAACAAGGTTGGGGTCATAGCTGCGCAATCCCTGGGCCATGGCCGCAAGCGATGTCACCGTGCCGGCGATTCCGACCAGCGTCGGCACCGACGTTCCGGCGCTTGCGAACGGGACGCCGCGCAGGCACTCCGCGATGTCCCCGCGCAACGATCGGTGCTCGTCCTCCGTCGGCGGATCGTGCCGGAGGTGCTTCTCTGTCAGGCGCACCGAACCGAGTGGCACGCTGCAGCGGTGCCCAACTCGCCCGCCATCGGCAATCACGATCTCGGTGGAGCCACCACCGATGTCGATGACTTGCATTGCTCCCTTCGCCACCTCGGGAAACGACCGCGCCGCCGCCAGAAAAGTCAGGTCGGCTTCGCGCTCGCCCGCGATCACCTCGACCGGGACTCCCAGAAGCGCCGCCGCTGGCGTCAAAAAGTCGTTCGCGTTCGGTGCGCGCCGTAAGCCCTCGGTGCCGATCGCAAACAGGGGTGCCCGGGCGCTGGCGGCAAGTTCCGCGTACGTGCGCAACGCCGCGAGCGTCGCGTCGATTCCCTGGTGTCCAAGACGGCCATCGGTGCCGATTCCGCGGCCAAGGCGGGTGATTTCCGCGCGATCCTCAACTGCGACAAGGCCTCCGTCCGCACGACGTTCGGCCACGAGCAAGAGCGTCGTGTTGGTGCCGATGTCGATGGTCGCGATCCGGGACATGGCGGTGAGTTTGGGCGCTACGGAACCGGGCCCCACGAGGGCGAGCGAGCGCCCCCACGGTAGATCTGAATGTCTTTCCGCGTGTCGACGTTCATGATGAATAACCCGCCGCGCGACGACGAGTACACCAGCAAGCGGCCGTCGGGCGACCACGCGGGATCCTGGTTCGAGCCCTGATTCTGCGTCAGTCGATCGACGCGCCCGGTGCGCATGTCGTAAACGAAAAGATCGAAGACGGCGCGCTCGTCGCGGCCAGTGAACGCAATCAGCGGCTTGTCCGCCCTCGGATTCCAGCGCGGCGTCTGGTTGTAGCTGCCCTGGAAAGTGAGCCGCTTGGCGCTGCCACCGTTCGCGGGCATGACAAAGATCTGCGGCGTGCCTTGCCGATCGGACACGAATGCGATCTGGCCGCCGTCGGGTGAAAAACTGGCCGAGCTGTCGATCGCGGGCGTCGTGGTCAGCCGCGCAGCAATCCGGCCGTCGGACGGTGCGATGCGGTAAAGCTCGGCGTTGCCCTCGTACGACAGCGTCAGCACGATGCTGCGGCCATCGGGCGTCCAGGTGGCACCCGCGTTCATGCCCTCGCGGCTCGAGATGCGGCGCGCGCGGCCACCGCTCCCGGGCACCATCCACAGGTCGGGCGTGCCGCGCAGATAGGACGTGAAGGCGATGTCCGAGCCCTGGGGCGAGATGGCCGGCAGCAAGCAGTCGGACTTCATCGCGGTCAGTACCTTGACGTCGGCTCCGTCGGCACCGACGCTGGCGATTTCCTTTTGCCGGCCCGACATGGCGAACACGACGCGCGAGCCAAAGGGCCCCCCCTGGCCGGTGAAGTGGCTGATGACGTCGTTGGCCCAGGCGTGGACGAGTTGGCGCAGGTCCGTGCCGCGGTAAGTTTTGGTGAAGACGGGCGCATCGCCGCGGCCAACTTGATGCAGGCGCCCCTCGAGCGCGAATCCCGCGCCGTCACGTCGCGGTTCGATCTTGGCGACGCCCTGTGCGCCGACCTGCGACCAGAGCGCCGACGAAAACCCGAGTCCCTCGGTTTGCAACGCCGGCGGGAACGACATCGGATCGAGCAAGCGGAACAGGCCCATGACGTCGAGGTCGCGCCGCTCGATCTCGGTGGCCTGCGCGGCCAGCGACGGATCCCCCGAGGCGTTCGGCAAACCAAGGCGCAGCAGATCTCGGTTGGGGTCGGTGATGCGGATGCGTGGCAATTCCTCGACCGGCGGCTGCTGCGTCTGGGCGTTCGCGAATCCGGCACCAAGCATCACGGCGGCGCAGACGAAACTTCGGAAGATCATTTGGGCAGATCCTTTCCATCGAACGCGAGCACCATGCCCCGGCGAAACTTGAAAGCCAGGGCAGCGGGTGGGGCCGGAACCTTGCCGGTGGCCTTGACCGCTTGCAGCCCTGAATCGTCGAACAGGTCGTTCCCCGACGAGGTCGAGATCTTCGCGTCGCCGAGTTCCCCCGTGGCCGAGATCGATACCCGGATCTCGATCGACAGCTTGTTGACGTCGCCCACGTTGAGGCCCGTCGGCACGTTCCAGTTGCGTCGGATGGCCTCCGAGATCTGCGTCGCGTATTCGTCGCCCTGGCTCGCCTGCGTTGACGTTCCCAGCGCGGATCCCGTCAGCGAGCCCTCGTCGGGCTCTTCCGGGGTCGCCTTGGCCAGGGCCTGCGCCTTTTGCAGCGCCCGCCGCAGATCCTTCGACACGTCGGCATCCTCGACCTTGGGCGCTTCCTTCGGCGTCGGTGCCGCGTTCGGATCCTCGGCGACCTTGATCGTGGGGGTCGGCGCTTTCGGGCGGGGCGGCTGCACGAGGCGCGGCAGCCAGAACTTTTCGCGCGGCTTGCCCAGATGCACGAGGTGCGTGACGATCATGTCGCGGACCTGTTCGCCGGGCTCCTCGCCGCGCATCTGCGACCACATCACCAGGCTGGCGATGACGCAGTGGACGAGCAACGTCGCGACAATCCCTGCGGCGGTCCCACGTCCGAGGGATCGAAAGCGAAGTTCGTACGCTGCGGCCACGCGCTACTCCAGGGGATCCGTGATCATGCCCAGCTTGTCGGCCCCCGCGAGTTTCATCGCGGCCATGACCTTGACCACGTCCCCGTAGATCAGATTGGTGTCGGCGTGCAGGTAGACCTCGCGGTCCTGTTGCAACTTTGCGTTGGACTTCAGCGTGTCCTCGATCTGCGCGAAGGGCACTTCCATCTTGCCGATGAACGCGCGCTTGTCCTTGGTGATGGTCACGATCAGCTTGCCCGCGTCGTCGGGAATCGTCTGCGCCTTGGCGTCGGGCAAGTCGACGTCAACGCCGGTTTGCAGCATCGGTGCCGTGACCATGAAGACGATGAGCAGCACCAGCATCACGTCGACCAGCGGCGTGACGTTGATGTCCGCGAGCGTGCCGCTGTTGCCACCTCCCGCGCTCATCGCCATGGCTAGAAGAACCTCCGCCGGATGATGTTTAGAAAGTCGCTGGCGAACATTTCCATTTCGGCCGAAAGCACGCGGATGCGGCGCGACAGGTAGTTGTACGCCATGACCGCCGGGATGGCCGCGACCAGGCCAATCGCCGTCGCCACCAGGGCCTCGGCGATGCCGGGCGCGACGGTGGCCAGGTTGGCAGCGCCCTTCGCTCCGATGTTGCGAAACGAGTTCATGATGCCCCACACCGTGCCGAACAGACCGATGAACGGCGCCGCGCTGGCGGTGGTGGCCAGGAACGGAACCTTGTCCTCCATCTCGGTCGTGGCGGTGGTCCGCGCGCGCGACAGCGCCCGCTCGATGCTTTCCAGGTCGCCGAGCGACGTTTCGGCGGCCGCCTCCCCACCCTGCTCGCTGCGCCGACGGCGCAACTTGGCCAGCTCGACGTAGCCGGCGCGGAAAACCTCGCTGATGGGCGAGGGCGGCGATTCCTCGGACAGCTTCCACACGTCGTCAAGCCGCGACGTCTTCCAGAACGACTCAAGGAAGCGACTCGACCGCGAACTCGCGCGCGTCAGGTACAGCCACTTGCCGCCGATGACGTACCACGACACCACGGACATCAGGGCCAGCAGCAGCAGCGTCGCCTTGGCCACGCTCGACGCGTGCATGATGAGCGACACGATGTCGAGCTTGTCTTGGGCGGCACCCGCCTGCAGGAACGCGTGGATCATTGCGAGGGCTCCTTTGCGATTGGCATCGTGATTGTTATAGACACACGGCTTGTCGATTCCTAGGCTTCTGTCGATGCCCGCCGCGTGCCGAATCTTACCCCGCGTCCTGCTGCTGGCCGCGGCGTTGCCGGTTGGCGCTTGCGTCTCGATGGACGGCGGCGCGGTCGAGGCAAGCTGGGTGCTGCGCAACGACGGCATGGCGATTGGCAGTTGCAATTGCGCCGACCCCGCCATCAGCGAGATGCGCGTGGCGGTCGTCGGCGAGGATGGTCAGGATCGCTGCGCCGGACGCAAGACCTGCACGTTTTCGTGTGGCCGCCAGTCGGGCACCACCGCGTTCGACATCGCGCCGGGACGCTACGCGATCTCTTTGCACCCGCTGGACACATCCGGCAACGACCTGTCCGTCGCGGCGCCGGGGCGCGCGACCATCGGCATCCTGCCGCCGATCACGAGGGACGTCGTCTTCGGGCAAATCACCCAGGTCGAGGCATTTGAAATCAAGGCAGGATGTGCCAAGACCTGCTCGATCGGCCCTTCAGGTTGCACGCCGTGACGGCGTGGAGACGAGCGAGATGACACCGGGAAGTTACGTGGTGAACCTTCGTCTGCGCGACGTGGCCGGGCGCGTGGTCGCGGAAACGGCGTCTCTTCGTCCCGACCTCCCGCGGCATGGAGCCATAGACCTGGGACGAATTAGGTTCCGCGTTCAGTCGTTCGTCCTGTCCTGGAGCGTCACCAAGGCCGACCGCCTCGTGAGTTGCCAGGATGTCGACGCGTCGACAGTGGAGCTGACGGCCTCGCCTCAGGTCGGCGAGCGCCTGCTGTTCAAATTTCCGTGCTCGAACCGGACGGGAACGACGGTGGCGGTGCCGCTCGGCACGTATGCGCTCGACGTGCGACTGCTGGACAGCGCCGACAAGCCCCTGTGGGCCACCTTCGCGCCGCTGTCGTTCGTTGCCGCGGCAAACGTGCGCGCCGTGCTCCCGTCGATTTCGTTCGCCATCCAATGAAAAATCAGTCAGCTTTCTTCGCTGCGGTGCTGGCCGCGTTTGCTACCGCAAGCATCGGCTGCGGGCCCGTCGGCACCTATCGTTTGTCCTGGCGGATCGCGGGCGAGGCGGAGGCGCAGTTCTCTGCCAAGGAATGCGGTGGCCACGGGATCGAATCATTCGACGTGGTCGAAACCAGCGCCGACGGGAATGTGACGACGTTTCGTGTTCCGTGCGGGCAGGGGAGCATCAGCCGCGAGATCGTGCCCGGGCGCTGGACGGTGCGGCTCAACGCGCTCGATCTGAACGGCCGCGGGCCCGTGGCAGCGGATGGTCCCAAGGCGATGCGGGGCGTGTCGCAACCGTTTGACGTCAGTGCAGGTGGTGCGTTGGTGCAGGTGGATGTGGTCGTGCAGCCTCGCGCGGCCTGCGCCGACCGGGTCGACAACGACGGGGACGGCCGGGTGGATCTGGACGATCCCGATTGCATGGGCGACCCCACGCGCACGTCGGAAAGTCCGTCGGCCCCGTAGCGGCATTGCCCGCTACAGCGGCGGTGCGCTGCGTGATGGCCGTGCTACATTTTACGGACGATGCCACGCTCGCTTAAACAGCCTCCCGAGCCCGCGTGGATGAGGCCCATCACCGAGCGGCTGACGCCGGTCATCAAGCTTCTGGTCATCGCCGACACGCTGCTTTTCGCGTTTTACGCGGTGGTGAAGGAGGCGCGCGGTTTCTTCAACGACCACCTGGTGCTGTCTTCGGCGTTTTTTGCCGGCGAGCTGTGGCAGCCGCTGACCACGCTGTTCGTGCACATCGAGCCGTGGAGTTTCATCTTCAACATCATCGGCCTGTGGTGGGTTGGCGCGGCGGTCGAGCGCGCGATCGGACGATCACGTTTTCTGGTGCTGTTTTTTGCGCCCGCGGTCGTGGCCAACATCGGCATGATCGGCCTTTCGCTGGTCGGCCCCGCGTGGCGCACGGATCGGTTCGCGGGCTGCGGCCTGGCGGTGCTTGGTCTGTTCGTCGCGTTCGGAAAAAGCTACGCGCGAACGCCCGCGCGCCTGTTTGGTACACTTGCCCTTGAAGCGCGGATCCTCGCCGCCATCCTGGTCGGCTTCTCGGTGGTGGCCGATCTGGCCCGGGCTTCATGGGCCTGCATCATCGGCGATTTGCTGACCGTCGGGCTCGCCTACGTCCTCATGGGTGGCCGCGGCGACACCCTGCGCGGCATGTGGATCCGCTGGCGTTCGCACCAGCGCCGCCGCCACATCCAGGTCATCGACGGTGGCAAGGGCAGCAGCGGCTCGCGCTACGTCAATTAGGAGCCCGGCTCAGATCCATGCGCGGCGGCGGCGCGGGGTGTATCCTTGAAAAATCGTGACCGTGCAACGAGCCCGTGCGATCCACAAATATACCTACGGTTCGTACCTTGAGTGCGAGGCCCACGCGAACGTCAAGCACGAGTACCTCGACGGCGAGATCTATGCGATGGCAGGCGGGTCGCGACAGCACGCCGCCGTCGCCGGCAACATCATCACAACGCTCGGCGCGCAGACGAAGCGTGGACCGTGTGTTGTCTACACCTCGGATCTCAAGGTTCGCATCGCGGCCAGCGATCTTGCGACCTACCCGGACGTCACCGTGATCTGCGGACCGCCACAGGACGACGATTCGGACACCCACGTTGTCGTGAATCCCACCGTCGTTGTCGAGGTTACGAGCCCAAGCACCGAAGACTGGGATCGTGGCGAAAAACTCGAACACTACAAGCAGTGTCCTTCGTTGCTCTCGGTCATCCTGGTTTCACACCGCGAACAGAACGTCGAGATTCACGAACGCATCCCCGACGGTCCGTGGACCTTGACGGCGGCGGCTGCGGGCGTCGCGGTGCTCAAGTCGGCGGTGCTCAAGTCGATCGGGTGCTCGCTCGCGCTTGATGACGTCTATCGCAATACCGGCATCGGATAAGAGTCGGATTTGCTTTTTGGGCGCTCGGCGCATACAACAAACCGTCACGCGCGGGGGAGCCGAACCTGGCTGAGAGGCGCTCGCGAAAACATCGCGGCGCGACCCCTTGAACCTGACCCGGGTAATTCCGGCGTAGGGAGGATGCATGGATAGTCACAACGAGAACGGAAAACCGCGCAAGCTCGCGGTGGTTGCTGATGGACCGAAGGACGTGGACGAGCCTGCGCTGCCGCCGCTTGAATCGGACCTGCCGTCGTCGCGCAAGGTGGCCATCGAGGTGGGCGACCTGTGCATTCCCGAGCGCGAGATCTCGCTGTCGGGTGGCAACGAGCCGCTGCGCGTTTACGACACCACCGGCCCGCAGGGGTGCAGCGTACACGACGGCTTGCCGGGGCTGCGGCGCCCCTGGATCGCGGAACGCCTCGCGCGCGGGGATCGCAACTTCTCGCAGATGCACTACGCCCGCCGCGGCGAGATCACCGCCGAGATGCGCTTCGTCGCCGCCCGCGAGCAGGTGACGCCCGAGTTCGTGCGCGCCGAGGTCGCGTCGGGCCGCGCCATCATTCCGGCGAACCGCAACCATCCCGAACTCGAACCGATGATCATCGGGCGCAACTTCCTGGTGAAGATCAACGCCAACATCGGCAACTCGGCCGTGGCCTCCTCCATCGAGGAGGAGGTCGAGAAGATGCGCTGGGCGACCCGCTGGGGCGCCGACACCGTGATGGACCTCTCCACGGGCAAGAACATCCACGAAACCCGGGAGTGGATCCTCCGCAACTCCCCGGTGCCGATCGGGACCGTGCCGATCTACCAGGCGCTCGAGAAGGTCGGGGGCAAGGCCGAGGAGCTGACGTGGGAGATTTACCGGGACACGCTCATCGAGCAGGCGGAGCAGGGGGTGGACTACTTTACGATCCACGCCGGCGTGCTGCTCCGCTACATTCCGCTGACCGCCAAGCGGGTCACGGGGATTGTCTCGCGTGGTGGTTCCATCATGGCCAAGTGGTGCCTCGCGCATCATCGGGAGAGCTTCCTCTACACCCACTTCAGAGAGATCTGCGAGATCATGGCCGCGTACGACGTGGCCTTCTCGCTGGGCGACGGCCTCCGCCCCGGCTCAACCGCCGACGCCAACGACGAGGCCCAGTTCGCCGAGCTGGACACGCTGGGCGAGCTGACGAAGATCGCCTGGGAGCACGACTGCCAGGTGATGATCGAGGGGCCGGGCCACGTCCCCATGCACCTGATCAAGGAGAACATGGACCGCCAGCTCGCGGTCTGCCACGAGGCGCCCTTCTACACGCTGGGCCCGCTGACCACTGACATCGCCCCGGGCTACGACCACATCACCTCCGCCATCGGGGCCGCGATGATCGGCTGGTTCGGCACCGCGATGCTCTGCTACGTGACCCCCAAGGAGCACCTGGGCTTGCCCGACCGGGATGACGTGAAGGCCGGCGTCATCGCCTACAAGATCGCCGCCCACGCCGCGGACCTGGCCAAGGGCCATCCCCGCGCGCGCGAGTGGGACGACGCCCTCTCCAAGGCGCGCTTCGAGTTCCGCTGGGAGGACCAGTTTAACCTCTCGCTGGACCCCGAGACCGCGCGCGCCTTCCACGATGAGACCCTGCCCGCGGAGGGGGCCAAGCTCGCCCACTTCTGCTCGATGTGCGGTCCCCACTTCTGCTCGATGAAGATCACCCAGGACGTGCGCGAGTACGCGGCCAAGAAGGGCCTCGACGACGCGAAGGCGCTCGAGGCCGGCCTCAGGGA
>CAYSKR010000059.1:0-5666 GCA_964431675.1 uncultured Myxococcales bacterium
CCCCGAATACACCGCGCACCCCCGCGCTGGGTACAAATCCGGAGAAGCGATATGCATCCCGTATCTCGCGGCGACGCTTGGTCTTGAGCATCCGCACATCGTGACAGGTTTGCTCATGCCTTCAGGCGGGGGGCAGCGCCTTCGCCAAGTCAGCAGAACTCGGACCCACGCGAGCGACCCTGCGACCGCGACGTCACGGTATCCACTCGATCATGTTCTCCATGTCTCCTGGCTCTTTGAACGCTGCCACTTCCTCAATGGCGCGTACAGCGTCGCCCACAGTGGCCGTTGACTGGATGAACAACAGCCCCGGGAAAGGCGTTCCGCGAGCCAAGAGCCCATTGGCGATCGCGAAGAAGTCGCGATCCGACGTCACGACGACCCGCCCCAGCTGGGTGGCTCGCCCGACGTGCTGTTCGTCCGAGGCGCCAAGAAGGTTCTGGTCGCCGGCCGTGACGAGATCAACACCCCGGCGGCGCAAGCCGGCGACGATGCGGCCATCGACGCACTCGTCCGCGTATAGAGGCAGTGGCAACGCGCGGTTCCTACGACGCGCCAGATCGAGATTGCCGCGAGGGGAACTTTTTCTTCATCTCGGCAACGATGCGGTCGGTCTCGCGCCAGTCTGCACGGATCGCTTCCATATGATCGTAGAAGTACGTCAGCGCCGCATGCACGTCGGCCAGGGTCAGGTGCGGATGCGCTTCGACGATTTCATCGGGCGTCATGCCATGGTGCTCGTACTCGAAGGCGATTTGGCTCACCTTGATATCGGTGCCCCGCACAACCGGACGCGGAGCCGCATCATCAACATGGACCGGGAGAGCGTGGGCGGCTTGCATGTTCACATGGTACCGCAGGGCGGCCGGGCTGCCACAAGGTACGTCGCGCCCTGCATGAGGGAATGCCCGGCTGCACGAGGGAGTAATGGGGTAATTTTTGACGGCTCGAAACGTCCAGAGACGTCCCGAGACGTCCGCAGCGCGATCAGCGATTTCGCTAACCCACTGAAATCACCATGGTTTTTCATGTGGCAGTGCCACCTTGCCAAGGTGGACGTCGAGGGTTCAAGCCCCTTCTCCCGCTCAACATTTCTTACGGGCACGCGAGCGTGTAAACTCACCCATGTCATGGCGCGCAGCACTTTACTCAACACCGATACCGAGGATCTGAATGAGCTTCTCAGCAACGGAAAGAGCTATGGCGTCCCGCCCTACCAGCGTGATTATTCGTGGAAAGAGGAGCACTGGGAGGATCTTTGGGAAGACCTGATCACCATCGAGGCAAACCATGAGGATCACTACATGGGCGCGCTCGTTCTGGAGAGTGGCGAGCGGAAACATTTCCGGATCATTGATGGACAGCAACGGATAGCCACGTTGAGCATCCTGATACTGGCGTGTGTTGACTTCTTGTATGAATTGGCCGGAGCAGGTGTGGACACCGCTGAAAACAATGAACGAGCGGCGCTGCTGGAAAGCAGCTACCTTGGCGCGAAAGATCCGACGAGCTTGCGCATCACGCCAAAGCTGAAGCTCAACACCAATGACGATGATTTTTTCCAGTTGAATGTCGCTCAGCGCAAGCCACCACAGGGCGGGATCCGCGGCCTTCGCGATTCAGAAAGATTAATGTGGAACTGTTTCCAGTTTTTCAAACGCAAGGTGCAGGAGAAGTTTGCCCACAAAAAGCAGGGCGAGGCAGTGGCGGGCTTCGTCAGCGAAATTGTCACCGAGCGGCTGGTGTTCATCAGCGTGCGTGTGCAAGACCAGTTGAGCGCTTACACGGTGTTTGAGACGCTCAACGCGCGCGGCCTGGAACTGACAGAAACAGACCTATTGAAGAACTACCTGCTCTCGCTGGCGGATCGCCTGAGCAAGTCGCAAATGGAGCCCGTGCTTCGGCAATGGGTAAGGATCACGGCTCGCGCGGGCATCGCCAGCTTCCCGAATTTCCTTCGTCACCATTTGAACTCCCACCGTGAATATGTTCGCCAAAAGCAGCTTTTCAAAACCATCAAGCGTGATATCACGACAATTGACCATGTGTTTGCGCTGCTCGACCGACTGGAGAAGGACGCCGCATGGTTCGAAGCGCTCGGAGACCATTCGAGCGAGTTCTGGCTGGACTACCATGGCGCAAGTGAACAGGTGCGAGTGCTGAATCTATTCAATGTCTCGCAGTTCACTCCATTCGTCCTTGCAGCGAAGGATATTTTCACATCGTCCTCTGACATCGTGGAGATCCTGCGTTACTGCGCCGTGTTGTCGGTACGATTCAACGGCGTCAGCCGACGCAGCACGCATCTTCTGGAAGAAATTTACAACCGAGCGGCCCTGGAAATTCGACGCGGCTCAGCCAAGACGCTTGCCGGTGTGCGCCAGGCGTTGCGCCCGATTTACATTCCCGATGAAGAATTTGCGGCGGATTTTTCCGCGCTGCGTCTGAAAAACCGCAGCACCTCTGGAAAGAGGTTGCGGTATTTACTCGCAAAAATCGAAAAACAACTCAGCCAAATCGACATCAGCGACGAAGCGATGACGGCCACCGTCGAACATATTTTGCCGGAGAATCCGGGCGAGACCGACTGGGAGCATTTTTCTGCCGAAGCGCACGAACGCAGCTACGAACGTCTGGGCGATTATTCACTGTTGGAACGGGGACTAAACAGTCAACAGACTGGCAATGCTTCATTTGCGGAAAAGCTGAAAGTTTATACCCAGTCCCAATATCAAACCTCGAAAGAACTAACGCAATATTCTGACTGGAGGGAAGAGACGATTGTACGGCGGCAAACATATCTTGCAAATGTTGCCAAGGCGGTTTGGGCGCTGGCAGATTAAAGAACTCGGCGACTTGGATCCAAGGTGTTACGCGTCGGGCTGCCCTCGCTCACCCAGACCAACCGGCAATTCCACGCCATGCTGCGCGATGGCGTGGCGGTGGAATACCGGCGGGCAGACGGGAACATCGCGGGGGACAACTGGCTGGCGGTGAACAAGTTCACGGTGATCGAAGGGCAGCACAACCGTCGGCCGGACCTCGTGGTCTTCATCAACGGCCTGCCGCTGGCCGTGATCGAGCTGAAGAACGCGGCGGACGAGGAGACGACGATCTGGTCGGCCTTCAACCAGCTCCAGACCTACAAGCAGGAGATCGGCTCTCTCAAATGAAACGCACCGAATGGCTCATCCTCGCGGCGGGCGCGATCTTGATAGGACTGGCGAGCTATTTCACCCACCCGACGCTGTTCGAGAACCAGGACTACATCCGCATTCACGGCTTCTACAAGACGTACCTGTCGACGGCGCTCGCCTCGGGCAGGTTCCCCCAGTGGAACCCTCACGTCGCCCTCGGCAGACCATTCATGGCCGACATGGATGCGGCGCTGTTCTATCCGCCCACCTGGGCGTACGCGCTGTTCGATCAGCGCTTGGCCGCCATGGTGGTGACCATCGCGCACCTGTTCCTTGGCCTGTTTGGCCTGGTGCGCCTGGCGCGAGCCGTCGGCGTTGACGACAAGATCAGCATCGCGAGCGCGTTCGTATTCATTGCGAGCGCACCCATCGTCTCGTCGTATCAAAGCGGCGTCATCAACTACGGCAATGCATTGTGCTACCTGCCCTTGGCGCTCGCGCTGGCGATTGAGCTGCAAGATTCACGCTCGCTGCGCTGCGCAAGTTGGTTGGCTCTGGTGTTCGGGTTTCAGCTCCTGTCTGGCCATCCCCAGGTCTCCTGGCTCACCGGAGTTGCAACCGTCCTCATCGTCCTGGGGAGGCGCCTTGAGTCGCCCTGGCGGCAAAACGCCGTGCGCGCCTTGCAGGACCTCGTGCGCCTGGCGGCCGCCGTCGGCGGTGGATTGGCGGTTGCCGCAGCGCAAGTGCTGCCGCTGATGGAACTGATGGGGCAAAGCAACCGCCACGCCTCCTCCGTCGCGTTTTCGGCGTCGTACGCGCTCAATCCCATCGCCTTCGGATCGCTCGTGGTTCCTGGTGGCCCCTTGTTCCAAGCTCACTCGCCCGAACAGCTTTACGTCGGCACGCTCACCGCGCTGTGCGCCGTGTGCGGGCTGGCGCTGTGGCGCGATCGCGGGGTCCGAGCATTGATGCTAATGGCGATGGTGGCCGCCCTCATTTCGGTCGGCGAGCTCACCCCGTTTTTCACGTTTTTCTACTACGTCATTCCAGGGCTCTCGAACATGCGGATCCCGTCGCGGGCGTCGGTGCTGATCAGCCTGCCCGTGGCCCTGATGGCCGGTATCTTCTTGTCGAAGGGATGGCAACGACCGCGAGCCGTCGTGACCCTGTGGGCCGCGGCCGCCGCCACGCTGGCCGCGAGCAGCCTGTTCTTGAAGGCCGTGCTCCTCAATGTCTCCTCGCTTGCATCCTTGATGCGGGCACCCTGGATTGCGGCTGCAGCGCTGCTCACCACGCTGTGGCACTGCGCCGACGCACTGACCTCGCCACGAACAAGACGCTTGCTCGGCGTGGCACTCCTGCTGCTCGCAGCCTGGGACATGTCGGTGTCCACCATGGGGCTAAAGACCGTGTTCCTTGACACCTCGACCTTCCCGGCCGAGCCCAAGGTCCGCGTCAAACTCGAAGCGCTCGGCCTTTTCTCCCCGACCGGAGTGCCGCCGCGGGTGTGGTCGCCGCTGCCATTCGTGCGCGAGAACGCGGGGATGACAGATGGCTACAGCACGCCGTGCGGCTACGTCGCCCTGCAGCTTGGCCGCGTCTGGGATCACATCCATACGATGCAGGGACTCGTTCCGCCTCTCGGCCAAAACACGTTCGCCGAATGGCCGCCCGGAGCAGGTCCATTTCCATTCAACACCATGAACCTATCGCTCGGCACCGACGGCAGGGCGCACAGGCTGGTGCCCAACACCGACGTTGATCCCCGCGCCTACGTGACGCTCGGTGCCGAAGTGGTCGCGGACTCTCACGCAGCGAACGTCCGCATGCGGGCGGGACACGATTTTCACGCGGTCGCCCTGGTCGAGGCCCCGATAACGGCTTTCCCCGCCCGAGCCCCCGAAGGACTCGCGCGCGCCCAGGCGGCCATCACTGCCTTTGCCGCCGAACGCATCGAGATCAACGTCATTGGAACGACACCCGGGTTACTTGTGCTCGCCGAACCCTGGTATCCGGGCTGGAAGGCCACGATCAACGGTCAGGACGCGCCGGTCGTCCCCGCCAACGGATGGATGCGGGCGGTGCCGGTTCCGGCGGGCAGCAACACGGTGGTGTTCCGCTACCGAAGCACGTACCTGTGGCACGGGATCGCGGTGTCGCTGAGCTCGCTCGCCTTGATCGTCGCCATGTTGCTGCGCACCGGCGGAAGACGCGTGGGCACGGCACCGAACCCCGTGTAGCTCGCGCCAACACGGGGTACAGTGCACCGCGTGCTGGAAACCGACTACCTGGTGTTGGGCTCGGGCCTTGCCGGGCTCTACTTCGCCCTGCGAGCAGCCGAGCATGGCCGCGTCACGGTGGTCACGAAGCGAACCCCCACCAACCCCGACGTGGCGACCGGCGACGGCGTCGCGATGGCCTACCGAGTCGGCGCACGCGTCGCCAACATGGAGTTTTTTCAGTTTCACCCCACGTGCCTTTACCACCCACAGGCCAAGTCCTTCCTGATCACCGAAGCCATGCGCGGCG
>CAYSKR010000060.1:0-8224 GCA_964431675.1 uncultured Myxococcales bacterium
GGGCTCGAACACGATCTTCTTGCGGCGCTGCGCGGTGAGGGATGCGTAGTCGAGCTCGACTGCGCGACGGTCGCGGCTGGCCTTCGACAGGGCGGCGATGACGTCTTGCCGCTCACGGCCGCCGGCCTCGATGACGACACCTGGAGTCGACGAATCGCGGTCGCCAGCAGGAAGGTGATCGCCCGCGGCACGCAACAGCCCGCGGATTTTCTCCTCGGCGCGGGCCAGCGCCTGGTCGAACGGTGCGATGCCGGTTCCGTGCAGCGCCGAGGCGCCCAGAAGCAAGGCCAGCGCTTCACCCGCAGTCAGGCGCGGAGGCCGACGCAGAAGCCGCGTGGGGCGCGCGAACACCCGCATGGATGCGCCGCTGCCTTCGGTCCAGATGTCCATGAAGTCGCCCGGCGAACCGTCTGGCAGGCCGACCAGCAGCAGATCGCTGATCTCGCGCTGCACCTCGCGCACGCTGATGGCAAGCAAATCTGCAAGATCGGCGACGGGCACGCCGCCCTGGTGCCGAGCGACGTAGGGAATCAGAAACAGCGCGCGTCGCAGCTTCTTGCCAAGCTTGTTCACGCGCCGCCCACCTTCGCCGCACCGTAAACCGCCGCAACGGCGCTCGCGCTTTTGCGCACGCGGGCGCGCAGGTCCACCGGTTCGACCACGCGGATGTGCCCGGCGGCATCAAGAACGCGCGTGACGATGTAGCCGGGATTGCCCGAACGAAAACGAACGCGGACCCAGGGTTCACCCTCGCCGGTCCGCGCGGGAATGGATTCGCGGGTCGCGGATGGACCGAAGTCCTCGTCCGCTATCCACGTCCGCTCGGGTCCGATGTCCAGAACAACATCGACACCGCCGGATGTTCCGGCCTCGAACACCCACGGCGATCGCTGCACGTACGTCGCGAGGCTCCAGTCCGGCGGCCGCTCGAAATCCGGGGTGCCGGGTTTGCCCGCCGTGCGCAGGCGATCGATGCGATCCACGCGGAAAGTGCGCGGCGCATTCCGCAGGTGGCAGTGCCCGATGAGTTGCCAGTCGCCGCCGCTGTACACGAGCGCGTAGGGATCGATCATGCGCTCGGACGCACTGTCTTCGCCGTACGCCTTGTAGGCGATCGTCAGACGCTTGCGCGCCTCGACCGCGCGCCCGATCTCGGCGATCGTCCTGTTCAAACGTCCGCTGCGCTGGCGGGGCGGCAGCGAGATCGCCAGATGCGAAGGCACGTACGCGCGCGTGAGCATGCCGCCGTCGAACGACAGCTTGCGCAGGGCCTCCTCGACCAGATCGCGATAGACGAGGCCCTCCTGTCCACGCAGCGCTTCCGCGGCGAGGACAAGGCCCGCGCGCTCGTCATCGTCCAGCGTTACCGGCGGCAGCTCGTAGGCGTGCCGGTCGATGGCGTAGAAGTCCGGATCGTCCTCCGGCACCTGGATCGGCACGCCCAGTTCGCGCAGATCCTTCTTGTCACGCTCGAATTTGCGCTCGCCCGCCGCCGGATTTTTCGTGCGGTAGGCCGCGATCGCCGCGAAGATCTCGGCGCGCGACACCGGCCGCCTGGCATCAAGCAGCAGCAACAACAGCGACAGGATGCGCTCGTCCGGGCGCTGCTCCTCGCCCGCTTTCTGGCTCGCTTGCTTGCCTGTCTTGCCCACGCGCCCCCGCACCGCGCCGAGGGTACCATCGACCAAGAGGCGAATCATTGAGCACCTGGCCCCCGGCGTTTCTCCTCGCGCCGCTGCCGCTCGACGAAGGCGACCTCGTCGAACGCTTCCTTCTTCTTGTCTGCCTCGCCGCGCGCGAGGTCTATCTCGGCCTGCCGCGCCGGGCTCAAGAACGGCAGCCATGCGACCTGCAACCCGATCGCCGCGAAATCACGCTCCACCGCTTCTTCGTACTTCTGCGTGCGTCGGTTCCATGTGCATTGGATGACCTTGATCGTCACCGTGGTGCCCTCGAGCCCGACGATGTACGAGTCCCGATAGACCGTCTTGCCAGAGTCCTTGGCCTTCTCCTTGCGGCCGGGCCCAAGCCACCAGAAGTGCTCCCGCAATTCGTCGAGCGTCACCCGGTGAGGCTACGTGGAGGGTCTGACACGGATCCGGGCGGGTCACGCTGGAGGGGATGCGCGTGAACATCGTGATCAGGCGGCCCGATCATCACGGCGACATCGCTGCGGTCGCACGACCGATGGACGACGCCGCATCGACACTGCACGGGACGCCAGGCCTGGCAGGCATGGACGGCGCGCGCGGATACCCGGAACGTCGGCAGAAGGAGCTCCACCTCGACGCCGCCGGTAGTGACGACAAGAAGCGAAAGCTCATCCGTGCCGCCTTGATCCGCTGCTTCGACCGACGTTGGCATCGACGACGAGCAGACCACGCACCTGTGACAACAGAGGTCACACCGGAGGGCAGCCGCGGCAGGGCAAGCCGCGAAACGCCAGCCTTGCGTGGTACCGTGGTGCCGGGAGGACACTCGAATGAAGGAGCAATTCATCCAGGATGCGGCGGCAGATCCGAAGCGCCTGACTCGCATGGCGCAGGAACTCTTGAACTTGCCGTGGACTCACGATCCCGAGAAGGACGTGGTGGTCGTCGAGTACTCCTTCCGTGGGGGCCGGGTAGACATCCTCGGGACCTTTGACCGCGGGCAACGAGCGCTGATCGTCGAGGTCAAGCAGGGATACGCCGACGCCTCGGCCGTAGAGCAGGTCGTCGGCTACTTGGACTCCGCGGAACTACGTCACGGCGATCTGAACAACGTGACGGAGCTGGCGGGGGCGGTGATCGCCGAGGGGTTTCTGCCAGACGCGTGGCCGCTCGCTGACTCGCGTCACGTCGAGCTAGTGGAATTCAAAATGTATCCGGAGGCCCCGAAGCCGGGCGAATTTCCATTCCGTCTGGCAGTGCGAACAGCAGGACCCGCTGCGGAGGGGCCGATCACCGATGCGCGACAACGCACATCGAGCTTGGCGACCCTGGCAGGCCGGATAGCCACCATCAAGAGCGACAACCAACGCCACCTGTGCGAAGGCCTCGCCAAGGCCTTCCAGGACGGAGCCGATCCGGTCTCTGTCCAGCGTCGCGCATGGCTTCGCGCCAGCGTGAAGAAGACCCACGTCTCGCTTCGATATCGAGGCGAGGGAATCCTCTGCTTCTGGGTGAAGGACAAGACGGTTCTCGTTGGCCTCGTTCTGGCCGGGAACAAGTGGGAGTACCGCGGGGAGGTCGACCGCCCGGCCAACTCCATCGATGCCCTCCGGACGCTCGTCGAAGAGCGCTTGCGGGAGATCGACGAGGCGACCAAGGGCGCGATCGGCGACTTTCGGTGGGGGCGGGAATGAAAAATGGCGATTGGCACACGCAGCCCTACAACGTAGCGGCCGGCCTACTGTGCTACGAGAATCCCGATCTGCAAGCGTGGCCGGAGGCTGACGCAGCGTTCTTGAAAAGGCTGCTTGAATGCGCCGCCAAAGCGCTCGAACAAGAAAATAAGGCACTCGAATCGGCGTTCGGTCGAAGGGAGCACACCTGGGGCCCGGAACTGAAACCGGTGAACAAAAGCCTCGCCTACTGGGTGTTCGAGACAAACCTCGTCTACACGATCTTCAAGTCGTGGCTGACGATGATCGAGGAACCTCGCGTCGAATGGGAATGTCCATACCCAAAAACCGACCAAAAGGCCGACCTGGTTATCAGGGGAACCGGAGGAGACACGCCCACCTTGGTGTTCGAATGCAAGTGGTGGAAAAATAACGACGGGGAAACACTGGATAGCATTCACAATGACCTGAAAAAATTGCGGCTTTGGCAGAGCGACGACGTGCGCCATTATCTCGTAACCTTCTGGTGGGGATGGGACTGGAAAACGGACTGGCGGCAAGTGAACGACGCGAATCTGAAGCAATCGCCCCCCATCTGGGCGGCAAAATTTCCGATCCACTTGCTTCGCAAGGACAAGGACCAGCCAAAGCCCAAGATTGTCAAAGACGCGTACTTCGCGATGGCGGCTTTCCACGTCAAGTGACCGCCATGCACCTCGCCGTCAAAAAGGCGCAGGGTCGGATAGGCCAGCGTCGGGATCGTATCTGAGATCGGCAGCCGCCATCCATGGACCGAGGCGAAGAATTTCATCTGGCGCAGCGGGGATGTTGTTTCTTGAACGCACCTCAACAACACGACGCTGATCGTCGAACATGATCGTGAACGCTTTCCCGTCGATCTCTGCGTGGGCAAAGAACGCTCCGCCGTCCAGTGCCTTGGGCAAGTAGGATTCAACGCAGTTGCCCATGCTGGCGCCTTCGACGCAAAGGCCCAGCGGTGCCCGAATCGGACGCACAAGAACACCGTTACCGTCGCGCCAGATCGTGAGGCCGGGCAGCATGGCCAGGCAGCGATCGAAGGCGCCAAACTCATGCAGATACCCGCCGAAGGTGGCGAGGTTTTCGAGCACTTGACGAATTGCCCTTGTCACCCGTGAGTCGCCGAGATCTGACTCTTGGGCGGCCAATGCCAACTGCGCGACCACCATTGATGACCCTACGCCGCAGCGCTTGGCGGCGGCAGCGACAAGGTTCAGGTTTTTCGATGCGAACAGCACCAGCGAGCGAGGGGCCAGCCTCGGTGCGCCCAAAAGAAACGAGGGTTGGCCTTTCATGATCCGATACCACCGCCGCGGGACTTGTCCGCGTCGCGGCAAATACTCAGGTACGACGTGCGCGGGCGGCGGACAAACCAGCAACGACGAAGACACACCCGGCCCGGCCCGCCGAACCAGGAAACACTGCATCTGCCTCAAGCGCCCGCACTCAGCCGGCTTCATGGTTGCGGTCCACCGGAACTGCCGCCCCGTCACGCGCATCCAGCGATCCGCGAGATCTCCGATGACCTGATTGAGCTTGCGGCCCTCGCGTATCCCGTCCTGCAGAACTGCAAGGGCATGCTGGTCGCCACGACGCGCAAGGCCGTGCGCGAACGCAAAGGCGCCGGGAGCGATGGCTGCCGCCTGCGCGATGCGGCCGGTGTCGTCCGCGACGAGCCACGAGTCGGGAACCATGTGCCCGACGCCGAATTCGCGCCAGCTACTCCACCGCAGGCGCGCAACGATGTAAGAATGGAATGCGCAGCATGAGCCAGACGAATGAGCCCGAGCAGGACGGTGACACACGTCGTTTCGTCTTTGGCGTCGACCTCGACGGCGTCGTCGCAGATTTCTACGGAGGCATCCGGCCTATCGCCGCCGAATGGCTGGGCGTGCCGGTCGATTCGCTGACCCCGAATCCGGGCTATGGGCTGGAAGAATGGAATTTGGCGTCGGTCGGGTCGTACAACGATCTGCACCGGTTCGCGGTCACCCAGCGCAACCTGTTCCGCCACCTGCAGCCGATGCCTGGTGCGGCGGCCGCGCTGCGCAGGTTATCGCAGCAGGGGATCAGGATTCGGATCATCACGCACCGCCTCTACATCGCGCACTTCCACCAGGAGGCGGTGCAGCAAACCGTTGCGTGGCTCGACCATCACGGCATCCCGTACTGGGATCTCTGCTTCATGAAGGACAAGGCGGCGGTCGGGGCCGATCTTTACGTGGAGGATTCTCCGGACAACATCAAGCGGCTGCGGGCAGAGGGGGTTGCGACGATCGTGTTCTCGAATTCGACGAACGCAGGGATCGAGGGGCTGCGGGCGGGATCGTGGGCGGAGGTAGAGGCGTTGGCATTGGCGACGAAGGCACGGAGGCCACAGACATGACGCCTTGAGGATCTCTTTGCATCGCCCTCGCGTCCACCAGATCCGAGAACCGTGTCAGACCCGGGCGCCATGATTCGGCCATGAACTTCACCCTGTCGCGAAGAAGATTTCTTGGGTCGGCCGCCGCCATGGGCGTCGCTGGCTCAGTGGTTCGGACAAATGCGCAAGCTGACACCCTGCCGATCCAGAACGTAGTTGCCGAAGCTCTGAAAGAGCTACAGGGCCGCACCGATTGCCCTCGTGTCGTGAACGGCGTGCCATCCGGAATCGCCTGGTTCGACCGGGCGACCGGTGGCCTTCAACCGGGAACCCTGACGATCGTAGGCGGGTTTCCTGGCGTTGGAACAACATCACTGGTCACCCAGATCGCGATGCACGCCACTCTCGAACACGCCATCCCGACATGGTTTTTCTCACTGGACGTGTCCGCGAGCGAACTGGTGACGCGGATGCTGGCCTCCGAATCGAGTATCGACATCAGCCAACTTCGCCGAGGCCTCCTTGCACCCGAGCACTGGAAAGAAGGGATCTATCCGGCAAGCAAGCGCCTCGACGCCGCGCCACTTATCTTCGACGAATGCCCTCTTGTGACTGCAGCGAACATCGTGGACGCAGCTCGCCGGTTTCGCGCCGCGCCGCACTACTTTCCTGGTCGTCCCATCGGGCGCGAGACATCGCGCCCGTCGCTTGGACTGCTTGTCATCGACACGCTTGATCTCGTCGCGGCGAATGACCTGGCAACCAACGATCCACACGCCCACGCGCCGAGCCCGCGGGCCATGAGCGCCGCCGCGCAAGCGCTGAAAGCGCTGGCCGTTGAACTGGAGATTCCGGTTCTCGTAACGAGCACGATTATTCTCCCGCATCACGGTCGGCGACTTCATTCCTCTCGCATCGGCACCGCTGTGAGCCGGGAGGCCGATCTCGTCACATTGATCCATCGCAAACCTGACCAATCGAAAGCCCAACTCGTGCTCGCGCAGCACCGGCGAGGACCCACGGGCTGCATGGCTTGCACATTCCGCAGGGAGTACTCCCGCTTTGACGCCTATGCCTACTCTTGACGTCTGGCGGCGGGCAGCGGCGCGCACGAGCGACTACGAGTGCGGACTCGGGCCAGACGGTCTTCAGCTCCGCGCAGACGGCGGCTTCCTCACCGCCACAGTTCCATCCGCAATCCGCGTGAATCGACGAGGGCCGTGCCAGGGGTGACGATGGCCGAGCCCGCCGCCACCCGCTCTGCGGTCCAGCAGGCGATGCACGCATCGAGTAGATCGTCAGGCTTCGCGCCCTTCTTGCCCGGCTTCTCGCCCAGCATCCTCAGCGGCGACACGAAGCCTAGCCGGCCGAGTAAATTGTCGCGCTCGGATCGGCCTTTTGTCGACCTCGTGGATCTTTGGATGAGCAGATCAACCGTCGTGCGCCGGGCACCGCGGCGCCCTCACAAGATACGTACGCGGCCATACTCTTTGAAATGCCTGTCGAACGCGATGGCGCTTTCGATGGCAGTCCGATCCATCAGGGCGAGGAAACGCAGCCCCAAGTCCCGGCCGTTGCGGACCCGGTTGACCAGCAGCGCGTGCGTCTCGAAAACGACCGCGTTCGTCGTGACCAGTTTCCAGCGCTCATCTCGGGCCGAACGGAACAACGCAGCGGCCCGCGAATGCGAGGCTGTCCTCGCGGGCCAGGAAGGCGAAGAACCCTCCGCTGTCGACGAAGACCTGGGTCACTTGTTGGAATACGCTTCAGCTAGGTGCTTGTACTTGTCTCCAGCGACATCGGTGAACGCCGAGTGGCCGGTTCCCTCAAGCTTGAGGAACTCGTCGAGCGCTTCCGCCGACGTCCGCGCAGGATTTTCGTCCCCGAGGTCTTTCAAGATGCGCTGGGCCAGCCGACGCCGTTCGTCGGCGTGTAGCTGCTTTGCCTGGGCGAGCAATTCGTCTTCGCGCCGCATGATGCTGAAGTGTAGCGGCTTGCGGCGTCGGGTGCCAGGTTGCCGCAGAAATGGCGACCCTGACCCGCCCCACCACGGTTTCGCCGTCCGAGAAAATACTTAAAAGTGCCTGCTATCAAAGGAATACGGGCCGCGAAACTGAACGTTCCTTGAGTGTGGAAGAAAGGAAAGTCGGGCATGGTTAGTCATGCTGCTTGAAGACTGCGAAGCATCCATGCGTCTGGTGAAACAGGTCGCCGAACCGCACTTCAAGGTCTTCCCCGAGTTCGCCAGGACGTCATACGCCCTGCGGTACGAGTTGCTGCTCCGCAAGCTGATGCAGGAAAAGCTGTACGACGCGGCGGCGTTTCTGACTTCCACGGAGTCGGCCGGGCGTCGCGGCGCGTACCACGAGCCCGCCGTTGATCTGACTATGAAACGTTTCCTCGCCGGCCTGGCAGGACACGTCGGCGGTTACATCGCAGGCACCAGGTAACGCCGTGCAAGCGCGTCTCGATTTTCCAGTCACCATTCCAGACGA
>CAYSKR010000061.1:0-8887 GCA_964431675.1 uncultured Myxococcales bacterium
CGATACCGGCATGTGTGTGCCACGACGAGTGACGGGGCGGTCTGGTGCTGGGGTGTCAATGATAACGGCGACGTGGGCGACGGGACGATCGAGATTCGTAAAACGCCGGTCCGCAGCAAGTTTAGCTGCAACTGACCGACCGACGCACACCGACCGCGGCTGGCTGCGCCGCGCGGCTCAGGAGTTTTGAGACTATGGCCGTATTGCGCCATCGCTGCGTCGCCCGAGGCGCCGCAGGGCCGCTGTCGCGATCGAGCGGATTTCTTCGTCCTCGTGTCCAGCGGCGACGAAGGCCAGGTACTCGCCAGCTTCCTGGCCACCAAGGACCGCTACCGCGTCGAGGATCTTGCGCATCTCGCGGCGATCGCGCATCGATCGCAGGCGGGCCAACTCTGCCACCGCCCGCCGTTCGCGCAGCTCAAGCAACGCGCCCAGGGCGGCATCTCGCACGATCTCGTCCTCGTCGCTGAGCAGGGACAGCAGATGATCCGACAGGCCGGTCAAGTGCCGCTCGCCGATGGCGTGAATCGCGTGAATTCGCAGGTCGCCGGCCTCGGGCAGCAGCGCCGAACGCAGCAGATCTGGGCCGCCACTCCAAAGTTTCTGGCGAGCGATGTACGCCGACAGCAGGTCGTACACGGTGCGGGCGACCAGCTTCGCGAAGAGTTCCTGTCGATCTAGCTTCGAGTCGACCGAATACATCAGCTCGCCCCCAGCCTCGGCGTCTTCGGCAAACCAGGCCGGAGCGTGGTCACTTGGGCGAATGTCTATCCGCAAACGAATGCCCGCACGGGCGGCCGCCTTTTTGTCCGCCACCACATCTTCGATGACGAAATCCACGCGCACACGGGCAATCGGCTGAGTTTGGACTCCGGCATCGGCCGGGCCCGAGCGGAAGATTCCGGCTGCTTGCAACTGGCCACGCACCGCGGCAGCAAGGCTCGCCGGATCGACCGCGACATCGATCGCCCGCCTGGTCCCCGCGGTCAGATCTTGCGCGAGCACCGGACCGAGAAACGGTGCCTCCAGCTTCGCAGCCGCCGGTGGCGCGGAGGTCTTTTTGCACTGAACGCTGACGAGTCCGAGCGCGACAAGCCAGATTCCCACATGGCGCGAACGGCGGCGGGACGTCCAGCTCGGCGCGGAGCCAGGTCGCGCCCTCATGCTAGCCGCTTGGTCATGACGATGAGATCGTCGCCGTCCCGGTAGAAATCGGGGATGCGCCCGGCGCAGGCGTAGCCAGCCTTTTCGTAAAAACGCACCGACCCACCCTTGCCTTCGAGGCTCGAAGTTTCAGTGCGCACGGTCTTGACGCCTCGCCGACGTAGTTCCTGCTCGAGCGCATCCATCAGAGCCAGTCCGAAACCCCTGCCGCGCTCGACTGGCGCGGTGGCCAACCAGTAAAGGTCATAGGTCGCCAGGGTCATCGGCGTATGGCCGAAGCACGCGTAGCAAAGCGGCTCACCGGCGTCGTCGAACCCGACGAGCGCCTCGTAGGTGTCGCTCTCAGACGGAGCGAGCACCGCCTCGAGGAGTTCGATCGCGCACAAGACTTCGTCCTGGCGAAACGGATTTTCCCGCATCGATTCGATGAGCGCGACGAGCGCCGCGCGGTCTTTGGGCAATGGCGATCGTATGAGCATCTTGGTTTCGACCCAGGGCCAGGTGTGCGAGGCGTAGAATAACGTCCTCATAGGTCAGTCCGGCAGCTTTTGCGGCCTTGGCGAATCCTCCTGCAATATCGGACAGATCGCAGTTGGGATTCACGTCGATGACGTAAGGCACGCCGTCCGGCGTCAAGCGAATGTCCATCCGCGCGTAGTCGCGCAACTCCATGGCGGCAAACACCCGCAGCGCCGTCTGGGAGATCTCAGCCCTGATTTGCGAACTCAACGCCCCGCACAGCATCGACACAGTGCCACGGCAATCCACGGAGTCCTCCACCCACTTGCCTTCGAACGAGACGATCCTGGGCTGGTCGGCCGGAAGATCGGAAAAGTCGATCTCGAAAAACGGAAGGATCTGCGCTGAACCATCGATTCGCTGCAGCAAAGAGACGTAGATCTCGCGCCCATCGATGAACTCTTCAACCAGGGCTGGCTGTCGATACTGGCGCAGGACGTGCCGAACCTGCGCGTCGAGTGCCCGCGCGTCATGCACCACCGAGGCGTTCGTGATGCCAACCGACGCGTCCTCGCGGGCGGGCTTGACGATGACTGGGTAGCGCAGCGCAAGGCCGGTTGGCGGCGGGCTATCGAGCAAGACGCCGTGAGGCGTCGGGACGCCGTGGGCGCGCAGCACGTCTTTTGTCTTGTGTTTGTGCAGCGCCACGGACAGCGCAAGCGGACCCGAACCTGTGTACGCCAAGCCATGAAGATCCAGCAGCAACGGCAGCAACGGTTCGAAACGGTTGTCGCCGTGGATCGACTCGCACAGGTTGAAAACCGCCGACGGTGCGAGCGAACGCAGGGTCTGGACGGTGGCCGCGACGTCGTTGGTGACGCCAATCGGTCGCGCATCAAAACCGTTCCGCAGCAGGATCGCCGCCACGTTTTCGGCGATGTCGCGTATGTCCGCGCGCGCGAGGTTCTCGGGATCGGCGTCCGCGCCCTCAAAGTCACGGTTGTACGCGACGGCAACAATCAGCTTCGCTGGGGTTTTCACGGGGCAAGGTTGATTGTAGCGATTTCAGATCGCGTTTGGCAACGCACAATGCGCCCCCGGCAGGATTCCGGAGGATGCGGCATGCCGCGATGGTGCGAACGCGAACCCGCGCGCGAATGACTGCGCCACCTCTAGCGCGAGTGCGTCGAGCGACGGCGTCACGACGCCAAGCGAGGCCATCGACGCGATCCGGCAGCCCGTGATCCCGCACGGAACGATGTGGGCAAAGGCCCCGATGTCGTTGTTGACGTTGAGCGCAAAGCCATGAATCGCGACGCGGTGCCGCACGTGAATCCCAAATGAACAGATCTTTGCCGGGCCCTCTGCGTCGTTCACCCACAGGCCAGGAGAGTCGCGCCGCCAGCGGGCCTCGATGCCGCGTCGGCCGAGAACACTGATGAGCGCGACGGCCATCGCTTCGAGGTGAGCCAGAACACCCCGACGCAGCCGGAAGACGGGGTAGCCGACGAGCTGCCCCGGACCGTGGCACGTGGCTGAGCCGCCGCGCGACACGTTGTGTACAGCCACGCCCGCTGCTCGCAGGGCAACCGCCGTGGCGCGCAGATCGTTCGGCCCGGTGCTTCGCCCGAGGGTGATCACCGGCTCGTGTTCGCACAGAAGCAACGTATCGCGGCCCGCATCCGCAAGCAGGTCGGCTCGGATCTGCTCCTGCAGCACCAGCACCTTGTCGAACGGCGCGGCACCGAGCCACGCCCAGTCGAATGACTGGGGGTCGCTCAACCGTATCCGTTCAACCTTCGGACAACTCGGCGAAGAAATCGGCGTCGACAAAATCGACGCTGACCTGGGCGTTGATGACGCCGACGCCATGCCGAAGGCAGGTCTCGGCCAGAGCGGCACCATCGGCAACTTCGACCTGCGGTCCCGACTGCTTCCATTCGGCAACCCCATCATCGGCGAGGCGGCCAGCCAGCATGATCAATCCTTCGTCCTGTCCACGGGCCTTGATCCCCGCGCACAACTCGCCGATCGCGCGCCGACCCGCTGCGCTCGGTCCGGAACGGAGCGCGATGAGGCAACGCGACGGTCGCGCGCCACGGCCACGCAGCGCCTCGACGTAAATCGTCCCTTCGACGCGCTTGACGAACGTCGCTGGACCAAATCCCTCCCGTTGCAGGAGCACGCGGGTGATGGCCTCGAACGCCGGTGGCGGCAATTCGGCCAGGCGCTGCTCAAGGCCAGCCACGGTGCGCTCGCGGAGCGCGCGGCGGGCCTCGCCAAACACGTGCTCGGACTTCTCGAGGTCCAGGTCCGGTGGCCGACGAGCGAGGGCGAAAAGCCCGCTTCCCGCCGGTCGCAAGCGCGGCCGCTGCCCGGCGCGCAAGCGCTCTTTCGGTTCTGCCGCAAGCGCGGCGCGCATGACGCGCCAGGCCTCATTCGGCTCGCCGTGAACCAGGCGCCTGCGGACTGCTGCGTCGGCGATTTGTCGCACATGCACGCCGCGGCCGGGGCTCTGGCCCCGGAGTATTTCGATGGCTGCGTCGACCGCCGTCATGATGCGGCGGGAAGCGCCCGCATCGGAGAGCTGCGCGCCCGCGGTGGGTCGGTCGCCATTTTCGGACGACGTTGGCGTGCCGCCGTTCGCGTCGCCAAGGCCGGGATCCCGGTCCTCGGCCTGACCGGGTGACACTGTGGCGAGACCACTCGGGTCGCCCTCTCGCTGCGGGGCAGCACCAGGAGCGAACCCATCGCGCGGGCCGTTATCGCGACCCGCCCCCCCTCGGCGCCGCCGGCGACGTCGGCTGCGGCCAAAACCGCCTTCGGCTCCCGCTTCACCGCCAGACATGGGTCCAGCGCCAAACGCGCCACCGTGCTGGCCAGCTTCTGCCGCCGACCGGCCTTCGTCGCCCAAAGACGTCGGCGCGCCCGGCGTCTCTCGGTCCCCGGCGTCAGCCCCGGCGTCAGATCCCACGTCGCCGTCGCCGTCGCCGTCGGTGTCGTCGTCGGTACCGGTCGCGGTCAGCGCATCGGCCAGCGCGGCCGCACGATCTCCAGGGGACAGGGCGCGCGCACCGGGTGCCTCGGGCATCTCGGCCTCATCGCCGTCGAATCCGTTCTCGCTCATGCCGGTTTCTCCCCCTGCTCGCGTTTCCGTTGCGCTGCGGTCATCCCGCGGAAAGGCCCGATCCCTGCCCCCTCGTCGGCGCGCCCGGCCCGCATCTGCGGCATCAGCCGCCGGTTCGTCGGCCACCGCGGAGGGAATCGGTTCCGGTTCAGGCGGTAGCGGCGTCTCGGGATACCGCAGGAGCCCAAAAACGCCCGGCTTGACTCGCACAAATGGATTGCCCGGTGCCTTCTTTACCGCCGCGACAAGCTGGGTCTGCATCGTCACTTCTGGCGTTCGCCCGACGAAGGTCAGTAGTTTTTGGTCGATCGCGCGCTGGCTAATTTCCTTGAACGGCAAGGGCTTCCGCTCTCGCCGGAGAACCTCCAGTGCAGCTTCCAAGAAAGTCATCGGCGGGCCTTTTACCACAACGCGGCGGGTTTGGCGGATCCGTCAGGTTTTTTGACGCGGCCGGGTCACACGGCGCAAGGTGAAACCATGACCGAACGGCAACACATTGGCGTCCTGTGTGCGGGTCATCCAGCCCAGCGCCAGATGGCGCAGCAGGCCGCAGCAGCGGTGCTCACTACTCTTGCAACCATGGGGCACCGCGCAACGGCGCTGTACGTGGACCGGGATCTCGATCTTCTGTTGCGGCAAACCCGCATCGATGTGGCGTTCCTGGCCACCGGTGGCCGATACGGAGGCGACGGATGCGTTCAGGGAATGCTGGAAACGATGGGCATTCCTTACACGGGATCGAGCCTCCTGGCCTGCTCCTTGGCCAGCAATCGGGCCAAGGCGAAAGAGACCCTCCGTCTTTATAATCTGCCGGTGGCGCCGGCGTACGTTCTGACCGAGGAAGGCCGAGACCAGATGCGCGAGGTACACTCGACGTTCGGATTTCCGGTCATGGTCCGTCCGCTGGGATCGGGGTCCGGATTCGCGACACAGCCCCTGATAGCACACGACGATTTGGAGCTCGAACAAGCGGCCCTTGAAGCATCGCGAACCCACGACGACGTCCTGGTCGAACGCAGCATCGAGGGTCACCGCATGGCCGTGGCCGTGCTGGATGGATTGGCGCTTGGCTTCGGCGACATAGACACCGGTCGAGCGACCGCGGAGTCATCGTTTGCTGCCCAGCTATCCAGCGTCCGGCGGCATTCTTTGCTGAGGCTCGGTGCCCTCTCCAGCGAGGCCCTCGGCTGCGAGGGCGCGGTGCTGGTTGAACTGGTGGTGAGCGAGCGGGCCAATGAAGTCGTGGTCGACGTGGATCCTGCCCCGATGTTAGCTCCCAGCGCCCTGTTCCCACGCATTGCAAAACGGGCTGGGCTGTCCTTCGCCGAGGTGTGCGAGGACTTACTGCAAGGCGCTCGACTCCGGGCCCACGGCCATCGCCGCAACCGGCGCGCCGCCAATGTGGGGTTTCTTGGCGCTGAACGCCGTGCAGGACTCGAGTCGTTGGCGCATTGACGGTGTCCGATGCGCCGCCGCAGCCGCCACCTCTTCTTCCTGCTGCTGACCTTTTCAAGCATTGCCACCGGAATCGTTCTACTCTGGGCGGGTTTCGCCATCCCGGCCATCGAGCGCACCGCCGGGGCGGCGCTCGGTTTTCGGGTGACCGTCGAACGGGCAATACCCGGATGGCAGCGGGTCGTGCTTCGCAACGTCACGGTCTACGGAGCGCCCCCGTTCGAGCTCCTTGCCCTGGCGCGACTCGACCAGGTGGACGTCGAATTCGGCGGGCCAGGGTACTCCATGCTTGCGCCGAGCCGCATCACCGTCGATGACGCCGAGTTGCTGCTGCTGACGACCGGCGCTGCAGATAACTTTCACCGGCCGCGACGGGCGGCTGTGAGCTCGGGTGAACAGCACCCGCACCAGCCATCGGTGCAGGTACGGAATGGAAGGTTGCGGCTGCTTGCACGCCTGCCGGGACAACCGGCGGTCTGGGCGCGGTGCGGTCTGTCTGCCGAGCTCACCGCTGATCGTCAGATTATCCTCGAGGGCAAGGATCTGACCGCCGAGGTTGCGGGTGTCGTGACTGGGCGATGGGCGCGCCTGTACGCCAGCGGCGCAATGAGCCGGAATTCCGCCACGGTGCGGGCCACCGGCGGCCGCGTCGATATCCCCGGCGGGGGCACCTTGTTCCCGGCCGTCGACGCCTTCGTCCATCTGTCGCGCGAAGGACTCCGTGGTCGAGTGGTCGCTGGGCCTGATGTCGTGGCGTCGCTGAGCGTCGCCGGGCGCCAGGCGCGATTCGAGCTCGATGCCCACGGCGTTCCCCTCGCGAGCCTGGGGCCCGCAGCCGACCGCTGGGGGCTGGCGCTCGATCGCGCGGCAGCAGACGTGCGCGCATCGATGTCCATGGATGCCGACGGTCGGCAGCTTCCATTCAAGATCGACGCTGCACTGCGCGGCGTGTCGATCCAGCACCCGCGCCTGGGCCCCTCGCCCTGGGATCGCGTGGACGTTAGCGTCGCCGCCGAGGGAGATGTTGATCGCCGCATGCACCGGGTTTCCGTCACGAGAGGAAGGATGCAGCTCGCCGGATTGCCCTTCGCCTGGCGCGGTTGGCTCGAATTCGGCGCGTCATTACGCGGCAACGTGTCCCTCGGTACCGCGGCCCCGGTTGCTTGCGATGGACTGCTCGGAAACCTCCCTGCTGCCGTGGTCGGTCCTCTCGCCGGCCTCTCGCTTGGCGGACGCCTTGGTCTAAAGGCGGCGCTGACGTTTGATGCCTCGGCCTGGGACAAGTTGGCGCTCAGCGTGGAACCGGAACCGATGTGCCAGGTTCGCAGCGAGCCGGGGGCGTTGCAGCGACTGGTGGCGGCGCTCGCGGCCGGCGCGCGGCCAGAACAGCCCTGGGCGGACCTGCCGCTCGCGGCCTACCATTCCGACTTCGTGCCCCTGGCCGCATTGCCCCGCCACCTGGCCGCAGCTTTTCTGACCGCAGAGGACGGCCACTTCTACAACCATCACGGCTTCGACCTGGAAATGATTCGCCGCGCCCTGGCGCACGATCTTGAAATTGGCAGCCCGGTGCGTGGTGCCAGCACCCTGACCCAACAGCTCGCCAAGAACCTGTTCCTCGCGCCGGATCGTACCTGGGGGCGAAAACTCGCCGAAGCGGTCCTGGCCTGGCGCATCGATGCGTTGTTGCCCAAGGATCGAATCCTCGAGCTTTACTTGAACCTCATTGAACTTGGTCCGGGAATTCGCGGCGTCGCTGCCGCTTCGCGGACATACTTCGGCAAGCCCATCAAGTTGTTGTCGCCCTTGCAAGCGGCCCACCTCGCCGCCCTGACGCCGAACCCGGTTGGCCTGTCACGGCGCTTTCGGGATGGTCAGATCGACGAAGGGTGGCTTCACCGCCTCTACGATCTCCTGGCAATGATGAAGCGGAGCGGCAAACTCTCCGCCGCAGAGGTTGCGGCCGCTCGCGCGGGTGCGTTGACCCTGCGCAAGATATGACGCTGCCCATCGCTGGTCGCAAGGACAAGTTGGTGCTGCCTATCTTGTTGTCGCTGCGAGACCGCAAACGGCAGTGAATTTGTCGGCTCAGGGCTGCGCGGAGTTCGTAACCAGCGCGAATCGGTACGGGCGCGGGCTTCAAGCTGAAAGCCTGGAGATCCATTCGCGGATCGTTGAACACGCCGATTCGAGCGATGTGCGCGGGCCCCAGAACATTGGAGCGATCGCGGTGTGGGCCGCGCGAATCGCATCCCAGCGTGCGTCCGCATTCGGATCGAACGCTGGGTCCAAAACGTTGGGGAGGCCGGCGATCTGCTTCTGGCTGAACATCTCGTCGGCGAGGGCGCGGACGCCCGTGTGGTCGGTGAGCGGGGGCAGCATGGGCTCCGCCTCGATGATCCGCGCGACGTCCTCGTAGTGCCGAACGAAGACTGCCGGTTCGGCGGACTCCCTGGGAAATCGGCGAGTGACGGCGTCGAGCTTTTCCAGGAGCGTGACCAGGGGATGTATGCAGCGAACCCCGCTGGGTTGGTTGCCGCGATAGTCGCCGAGCCGTCCGAGCGCGGCCAGCTTCTCGTGAACGAATGACGTGAGGTCGCGCGCAACGAAGGGAGTCACCCTTGCGCTGCCCACTTCGAGGCGGACGAAGGGCGACCTCGGGCCCAGATCTTTGAGGTGACG
>CAYSKR010000062.1:0-6561 GCA_964431675.1 uncultured Myxococcales bacterium
ACCTACCAACTGGAGGAGATCGAACCCGACCTGGCCCCGCTACTCCCCGCGCTCGGGGTCGGTTAGTCTATACACCGCGTGTCGACATTTCCCTTTACTTCCAAATGCTTACGAGACCTTTGACTGCCGTCGCGGTAAACTTGCCGCTAGCGTGAGTTTACCGGAAGGGCATACTTTCTCGAGGGCACGCGAACCGTCTCTCCGTCGGTGAGGCCACAGTTTCCACCCTTCTGGGAGTGTATTACTAACAGCATGTTCGTGCGATCCTGGATGACTCGCAGTTCCATCGGACGGTTGTCCGTCGAGGAATGCAGATTCATTGCCATGCCTGGTGGATATTTGACACCCACTACGCGCAGTGTATTACTAACGAATACATGGCTAGTTTCCAGCCGTTACGCGTACGTGGGCATTGCTACTGGCGCATCATCGAGTCGCGGCGGGTGAACGGTAGGCCGCGCGCCTTCGTGGTAGCCTATCTGGGGAAGGCAGAGAATCTGCTGGCGCGCTTGCAGGCGGCCGAGGCCATTCGGGTCCGCTCTCGCTCGCACGGGGCGGTCGCCGCGCTCTACGCCTTGGCGCAAGAACTCGACGTCGCCGGAACGATCGACCGCCGCATGGCGGCTTCCGGGCGCCGCGAGCGAGGTTCCACCCATCGTGACAATCCTGACCAACGCCCCGATCGAAACGATGGACTCACGGTGGGCCAGTCCTTGACGCTTGTGGCGATCGGCCGAGCGTGCCAAGCCACGAGCAAGCGCGCCTTCGCCGAGTGGGCGGAGACGACGACTCTGGGAGAACTCGCCACCGTCGATGTGCAACGCCTGACCAGTCAGCATTTCTGGGATCAGATGGACCAAGTCCCCGTGGAAACGATCTCCGGTATCGAGTCCGACCTCGTTCGCGATGCGTTCGGGCGCTTCGAGCTGACGCTCGACACCCTGCGGTTCGATGCAACCAACTTCTTCACGTTCATCGCGTCGACGAACACTCGGCCTAAACTGCCTGCCCGTGGTCATCAGAAGCAGAAGCGCAACGATCTCCGTCAGGTCAGCGTCGCGCTGCTGTGCTCGCGCCGCGAGGGGATCCCGCTGTGGCATCGAACCTACGGCGGCCAGGTTGCCGATGCGACCTGTTTCGCCGAGGTGCTCCCGATGATCCGGCAGCGCCTCGACGAGCTTGGACGCGACCTGGAATCGCTCACGATCATCTACGACAAGGGCAACGTCTCCCGCGCCAACCAGAAGCTCGTAGACCAAGCGCCACTCCACTACGTCACGGCGATCCCCAACACGAGCCAGCGGACGTTGCTTGCCGAGGCCAACGCAGCGTTGACTCTCGTCGACATCGGCGACGGTCAGAGCGTCTCCGCCTATCGCGCATGCAAGCGCATCTGGGGTGTCGAACGGACCGTCGTGGTTTTGCTCTCTGAGCGACTTCGCGAGGGACAGATGCGCGGCATCCTCCAGCATGTCGCGTCCGCGCGTCGTTGGCTCGACGACCTCACGAACACCCTCCGGCGCGGCAAACAGAAGCGCAACCGTGCACGCATCGAACGAGACATCGAGCTGCGTCTCAATGGGCGGCAGCATCTAAGCCAGGTTCTGCATTTCCAGCTCACCGGCGACGATCCCAACCTGGCCCTGACTTACCAGTTCGAAAAGGTCGCCTTCGACGACTTGGCCAACAACAGCCTCGGCCGCATCGTGTTGATGACGGATCGTCATCTCTGGTCCACCGCAGAGATCATCCAAGCGTACCGAAACCAGGCCGACATTGAAGCGGTCTTCGCCCATCTGAAGGACCCCGTCCACCTCGCGCTACGACCCCAGCGTCACTGGACAGATCAGAAGATCCATGTCCACGTCCTGACCTGCGTGATCGGTTATCTGCTCGCCCGCCTCCTTCACCTTCGTGCTCGCCGCGCCGGTGCACCTTTCGCCAGCCCAGAGCATCTGATCGAAGCCCTCGGGCGAATTCGACGGGCCACCATTGCGCGCTCCGCGAACGCCAAGGGATCGCTGCGCATCTCTACCCAGATCGAGGAATCCGAACCCGACCTCATCGCCCTCCTCTCCAAACTCACAGTCGCCAGTTAGTAATACAAAGCGATCCAAAAATCATCAATACCTACCAGCACTTAGATCACGAATGCCCAGGGCCCAGGTAAACTCACGCTAGGAGGATAACAATGTACGCTACGCCTTGGAAAATCGTACTGCCCTTATGTTTCGCTGCTCTTGGCTGTCCATCATCGATCGCGCCCATACCACCATCTGGGGCGGCCCGACCCGGCCCAGACGATCTGACATCGAGTCACTGGTTGCTCACGATGCGCCTGACGCGCTCAGGACTGGAGCGGCTCGACGCCCGACGGGTCGACTTCCCTCTGCCACACCGCCGTGCCCCTGATGACCACCCCTGGCGGGTCGAGGTGCGTGACGCCACAGGATCCACACTGTTTGCTGTGGGTGTTCCGGCTGCCGATAGATTGCGCGGCGAGTTCGCTGGCAAAGACGGTCAGATCGAGGCCGTCCACACGCAGCTTGAGGCATCAGCTTTCTCGGTTCGCCTGCCGCGGCTGCTTCGGGCCACAACGATGCACCTGTTGGCTCGGGTGGACTCCCTGTCGCTTGATGATCCGCGATCGCGTGGCATCGAGCCTCACAAATTCATCGAATTGGGCCGCAGCCTGTACCCAGGCGAAGTAGTGAGTCGCAAGTAATGATATCTGTCCTCTTTGCGGTTGCCTTGGCTGCGGTGCCAGCCCCACCCAGTTATCCGGTGGAGGTGCTCTGGCAGTCTGGCCCCCCGGCCAATCGCATCGATGTTGTGGTTTTGGGGGACGGCTATCGAGCTCAGGATCAGGCTCAGCTTACTCAAGACGCCAAGCAGCTATTGGACGTGCTGTTCGGATACACGCCGTTCCAGCAGTATCGGGGCCTATTTAGTGCGAAGCTCATCCACGTCGAGTCTGTGGACCGAGGCGCAGATAACGGCACTTACACCCCGACCCTGCGTAATACCGCCCTGGGCACTTACTACAAGTGCTTCAACATCGATCGGCTCCTCTGTGTCGATACCTCCGCCGTCCTCACCATCGCCGCTCAACATGTGCCCGAATACGACCTCGCCATAGTGATTGTCAACGATCCCAAATTTGGTGGCAGCGGTGGAGAAGTCCCCGTCGTTTCCCTAGCCCTGTCGGCTCGTCAAGCACTGGGTCACGAGCTGGCTCATACCTTGGGCAATCTCGCCGACGAATACGAGGATCCATACCCAGGATATCCGCCTTGTTCCCCCATTGCCGATTGCCGCGAGCCCAATGCCACGCTGCGCAATGTGCGCTCTGCGGTGAAATGGTCAATGTGGATTAATCCCACAACCCCGGTGCCCACGCCAGAGAATGCAGGCCACACGGGTATCGGTGTGTTCGAGGGTGGCCGTTACCTCTCCACCGGCGTTTATCGCCCCAAGGAGAGCGAGTGTCTCATGCGCAACCCAGTTAGGTCCTTCTGCTCGGTGTGTAGCGAGGCTTTGGTGCGACAATTCTGGACGCGCGTTAAACCGATCGACGCTGTCTCGCCCCTATCGTCGGCATGGAGCACAACCTGCACAGATGCCAACTTCACCGTGTCGACCCCTTCCGTGTCGCCCGCGACCTGGAGCTGGCTCTGGACCATCGACGGTACCCCTCAGATTGGCGGCTCAACCCTCAAAATTCCGGCTGGCTCCTTGGCCGTTGGACGTTACAAAGTCGCAGTGACCCTCAGAGACACAACGCTGCTGGTTCGCAATGACCCGAATAATCTGCTCACCGATACGACGAGCTGGGTGCTTGACGTACTCTCCTGTAGCGCGGACGGCGGCGCGGACGCCGCCCCGGACCGCACCCCGGATACCGCTGCCACCCCGGACCGTACCCCGGATACCGCTGCCACCCCGGACCGCACCCCGGATACCGCTGCCGCCCCGGACCAGACCCCGGATACCGCCCCAGACCGTAGCTCCAGTAGAGATTTCGGCCTGGACAGCAGCTTGGGTCCCGATGCTGTAGCGAAGCTAGACGATGGGGGAAGCCCAGGGGATGTGGGCGAATCCGGGGAGAGCGATACAGAGGGTTCCTACGACATCTCAAGCGGGGGCTGCAGTTGCACGCTCACGCATACGGACAGGGGCGGAGCCGGTTTCGGACTCTGTGCCCTATTCGGATTAGTCTGGGCGATACGAAAACGACGTGGTGTACATCAGGATTGTGATTCTTGCGGGGGCCCTTACAGTTTGGCCTTGATCTCCGGCACGGCCAGGCGCAAGAGGTAGCGCGCTTGGCCGAAGTTGCCGCCGGGATCCAGGGCCACGGCCACGAAGTACTCGTCGCTTAGGGTCATGACAAAATAAAGTGGACGATTCACTGTGCCGCGACAGGAATCTTGACCCCAATCTTGTAGTTCTTCGGGTGCGGTGTCGTGAATCCGGGAGCGGCCTCTGCTACCCCCTCGAAACGGCTGCGCAAATGGCGCGGATCGCTGCGGTCCGTCTATCGCCGGTGGCTGATTCGGCACGGGTTCGCGCAGGCACCCCCGTTCGCCCGTCGTGGCCGTCGCGCCTAAGAAAGGTGGGCGTAATCGTTGGAGAAAACCGGCGACCCCAGCGGAATTCGAATTGTCCCGCGGTCACTTCGGGAAACACCAGGCGCGACGCGGCCTTGCGCTGGATTTCCGAGTGATCGCGGGCGGTTCGGTCTCGCTGGTTCGTTCCGGCGCGACCCGCACCGGACCGTCGCTTGCCGTCTGATTCCCGGCCGTCGTGGCAACGTCGTGGCAACGCCGGTAACCGCGTTTGCGACCCGCGTGCCGAGATGTCCGGATCCGCGCTATGATCTGCGCATGTCGATCGTCCTGAACTGGAACGGTGAGGATTTCCCGGACGACTTACGCGAGCGGATGCCTGTCGAGCTGCGCGCTCTTCCGCGCGGGCGGTACGTGCTGGAACCCGTGGATGAAGCGCCAGTCCTGACCGACGAAGAGGAGGCTGGCATTCAT
Organism: uncultured Myxococcales bacterium; assembly: GCA_964431675.1. Classification (GTDB taxonomy): domain Bacteria; phylum Myxococcota_A; class Polyangia; order Fen-1088; family Fen-1088; genus CAYSKR01. Next base: position 5,043 of record CAYSKR010000062.1, read on the forward strand.
GCCGCGATCGAGTCCGTTCGGCAGGGCAGAGGTGTCAGCATCGAAGCCGCCCGAGCGCAGATCGACCGGATCTTGGGTCGGTGAAAATCAAGCTCGCGCCGGAGGCGGTCGAGGCTCTGACCGCTGCCGTCGCTTTCTTACACAAGCGCAATCCCAGGGCGGCGGCCGCGATGGCCGACCACTTTTTTGCTGCCGTCGATAGCCTCGCTGCGGGCGACTTCGAGGGGCCGGAGTGTGAGATGCGGGGCACCGCATCCCGGTGCATGCCACGCTGGCGCGCGTCCTGGCGGAATGGAAGCTGGCGGGCTGGGAACGCACCTACGGCCGGGCGCCATCTGCGGACGACTTCATCGTCCCCACCCGCAACATGACCGAGCGTCCGAGCCCCGACGCGCAATACGCCCTGCTACTCGATCTGGCGATGCTGGGCGTGCGGCCGCGTCGTGGCCACGATCTCCGCCGCACCTTCATCACGCTCGCCCAGGTCGACGGCGCACGCCGTGATCTACTTGAAACCATCACCCATGGCCCGCGCTGGAACATCATGAACGTGTACACGACCTTCCCCTGGCCTGCGCTCTGCGACGAGGTGCGGAAGCTCAAGATCGAGCTGCGCGAGGGCCAAGTTCTCGACGGAGACTTTCGGGGTTTTGCTACCGGACTTGCTACCGCTCAGCGAAACTGGCGTAATCGTTGGAGAAAACCGGCGACCCCAGCGGGATTCGAAAAGCTCCAAACGATCATCAGTGATCACAAGACTACTGCAAAACAAGTGGTTTTCGGTGACGATGGCCAGCAATCGCGGACATGGACTGTAGGAAGCCTTCTTACAGTGGTCGAAAAGGCGATCTGTGACGGCGATCGGGTCGCCGCCCTGGCCGCCATCGAACGCGCGCGCGCGGCCCTCAACTCGACCCGGGAGCACGAGGGAATTGCGGCGCAGAGTTCGGTCGCTGTCGTTCGCCTCCGGGTCATTTAGAATCCGAGCTTTGATAGATCGATCGGTCGGTGCTCCCAAATCCAGTCGATCCCCTCTGCCGCCTCGTATCCGAGGTAGCCGGTGTCGAAGTAGCCACACAAGAAGAGAACGTAGGGCACGTTCTTCCCGAAGCGCCCGACGAGATCCGCCATCTTCTTACCCTCTTCCTTGCGTCGCTTGTTGACGTTCGTGAAGTCGCCTGCACTCTTCGCCTCGATCATGATCGGCAGCTTGTCGGGTCGAAGTTTCTTAGGCTGCACCACAACATCGACGGGGATGTTGATGCCCTGTGCAGGCCCAACGCGAACATTCATCCTGAACGCGAATGTGCCCGGAGGCATGGTGTTCGGGTGGAGACCGGCGTGGTGGGCGTCGGTCTTGCGATACCCTCGCGTCTTGAGCCAGTTGGCGATCACGTCAAGCTGGCGCTCCTCCTGCGCGTTGCGGATGATCGGGTCTGCTTGCGCACCACAAAGTCGGTCGGCGATGACCGTGGCACCTCTGTCGGCTTCAGCGGTGGTCGGCCCGTTTTTCGTGGTG
>CAYSKR010000063.1:0-10223 GCA_964431675.1 uncultured Myxococcales bacterium
GATAGGGGTCGAACCGGCCGGCCCACAGTGGGCTGCTACACACCAGTCCCGCGGCAAAAGCGCAGGCGCAGGCCAGGGTGCCCAGGACCACGCGCGAACCAGGGACGGATCGTTTCATGTGGGGCATTGTAGCAACGTGTGGAACAAAAACCTTGCATTGCCACATTGGGGACCGTAGTCTCATCGAAGTCTCACGAGCAGCGAGTAGGTTACCTGTGTCTCTGTCTGTGCCAGAGGAGGGGTTTTCCATGGCGAGCTACATTCGTTTCGAGCGGTGTTCGATGGTTGTCCTGTCGGTCATGGCTACGGCCACGGCCACGGCCACGGGATGTGTGGGCCAGATGGGAGACGACAGGCCCAACGTAAGTGCCAACTCAGGAACCGGGGGGACAGGAACCGGGGGCGCAGGACAGATTGGTCTGAAGCCTCCCGGGGTGGTGGTGGACCCTCCCGTGGTGATCGCGAGCTGCTCCCCCGAAGCAGCGGTGGATGCGCCGTTGCGGCGGCTGACGGCGATTCAGTTCCGCAACAGTATGCGAGATTTAGTCGCATATTCGGTCAATAACGACATGCTGATCGTCAAGGCGATCATGAGTGACAAAGATGTCGCGGACAGTTTTGACACGCTGCCCAAAGACGCGCGACCTCAGCGGGGCGCGCAAGATCTATACGGAGATTTTCGGCGCCTGGATCAGAACATTGACTACAGATGGGTGAAGGCGACGGCCGCGGTGGCGGGAAAGGTCGGTATCGCACTGGCCAGGCCAGCGTCCCTGCGGATGATCGCGCCTTGCGCCGCGACGGCAACCGGCGCGGACCTTGCAGTCTGTGTGGACAAAGTGATCAACACGTTCGGGGCGCGAGCGTTACGGATGCCGCAGCTATCCGCCGAGTTGCTGAAGTTCTATCGAGATGTCTACTTCAAGAGCACGGCGGTGATCGATCAGCCTGCTTTTGCCGATCTGCTTGGCGCGTTGATTGGCTCGCCGCAGTTTACCTACATGGTCGAGCAGGGCAGCGTGGTGGTGGCTGGGCGACCGGGGGTCTACGCGCTGACGGCGGGAGAGCTGGCTACGCGGCTGTCGTTCGGATACTGGAACTCGATTCCCGATAATCTTTTGTGGGATGCCGTCAAGTCGGGTGACTTGCTGACGGCGGATGGTTACAAGAAACAGCTCGACCGTATCATCGCTGATCCTCGGACGAGTATCGAGGCCGATATTTTCTTCACCGAGTGGCTCCAGCTTGACTTCGCAGAGGAGATTTCACTGGATGCTTTGAAAAAGAACGCACGGTACATGACGTTGTTGGGGCCGGACATATCGGCCTTGCCGACCCGAAGCGCGATAAACAAAGAGACGCTAGATTTTGCGCGGTACGTCGCGTGGACGAAGGGTGGGACCTTCGACGATTTACTGACCAGCGAGGCGGCGACGATTCAGGACAAGAGTGCGGCGAGATTTTTCGGCACCGCGCGGTGGGACGGTGTCAGTGTGCCGCCGTCGTTTCTCGCGGGCACGCGGCGAGGACTGCTCACGCGCCCGGGCATTTTGGCCAAGAATACGGCCGGCAGAGAAATGACGATTGCGGGCGACACGCAGACGCACCCGATCCCGCGCGGGGCGTTTCTGCGCAAAGAAATCCTGTGCGACGAGCTGCCGGATCCTCCTGCGAACGCTCTCCAGGAGTCAGACAAGCTCAGGGAAGAGGCGGCATTCCTCGCGCTGGAGGGCACTCGAAAGCAGTGGGAGTACTTGACGGAAAAACTGCCTGAGTGCAGGGGGTGCCACCAAGCTTTCATCAACGGCCTCGGGTTTGCTTTCGAGGGCTACGATGCGCTGGGGCGCGTACGCAAAGACGAGCCAATTTTCACCCCGGATGGTACGCGCATCACAAAGCGAGTCGACGTGGATCCGACGAAGGTCGTGCCGCGGATCGTGGCTGGCGATTCGACCGAAGTGTCTGGAGCGGCGGAGCTAACGAAGTTGATCCAATCGACCGGCAAAGCGGCCAGGTGCTTCGCACGGACATACTATTCGCGATATTTGTTGGGGAGGAGCCTGTCGTTATCCGATAGCCTCGATTCGACAAAACCAAACCCACACTGCGTGGTGGATAGTCTCGCCAAGGCGAATCCAACGATCAAGGACTTGCTCAAGCAGATGGCCACGCTGCCCGCTTTCCAGCAGCGCAATTTTGGGGACACGCTTTAGGTAGGATCGAAAGGAAACACCATGTCGACAGAACACAAAAACCGTCGTCAGTTCCTTCGCGGTGCAGGTGGCGTGACGCTAGCCCTGCCGTTTTTGCCGTCGTTGCTACCTCGGAGCGCGAAGGCGGCAGTCCCTGGCGGCATGCCCCCGCGTCTCGTTTTGATTGCGCAGATCCACGGTGGCTACTTCGACCGTTTCCACGGCAAGCCGACCTTGCCGAACAAGATGCCGCTCTACCCCGGCCACGACATGAACTGGGGTCCGCTTTCCGGGCCTTCCGGGATTGCCACGACGAGTGACGGCAGGACCACTATTTCGCCCATCCTCAATGCTCCATCGAACGTGCTGAGGCCAGAACTTATAAAGAAGATGAACGTCCTGCGCGGCCTGGACTCTCCGAGCGCCTCGGGACACACTTGGGCAGCGTTTGGCAACCTTGGTACCGAGGCGAGAACTAATGGCGAGGGCAGTACCTGTCAGTCAGGGAACTGCTTCTTTCCACCTTATGGCATTCCATCGGTCGATCAGCTTGCCGCGTGGTCGGATTCGTACTATCCCAAAGACCATCGGGCGTCCACTCGGTCGATCCAGACGGGACCGGCTAACAACCAATCCTGGGTTCATAATGTCGCCTCGACTGCCTCTGGATACACCCAGGCCGCCAAGTCCCAGACGGATCCGAACAAGCTGTTTACGGAACTGTTTATGGACTTCACGGTTCCGACTCCGGGGGTGACACCACCGCTACCCGTGGTCCGTCCGCCGTTGCGCCAGCCGCTGGTCGATTATTTGCTTGATAGCTATAAGAACCTTCGCACGTCGGGTCGCCTGTCGACCCTGGATAAACAACGCCTGGACGGCCACATCGACAGCCTTGCGCAGTTGCAGAAAGACGTGAACAACATAGGCACGCCCATTCCGACGGGCGTCGGCTGCTCGAAGCCGAACGTCACCATGGCACCCAAGGACGAAAGTGCGGCGCACTTTGCAGTGATGAACGACATCATCTCGATGGCGTTCAAGTGCGGGATTAGCCGCATCGCAACGATTCAGGGCAGCCAGCAGCAGACTACCTTCTTCGATGGGGGAATCCCGGTCATTGGTGGGAACCCCTGGCACGAGCTGTGTCACCAGTCCGTCGTGAGATTCGAAGGCAATTCTGTAGGGCACGCGAAGGTCTACCAGAAGTTCTTTGAAAAGATTGTTTTAGATCTGGCAAACAAACTCGACGTTACTGAGGCGGGCGATCAGACGTATCTCGACAATACGCTGATCGTGTTCAACAACAGCGAAGGCGTGTATACGCACACCAGCTCTGATTTAGCTATCGCGACGCTTGGCGGCGCAGGTGGAGCCCTCAAAACGGGGAATTTCATTGATTACCGCAATCTCACCAAGAAGATTGGTTCGGCTTTTGCTGGCCTGTACGTCAACCAGTTCTGGGCGACGGTTATCAAAGCGCTCGGTATCCCACGCAGAGAATGGGATCGTTACGGAACTCCGGGCAAGGGATATGGCCCCCTTGCTTTTTCTCAGACAAGCACGAGCGAGACCATGGGAAAAATGCTGACCTCAGGACTTTACGTGGACGGGGTGAGTGACAATTCAGGCAACTCACTGCCCATCCTCACCTGAGTACGGCCCCCGGCATTAACGGAGCGGCGTCAGCACCGTGCGCGGGTCGACGGTCCGACGTCCGTGCCAGAGCTCCAGGGTCAGCATCGGCGCGCCGTCAAGGTTGCGTCCGACGAGGCCGATGACTTGACCGGCGGCGACGGCGGTGCCGGGCGCAACCGCGACTTGCCGGAGGCCCGACAACACGCTGGTCCATCCCCGCGGGTGCGACAAGACGGCCGCGAACCCGCCCTGCGGAAGCGGTGCCACGTGGCGAACGACGCCTGAAAGCGGCGCATGCACAGTCTCGTTCATGCGCGCAAGGAACATCAGGCCGTGCGCCTGGTGCAGCGTGCCGGTGGCCGCGTCCCTGCGCATCCCAGGGACGCCAACGACGCTGCCGCGAACCGGCGGGTGAAATCCGGTGTGCGGGGGGAAGGGGCCACGCGGCGCGCTCTCATCGTCCGCGCGCGCCCGGGCGCGGCGCTCAACCTCGTCGAGTTCCGCGCTGGACCGCGTCAACTCCTCGCGCCAGGTTTGTGCCTCTTGCAGGCTACGGTTGGCCACCGTCAGGGCCAGCGCTCGGGCTTGCGCGTCGGCGATGCGGTGGTCAGGGTTGGCCAGAAAGCCGCTCGCGCTTTCATCGCGCCGCGATAGACGGTACACGGTCCAAAGCTGCGCGCGCGCCCGGATCGAAACTGCGGCGTATCGATCCGCCAGGGTTTCGTGCCGTGCGCGCAATCGCGCCAGGATGTCGGTTTCCGTGTCGCTGTCGCGGTCTTGCTTCGCCTGAGCAGGCGTTGCCCGCAGCAAGAAGAACAAGCAGCAAGCGGCGGTTGACCTAAGCGCGCGCATGGCGGGGAATCGGCACGGTCAGGCTGCCCGTGGCAAGGCCGACCATCGCTGCCAGGGCGACTCCGAGGGCACACTCGGCGATGGCGAGCGACGGGGTTGTCGGCATGACGCCGAGCGCCGGCGCAAAGTCGGCGGCAAGCGTCGGCAACCAAGTGCGAAAAACGATGACCACGGTCGCGAGGCCGAAGATCGCGCCGCAGAGTCCGCAGGCGGAGCCGATTATTTGAGCCGGCCACCGAATGCCTGTCGGTGTCTCGCCCAGAAACAGAAGCGCATCGACCTGTTGCGTTCGGCTGCGGCGCGAGCGGCCAACGGCCCACGCCAGGATCGCCACGGCGGTTGCGATGGCAAGGAAGAGGGCGATGCGGCAACTCCATCGCAGGAAGATCAACCAGGCCGCGAGGCGATCGAGTCCGTCGCTCATGGTGTCGACCGCAGCCACGACATTGAAACGGGCGAGGCGTCCACCGAGCTGCCCGGCCAGCGCTTCCAGGTTGGGCGAAGGCGCCAGCGTGAGCTCGAGCGAGCGCGGCAGGAAGCCGGGTTCGACGCCGTCGAGCAGCAACGGTTTGCCGCCCAGTCGTCGGCCCTCGCTGCGGAGCCTCGCCATGGCTTCGTCGCTGCTCGTCAGCTTCACGCCTGTCACCCCGGGAATCCGGCGGAGCAGCGCCGTCAATGCAAGAACGCGATCCGCGGGCGCGTCGTCACGCAGGTACGCGATGACCGCAACGTTGCGTTGCAGCGAGGGGAAAACCCTGTCTTCCGCGCGGTGCGCGAGGACCGCCAGGCCGGCAAAGGCGGACAACGTGGCGAAAGCCAACACGAGAGCAGCCGCGTTGCCCGGATGCCGACGCACGTCCTGGCGGGCGCGTCGCCATATGAAGGCAGCGGTCACGTCGCCTCCTCGGCCGCAGCGCTGGCTTGATCCTCGGAAACACCCTGGTCAGCGGCGGAAACCATGGCGCCGCGCCGCGATCGCGTGGCGCCCACCAGGCTGACCACGACCGCACCACCGGTGATCCTGCCATCGCGCAACTCGGCCGCGCGACCGCCGCGGGCAACCAGCGCAGTGGCCCAGGCTGCGTCGGCGGTGCAGCACAACACCGCCGCTCCGGCGGCGCGCGCACCGTGAATCGCTTCGGCCACCTTGACGCAATCTTCTGGCGACAGGGCGGCCGCCGGTTCGTCGAGGACGACGAGCGGCGGCTGACCGGTGAGAGCCCGAGCCAGGGCGCAAAGGCGGCGCTCGCCGCTCGACAGTTGTTCCACGGGGGCTTGCGCGACGTCGAGGATACCCAGGCGATCGAGCGCGGCGCGCGCTTCGTCTTCTGCCACGCCGACCGAAGCGCCGCGCACCGCCAGCGCGAGCATCACGTTCCACAGGACCGTAGCTTCATCGATGAGCGGCGGATTCGCGGGTAGGTAGGAGATGTTGCGCCTGACGTAGGGGAGTGAGCCGCTTTGCAGTGCCATCACGTCGCGCCCGGCGACCTCGACCCGGCCGCTCGCGGGACGAAGCGCGCCCACGGCGATCGCGCACAGCGAGGACTTTCCTGCGCTCCGTGGCCCGTGCACAGCGAGCAATTCGCCCGCATCGATCGCCAGGGTGGCACGGTCGAGGATCAAGCGACCCGCACGCAGCAAGGCAACGTCGATGAGCCGAAGCACGGGGCGATCCTAATGCCGTGGCCAGGGAGCGCCAGTTTTTACCGATTCGCCCCCGGCGCGAAAAGATAATTTATATATATCGTAGTGTATGGTCAAGTGCTGTATCCACAGGCGGTTGACAGCGTCGAAGTGGGCGTCATGGAAGAGGAATTTTACAACTGTCCACATGTTTATATAAACACTGTATATAGTGTACGATGATGTAGCCAAACACAAGGTATAGTGTTTTTTATTGACAGAGGGGAGTAAAATGAGGACTCATATGGGCCCCTTGAGCTCTCACATCGTTGGCTGGGAGCAGGGCAGGTAAGAGGGCACAGCGCATTTCACGGGAGGTCCAGTCGATGCTTGAAAAGGAAGATATCCGAAAGAACCGGGGCGGCAGGACGGCCAAGGACATGCTGCCGACCGAGTCGTCGATCACTGTACAAAAGATCAGGTCCAAGGGCGGCAAGGGCGTCCTGCTGGAGCGCTTCTTTACCCGGCCAGGCGACGACGGTTATGCGGGCGTCGAGTGGGAGCTGCGCACCGCCGCGATCAACGGCGAGGGCGGCAAATCGGTCTTCGAGCAGAAGGAGGTCGAGATCCCGAAGGCGTGGAGCCAGACCGCGACCAACGTGGTGGTGCAGAAATATTTCCGCGGCCAGCTCGGCACGCCTGGGCGCGAGACCTCGGTGCGGCAGCTCATCGATCGGGTGGCCGACACCATCACCGACTGGGGCATGAAGGACGGCTACTTCGCCAACGAGGCGGTGGCCGAGATCTACCGCGCTGAACTCAAGCACCTGCTGGTCAACCAGAAGATGGCGTTCAACTCGCCGGTCTGGTTCAACGTCGGCATCGAGGCCGAGCCACAGTGCTCGGCGTGCTTCATCAACAGCGTGCAAGACACCATGGGATCGATCCTCGGGCTGGCGAAGACCGAGGGCATGCTGTTCAAGTACGGCTCGGGCACGGGGACCAACCTGTCGCCGATCCGATCGTCGCGCGAATTTCTGAACGGCGGCGGCACGGCGTCCGGCCCGGTCAGCTTCATGAAGGGCTTCGACGCGTTCGCCGGCGTCATCAAATCGGGCGGCAAGACCCGGCGCGCGGCCAAGATGGTCATCCTCAACGTCGATCACCCCGACATCGAGGAATTCATCTGGTGCAAGGCCAAGGAAGAGAAGAAGGCGTGGAAGTTGATCGATGCCGGCTACGACGGCTCGTTCGACGGCGAGGCGTACAAGTCGGTGTTCTTCCAGAACTCCAACAACTCGGTGCGCGTCACCGACGACTTCATGGAGGCGGTGCTCAAGGATCGCGATTGGTCGACCCGCGCCATCGGGAACGGCCGACCGGTCGACACGTTCAAGGCGCGCAAGCTATGGCGCGACATCGCGCAGGCGACCTGGGAGTGCGGTGATCCGGGCATGCAGTACGACACGACGGTGAACGCCTGGCACACGTCGTCCAACACGGCGCGCATCAATGCGTCGAATCCGTGCTCGGAGTACATGTACCTCGACGACTCGGCGTGCAACCTGGCGTCGCTGAACCTGCGCAAGTTCCAGAACGCCGAGGACGCCTTCGACGTCGAGGCGTTCAAGCGCGCGATCGAGATCACCACGCTGGGGCAGGAGATCATCGTTGGCAACGCCAAGTACCCGACGCCCGCCATCGAACAGAACTCGCACCGCTTCCGGCCGCTGGGCCTTGGCTATGCGAACCTGGGATCACTGCTGATGTCGCTGGGATTGCCCTACGACAGCGAGTCGGCGCGTGCGTTCTGCGGTGCCATCACCGCGGTCATGACCGGCTGGTCATACCGGACCAGCGCGGTCATCGCGCGCGACGTGACGGGGCCCTTCGACGGTTATTCCGAGAACGAGGAGCCGTTCCTCAACGTCATGAAGAAGCATCGGCGTCACGTCGACAAGATCGACGCGGCGTACGTGCCGATGGACTTGATGGCGGGCGCGCGCGAGGCCTGGGACGACGCGATCCGCATCGGCACCGAGCACGGCTTCCGCAACGGGCAAGCGACGGTGCTGGCCCCGACGGGAACCATCGGCTTCATGATGGATTGCGACACCACCGGCATCGAGCCGGACATCGCGCTCATCAAGTACAAGCGCCTGGTCGGCGGCGGCCTGATCAAGATCGTCAACAACACCACCGACGAGTCGCTGGAACATCTGGGTTACGACGACGGGCAGCGCAAGGCGATCATCGACTACGTGGATCGCGAGGAGACCATCGAGGGAGCGCCGGGCCTCGTCGACAAGCACCTGCCGGTGTTCGACTGCGCCTTCCGCGCCGCCAACGGCACGCGGTCCATCCATGCGCTCGGGCACATCCGCATGATGGCGGCGGCGCAGCCGTTCATCTCGGGCGCGATCTCGAAGACGGTCAACCTGCCGCCGGAAGCGACGGTCGAGGACGTCGAGGGCGCGTACATGGAGGCCTGGAAAGAGGGCCTCAAGGCCATCGCGATTTACCGCGACGGTTGCAAGCGCACGCAGCCGCTGTCGACCAGCAAGACCGATCCGGGTCTGGCCAAAGCGACGGCGGATGTGACGGCGATGCTGCCGCGGGCGAAACCCGGTGGCCCGCCCGCGGCGGTGCGGCGCAAGCTGCCCGACGAGCGGCAGTCGGTCACGCACAAGTTTTCGGTGGCCGGGCACGAAGGCTACATCCACGTCGGTCTGTACGAGACGGGCGAGCCGGGCGAGATCTTCGTGCGCATGGCGAAGGAGGGCTCGACCATCTCGGGCCTGATGGACAGCTTCGCGACCGCGATCTCGCTGGCGCTGCAGCACGGCGTGCCGCTGAAACTGCTGGTCGACAAGTTCTCGCGCACTCGGTTCGAGCCGTCGGGCTTCACCGGCAACCCGGAGCTGCCGCGCGCCAGCAGCATCATGGACTACCTGTTCCGCTGGCTGGGCAGCAAGTTCGTCAAGGAAGAGATCCTGGGCGAGGCAGACGGCGCACCCAAGCTGACATCCATCGCGGCCGAATCGCCGTCGGTGGTGGTGGTCGACGTCAGCGGGCCGGTGGCCGCGAACGGCAACGGACACAAGAGCAACGGCAACGGCAACGGCGGGCACAACGTGGCGAAGGCCTACGGGTTCATCGCCCGCACCGACGCGCCGACCTGCCCCGAGTGCGGATCGATCATGATCCCCAACGGAAGCTGCCACAAGTGCATCAACTGCGGGACGACCAGCGGCTGCAGCTAATTCGCAAGACCTTTCCGGTCGGCGAGCTTGGCTGCAACTGCACCATTCTCGCCTGCCCGGAAACGTTCGAGGCCCTCGTCATCGATCCCGGTGACGAGGCGCCGCGCATTTTGGCCGAGTTGAAGTCGATGGGCGTGCAGGCGGTGAACCTGATTCACACGCACGCGCACTTCGATCACGTCATGGGCACCAAAGACGTGGCGCTGGGGACCAAGGCGGAGACCGCGCTGGGCCGCGAAGATCGCTGGCTGTACGACAACCTGGAAATGCAGGCAGGCCTGTTCGGGATCACCGCCGCCGACGTCTTGCCCCCGACCAGGGAACTTGTGGGCGGCGAGATGCTGCAATTCGGACGGCGCGAAGCCAACGTGCTGCACACGCCCGGCCACACGCCGGGATCCCTGTGCTTCTACGTGCAGGGCCCGGACGAGGCGCCGCTGCTGTTCGCCGGCGACACGCTGTTCGCGGGATCCGTGGGGCGGACCGATCTATGGGGCGGCTCGTTCGAAAAAATCGCCGAGTCGATTCGCGGCAAACTGTTCGACCTGCCCGACCACACCCTGGTCATCCCCGGCCACGGCCCCGAAACCACCATCGGCATCGAGCGCGAAGACAATCCGATCGTCGGCAAGTTCGCGCGGCGGTAGGGGGG
>CAYSKR010000064.1:0-5214 GCA_964431675.1 uncultured Myxococcales bacterium
CCTATGCCAACCTGGATCCAGCGATCGAGACGCGGGCGCTTGCCGCGCTGGGCTTGCGGCCCGAGGTCGTCCCGACGCAGATCGTGGCACGTGATCGACACGCGGCGTTCTTCAATGCGCTCGCTCGCGTGGGCACCGCCATCGAACGCATCGCGATGACGGTGCGGCACTGGCAGCGCACCGAGGTCGGCGAGGCCATGGAGGCGTTCGGGGCGGGACAAAAGGGCTCGTCGGCGATGCCGCACAAGAAGAACCCGATCTTGTCCGAGAATCTGTGCGGGCTGGCGCGGCTGTTGCGGTCGTACGCGGGCGCGGCGCAGGAAAACGTGGCCCTGTGGCACGAGCGCGACATCTCGCATTCCTCGGTCGAGCGCGTGATTGGGCCGGACGCGACGGGGCTGGCCGACTTCATGGTGCGGCGAGCGACGTCGCTGGTGTCGGGGCTGGTCGTCCATGCCGATCGCATGCGCAAGAATCTCGACATCACGGGCGGCCTGTTTTTCAGCGAGGCCGTCCTGCTGGCACTGGTGGGCAAGGGCATGGCGCGGCAGGCCGCGTACGAGCTCGTGCAACAACACGCGCTCGGGGCCATGGGCGGCGGTGCGGGTTTTCGCGAACGGCTAAGTGCCGACTCCGAGATTGCGTCGAAGCTCCTGGCACCCGAACTCGACCGCTGCTTCGATCTGCAACACCACGTGCGTTTTTGTGGGCAGATCATCGATCGGGCGCTGGTTTCTTCGGGGACGGCAGAGGAGACCAATGGACCAGACTGACCTCATCAAGGCGCAACTGACCAAGACGCTGAACCAGACCAGCTTCGACGATCTGGGCACCAAGTACGAGGGCAAGGTGCGCGACTGCTACACGCGGGACGGCCACCGGACCATCGTCGTCACCGATCGCATCAGCGCGTTCGACGTGGTTCTGGGCACCATCCCGTTCAAGGGCCAGGTCCTCAACCGGACCGCAGCGTACTGGTTCGAGGCGACCGCAGAGCTCGCGCCCAATCATGTCATTTCGGTGCCGGATCCGACGGTGATGCTGGCGACGGAGTGCAAGCCGCTGCCGGTCGAGTTCGTGATGCGGGCGTACCTGACTGGCGTCACCAGCACGTCGATCTGGGTTCACTACGAGAGCGGGTCGCGCAGGTTCTGCGGCCATGCGCTGCCCGATGGCATGCACAAGAATCAGAAGCTCGAACGCGCGATTCTCACGCCGTCGACGAAGGCTGAAAAGGGTGATCACGACAAGTCGGTGTCGCGGCAAGAGATCCTCGATCTGGGCGTTCTGTCCGCGGCGGACTTCGACGAGGCGGCGTTGATGTGCGCGAAGGTTTTCTCTCGCGGCCAGGAACTGGCGCTGCAGCGGGGCCTCATTCTGGTCGACACCAAGTACGAAATTGGCCGCCGCCATGACGGCAAGCTGTGCTTCATCGACGAGATCCACACCCCCGACAGCTCGCGCTACTGGTACGCGGACGACTACCAAGCGCGCTTCGATCGCCAGGAAGAGCCGCGCGGCCTCGACAAGGAATACGTGCGCAAGAGCTACGTCGATCGTGGCTACCGCGGCGTTGGGTTGCCCCCACCCATGGAGGACACCGTGCGCATCGAGGCCGCCCGCCGTTACATCGCGCTTTATGAACTCATCACCGGCAAGGAGTTTGTGCCCGACGCCGAGGAGCCGATCGCTCGCATTCGCCGCAACCTGGCGAGGGCATCGTGACCGCTCGGGTGTTCGTGACGTTGAAGAAGGCCGTGCTCGATCCGCAGGGCAAGGCCGTCCAGCGCTCGCTGGCGAAACTGGGTTTTCCCGAGGCGCGCGACGTGCGGGTGGGGCGCTTCGTCGAGATCGCACTCGAGGCTGGCTCAAAGGCCGAGGCCGCGGCGCGCGTCGAGGCCATGTGCAAGAAGTTGCTGGCCAACCCGGTGATCGAAGACTTTCGCTTCGAGCTGTCGGAGTAGCCGCGATGCACATCGCGATTGTGCAGTTCCCGGGTTCGAACTGCGACGACGACGCCCTGCATGTCGTCAGTCGCGTCCTCGGTGAAGCAGCGTCGTTCGTGTGGCACAAGCAGGCCACGCTGCCGCCCGCGACCGATGCAGTCATCGTGCCGGGGGGCTTTTCGTACGGCGACTATTTGCGGTCCGGCGCGATCGCGGCGCAGTCGGCGGTCATGGATGCCGTGCGGACGTTTGCGGCGAAGGGCGGCCCGGTGCTGGGCATCTGCAACGGCTTTCAGATCTTGTGTGAATCGGGCCTGTTGCCCGGAGCGCTGGCCCGCAACGTGGGCCTGCGGTTCGAATGTCGGCAGGTGTACGTGCGGGTCGAGGGCAAGCCCACGCCGTTCACCGCAGCGATCCCTGCGGGCCGCGTCTTGCGCTTGCCGATCGCGCACGGCGATGGTCGCAACGTGTGCGATGACGCCGACGGCCTGGGGAAAAGCGGCCAGGTGATTTTTCGTTACTGCGATGCCTCGGGCGGCGTGCGCGACGCAGATAACCCGAACGGATCGCAGCTAAACATCGCCGGGGTTTCCAACCAGGCGGGCAACGTGGTTGCGCTGATGCCGCACCCAGAGCGAGCGTCCGAAGCCTTGCTGGGCGAGGAATCCGGCCGACAGATATTCGAGTCGCTGCGCATGTCGCTGGCGAAAAAACCAGACTCCAGGTCGGTGAGGCCGACGTGAGTTCGTCCCGCGAGCCCGAAGTCACGCGCGAGGTTGGCCGCGCGCACGGTCTGACCGACGACGAATACGACCGCATGCTCTCGATCTTGGATCGGACGCCCAGCTTCACCGAGCTTGGCCTGTTCATGTCGATGTGGTCGGAGCACTGCTCGTACAAAAGCTCGCGCGTGTTTCTGCGCTCGTTGCCCACCACCGGGCCGTGCGTTGTGCAGGGGCCGGGCGAAAACGCGGGCGTCGTCGACATCGGCGACGGCCAGGTCGCGGTGTTCAAGATGGAGTCGCACAACCACCCGTCGTTCGTCGAGCCGTACCAGGGTGCTGCGACCGGCGTCGGCGGCATCCTGCGCGACGTTTTCACCATGGGCGCGCGGCCGATCGCCAGCCTGAACGCGCTGCGCTTCGGGCCGCCGTCGCACCCGCGCACGCCGTACCTGGTGTCGGGCGTGGTCAGCGGCATCGGCGGTTACGGCAACTCGATCGGGGTGCCCACCGTCGGCGGCGACGTTGGCTTCGACGAATGCTACGCGGGCAACATCTTGGTCAATGCGTTCACGCTGGGCCTGGCGAAGAAAGACGGTCTATTTTTTGGCCGGGCGACCGGCGTCGGCAACGGAATCCTCTACTTCGGTTCGAAGACCGGCCGCGACGGCATTCACGGTGCGTCGCTGCTGGCCTCGGCCGAGTTCGATGACAAGTCGGCCGAGCTGCGGCCAACGGTGCAAGTGGGCGATCCGTTCACGGAAAAACTGCTGCTTGAAGCCTGTCTCGAACTGATGGCGGCACCCGGTCTGTTGGTTGGCATTCAGGACATGGGCGCGGCGGGTCTGACCTCGTCGTCAGTCGAAATGGCGGCCCGCGCGGGCAACGGCGTGGAGATTGACCTCGACAAGGTGCCGCGGCGCGAGCCCGGCATGACGCCTTACGAGGTGATGCTGTCGGAGTCGCAGGAGCGGATGCTGGCCGTGGTGGAAAAGGGCCGCGAGGCCGAGGCGATGCGGATCCTCGACAAGTGGGATCTCGACACCGCGTTCATCGGCACCGTGACTGCGACGGGAAATGTCGTGCTCAAGGCGGAGGGCAAAGTTGTCGCGGACGTGCCGGCCGATCCGCTGGCCGAGGGCCTCAAGTACGAACGGCCCATGGCCCGCCCGGGCAACCTCGATGCGTTGCAGGCGTTCGATCCGCTGACTCTGCCGCAACCGTCGGGCGCGCAGCTTGGCGAGACGCTGGTGGCCTTGCTGCGCTCGCCCAACATCGCCAGCAAGGAATGGGTGTACCGCCAGTATGACCACATGGTGCGCCTCGGCACCGTCGTCGGGCCTGGCGAAGCCGATGCCGCCGTCGTTCGCGTGCGGCGCCCCGACGGAACCTGGAAGGGACTCGGCCTGGTCGTCGATTGCAACTCGCGCTTTTGTTACCTCGATCCGTACGAGGGTTCGCGCCTGGCCATCGCCGAAAACGCGCGCAACCTGGCGGCCACCGGCGTCACCCCGCTCGCGGTCACCGACTGCTTGAACTTCGCCAGCCCCGAGCGGCCCGAAACCATGTGGCAGTTCTCCGAAAGCATCCGTGGCCTTCGTGATGCGTGCGTCGCTCTGGGCACGCCGATCGTCTCGGGCAACGTCAGCTTCTACAACGAGACGGACGGGCAGGGCATCTACCCAACGCCGATGGTCGCGATGGTCGGGATGATCGCCGACCCAGCCAAGGCCGTCACCCAGACGTTCAAGAGCGAAGGCGATGTCGTCGCGCTCCTCGGCGTGCAGACCAACGAACTCGGCGGCTCCGAGTATCTCAAGGTGATGCACGGAAAGGTCGCGGGTCGGCCACCCCGGCTCGACATCGAGCTCGAAAAGAGGGTGCAGGCGCTGTGCGTGGCCCTGGCGACCGAGGGCCTGGTTCGATCGGCGCACGACTTGTCTGAAGGTGGCCTTGCCGTGGCGCTGGCCGAGTGCTGCATCGGCGGCGAGCGCGCGATCGGCGTCGAGTGCAAGTTGCCGTCGCGGCAACTGCCCGAGCTCGCGCACCTGTTTGGCGAGGCACCCTCGCGCGTGCTGGTGTCGTTTTCGGCCGACAAGCAAGCGGCGGTCGTTGCCCTTGCCGAATCGATCGGTGCCGCCATCGAGATCCTGGGCAAGACCGGCGGCCGCCGCTTCAAGTTTGGGACGTCAGTAGATCTGGATCTCGACACCTTATCGACCGCCTGGCGCACCGGCTTCCCCGACGTGGTCAAGTAAGGAAAGTCGTTGTACCACGGCCTATGGGGCTGACAACGCGCTGTCCACACTATCGAAGACGTGGTCAAGTAGGGCCACATTGTCCCATCGCCTGACGGATGGCCCCTCGATTGCAGCGTCCTGTGAACATGACGAGGTTGCAACGGGTGGCCAGTGATATAGAACCCTAGCGCTTCCTTTTCATAGCGCAGACGCGTCGCCTCATCCCAATCGGTCGGCGCCGTCCCGTTGTCCGGTCCAACGGCATCGTCCATCGGCAGCTCGACCGCTGGAGCGCCGATGCTCGGG
>CAYSKR010000065.1:0-2956 GCA_964431675.1 uncultured Myxococcales bacterium
ATGAAAAAGCGCTCCGTCTCCGCGTCGTACCGGGCCAGCACCTCGCGGATGGTGAAGAAGTTGCCAAGCGACTTGCTCATCTTCTCGTTGTCCACGCGCACGAAGCCGTTGTGCATCCAGTAGTTCACGAAAGCGTGGCCGTGCGCGCCCTCCGACTGGGCGATCTCGTTCTCGTGGTGGGGGAACTGCAGGTCCTGGCCGCCGCCGTGGATGTCGAAGTGCTCGCCAAGGTAGCGTTCGCTCATCGCCGAGCACTCGATGTGCCAGCCGGGCCGCCCCTTGCCCCAGGGCGAATCCCAGGCCGGCTCGCCCGGCTTCGCCGATTTCCACAGCACGAAGTCGAGCGGATCGCGCTTGTTGGCATCCACTTCCACGCGCTCGCCGGCGCGCAGTTCGTCCAGCGTCTTGCCGGACAGCTTGCCGTAGCCGGGGAATCCGTGCACCGAGTAATAGACGTCGCCATTCTGTGCCTGATAGGCCAGGCCCTTGTCGATCAGCGCGGCGATAAGCAAAACCATCTGCGGGACGTTGGCGGTGGCGCGCGGTTCAATATCGGGCTTCTGCACGCCGAGCGCAGCCACGTCCTGGTTCATCGCCTCGATGAAACGCGCGGTCAACTTCTCGATGGGTTCGTTGTTCTCGGTGGCACGCTTGATGATCTTGTCGTCGATGTCGGTGATGTTGCGCACATAAGTGGTGTCGAAGCCGCCGGCGACCAGCCAGCCCTTGACCACGTCGAACACCACCATCACCCGCGCGTGGCCAAGGTGGCAGTAGTCGTACACGGTCATCCCGCACACGTACATTCCCACCTTTCCGGCGAAAATCGGGGTAAAAGTCTCCTTGGCGCGAGTGAGCGAGTTATAAATCTTCAGCATCAGGAATCATTCTGGGTCGGGTGCACGGCGCCGCCAAACGGGGCCGGCAGGCCTGGGCGCTCTCGGATTGTCGAACAGGGCGCCCTGCTGATAGAATCTACTATTATTTACAATAACCTACCGTTTCTTATTGAGGTAAAGTTTAGCACATGAGCCGATTGCAAACCGCAGCGCTGGGCGCCGCACTGCTCGCACTTGCACTGCAGTGCGGGTTGGCGGTCGCCGACAACTACGACGACGCCAGCCGCTTGTTCAAGCAAGGCAACCATGCGGCCGCGCTGGAAAAGATCGAGGCCGCGATCGCCGCCAATCCGCGCGACGCGCGCGCACGCTTCCTCAAGGGACTGATCCTCACCGAGCAGAACAAACCGAACGACGCGATCAAGGTGTTCACGGCCCTGACCGACGATTACCCGGAGTTGCCCGAACCCTACAACAATCTTGCCGTCCTGTATGCCTCGCAGGGGCAGTACGACAAGGCGCGCAAATCGCTCGAGATGGCGATCCGTACGCATCCGAGTTACGCCATCGCGCACGAGAACCTCGGCGACGTGTACGCCAAGATGGCGAGCGAAGCCTACGACAAGGCGTTGCAGCTGGACCGCGGCAACGCCGCCGCGCAAACCAAGTTGGCAATGATCAAGGATCTGTTTTCCAGCAGCGTGGTGCCGGGCAAGGGGACTTCGCAGGCGGGCGTAACCGAGGCCACGGTTGCGGCCGCGGCAACACCCGACCCGAAGGACAAGAAGCCGCCGTCGCCAAAGCCGCCTGCACCGGGCAAGGCGGAAACCGAGGCGGTGCTGGCTGCGGTGATGGGCTGGGCCAAGGCCTGGTCGGCGAAGGATGCGGATGCGTACCTCGCCCACTACGCGCCCGGTTTCGAGGTACCCGGCGGCGAGCCGCGCGCGGCCTGGGAAGCCACCCGGCGCGATCGCATCACCAAGCCGAAGTCGATCGAAGTCACGGTGGGCTCGCCGAAAGTCTCCTTCGACGCGAATGGCTGGGCCATCGTGAGCTTTCGCCAAGGTTACAAGTCCGACACGCTGAACACCTCTGGCGCCAAGACGCTGACGCTCGCGAAGAACAACGATCGCTGGCGGATCGTCCAGGAAAGAATGAACTAAGTGAGCGCCCCGTCACGCCGATATCAAGCAGGTTCGAGGCAGACGCTGGCACAGGCGCTGGTGGCAATCGCCGCGGCCGGTGCATCGTATGCCTGGGCAATGGGACTGGGCCCGCCGGCGGTGGCACGCCAGCTCGCCGCGCCCGAGGCCATGCTGGTGCGGGCGCTGCTGGACATAGGTGAGAGCAGATTCTCTTCCGCGCTCGAACAAATAGACAATCTGCTGGCGTCGAACCCCAATTTCCGCCTGGCGCAACTGGTGAAAGGAGACCTGCTGCTCGCGCGTTCCCGCCCGATCAACAGCATCGGCAACGCTTCCGGCGCCCCCTCCGACCAGGTCGACGGTTTGCGCGAGGAGGCGCGCGCGCGGCTGGCGCGCTATCAGATCGAGACTCCGCGCGAGCTCGCACCGCGATACCTGCTGCAAATGCCGCAGAAACAGAAGTACGCGCTGGTCCTCGACTCGGCCAAATCGACGCTGTTCGTATTCGAGAACACCGGCGGCACGGCGCGTTACGTGGCCGACTACTACGTGACCATCGGCAAGAACGGACTGGAAAAGCTGCGCGAAGGCGACAAGCGCACGCCGATCGGCATTTACCACGTGGTCAGCCAGTTGCCCAGGGAAAAACTTACCGATTTCTACGGCAGCGGCGCATTCCCCATCAACTATCCGAACGAGTGGGACCGCGTACGCGGCCGTGATGGCTCCGGCATCTGGCTGCACGGGACCGCGCGCGACACCTACAGCCGGCCGCCGCGCGCCAGCGACGGCTGTATCGTGCTCGCCAATGACGATCTGGATGCGCTCGCCCGCATTCTGCAAATCGGGTCCACGCCGGTGGTGATCGCCGACGTACTCGACTGGGCCAGGCCCGGTGAAGTCGAAGCTCTGCGAACCGATCTGCTGACCTCGATCGAACGCTGGCGGCGCGACTGGGAAAGCCGCGACACC
>CAYSKR010000066.1:0-3917 GCA_964431675.1 uncultured Myxococcales bacterium
GATCATCATCGGCGTGCTCAACAGCGTGGTCAGCGTCTACTACTACCTGCGCATCGTCGTGGCCATGTACTTCAAGGATCCGATTCGCGGCACCGAGGCGTATCCGTCATCGTCCATGCGGGTTGCCCTGGTGCTGACCGCGGTCGCGGTCGTGGCGCTCGGCGTTTGCCCCAACGCCGTGATCGAATGGGCCGGCGTCCCCGCCGCCGTCATCAAAGTCGCGGCGCTGCTGCCGTAGCGGCCGGGGGGGGTGTTCCGGGCGGGCCCCCCCCCTCGCATCACGGCGCGACCGGGTTCGACGTTTGCGCGCGGCGAAAACGCGCGAAGTCCTGGTCGGTGGTGTAGACAGTGCCGCCGTATTCGATGGCCAGCGCGGCGAGGTGCGCGTCGGTCGTCAGGTTCCCGGAGATCTGGGCATCGCGGAGCAGTTCCGCAAGCACCGCCCAGTGCCGAGGCCCAGGTTCGATCGGTTCAACCATCGGCCGTTCCAGCCACCTCGACACGTGGGCGACGGCTTCTTCGATCGCCATGGGTCGGCTGAACACCCTGGGGTGTGTACCGATGCGTATGAATCCCAAAATGGTGACCCACGGCAAACGCACCGGCTCGCTGCCCGTGAGGGCCCCTTCCCACCATTCGCGCGCCCGAGCGTGACGGGACGAGCCGGCGTCGTAGGCGTACAAGAGGACATTAACGTCGGGAAGAATCATTTGTAAGACGGGCCATCAAGCTGCTCCATGAGATCGGCGATGTTGTCGATCTGCAGGCCTTTCCGCAGTCCAAGATCGCGGGTCTTGATCCGGAAGGGGGCAGGCGTCGGTGGCCGCTTTTCGAGTCCCTTGCGCAGGGTATCGTTGACGATTTCCTTGAAGGATGCCCCCGTCTTGCGGCTGAGCTGGTCGAGGCGAGTGGCGATGTCGTCGTCGATGGTTAGGGTGGTGCGCACATCATGATGATGTGCACAAGACATCATGATGTCAACGGATTTGCCGACGACGGCCCGCGGCACTGCGCCCGCGCGCCGGGTGATCACGCCGGGCATTCCTCGACAGCTTCGATGTGATCGCCGGCCTTGCGCAAGCTGCGGGCGATGGACTTTGCGATGGCGCTGGGCGCTGCGATTTCGCATCCTTCCGGCAACTCTTCGCTCAGGCGAGAAAAAAACGTTTCGCCGAGGTCGAGCAACTCGGGTGGCGACACCACCTGCGACGCGCGCTGGCGCAGATCGGCACCGCCGCGCAGGCCGCGCGAATACCACGCCAGCGTCTTTTTGAGCTCGTGTACTTGCATGCGTTCGGGGGAGTGAAGGGTGACGAGGCCAGCGTGTCGCTTCCACACGGTGTGCCGCTCGGCCAGCGATGGGGGCCCCGGATCGGGCAGTCCGGCGTCAAGTGCCCGCAGGCTCCTGAAGATCCACGGGTTGCCCATGCTGCCGCGCCCGATCATCACCGCGTCGCACCCGGTTTCGCGCTTCATGCGTGCCCAGTCTGCAGTGGTCTTGACGTCGCCGTTGCCGACCACGGGGATGTGGGCGGGCAGGGTCTCGCGAACCTGGGCGATCGGCGGCAGGCGCGCCGAGCCCGAAAACCCCTGGGCGCGCGTGCGGCCATGCACGGTGATCATGGCGGCCCCGGCATCGACCAGGCGCCGGGCGAAATCGGCCCCGTTGATCGAGGCATCGTCCCAGCCGATCCGGTGCTTGACCGTGACCGGCATCGTGAGCGGCACGGCCTTGCGCACCGCCGCCACCATGCTGACGGCCAGGTCGGGTTCGCGCATCAAGGCCGAGCCGCACATGCCGGCGGTGACTTTTTTCGCGGGGCATCCCATGTTGATGTCGAGAATCGCCGCGCCGACGTCGACCGCCATTTCCGCGGCGCGCGCCAGCACGGCGGGATCGCGGCCGTAGATCTGCACCGCGAAGCGGCGGCCGTGCAGGCTTGGCCACATGCGGCCGAGTGCCTTGTGCGCACCGCGGGTCAGCGCCTCGGCGGATAGAAACTCGGTGAATGTCAGCGCCGCGCCTTGTTCCTCGCACACCGTCCGGAACGGCAGATCGGTGACCGCCTCCATCGGGGCCAGCACAGCTCCGGGGCCAAGATCGATGTCGCCGACGCGCATGAGCGACCAAGGTTAGCAGCACGCGGCGACGGCGCACAAAGATCGAAGAGATTGGGCTTGACGGGCGCTGATGATTATGAGAATGATTATCATTACCACGGCAAGCGCGTCCGGCAGCGCCGACGCGGCTGGCAAAACCACCCGGGGCACCTCGTTCGAGTTCGCCGGCGTGTCGTCGGAATGGAAATACAAGCTGCGCGATCCCGTGGCCGATGCGTTCGGGTTCGCGCTGTACGGGGAAGTGACCGCCTCGACCACCGAGCAGGAGTTCGAGGCCAAGCTGATCTTTGACCAGCAAGTGGGCAACGTCCTGCTGGCGGCGAACGTGGTCGGTGAACTTGAGCTCGACATGAGCAAGCCGGGTGCGACCGAGGTGGAGCAGATGCTGGAGCTGGATCTGGGCGCGGCCTACCGACTGTCGAGCCGGTGTACCCTGGGTTTGGAGTTGCGCAACCAGAGTCGGTTCGAGGAGGGCAAGCTCGAACATTCGGCTCTGTACGCTGGACCGGTGGTGGCGTACACGTCGCACGCATGGTGGGTGGCGTTGTCGGCAACGCCCCAGTTGCCCGCGCTGTACAAGAGCGCCGATTTTGGTGGCGGCCATGGACGGGTCTTCGACCTGGTCACCGCCGCCACGTCCGTTCGCCCAGGCGCCGCGGCGCTCACGCCTAGTTGACGGTCAGCGATCCCTTGCCCATCAAGCCGGAGTAGCTACACGAGATGGTGGTCGCACCGGAGGCACCGATGGTCACCACGCCGCTCGGGTTGACCGTCGCGACCGTGGGATTCGACGACGCCCACATGCACATCGACGTGATGGGGCGTGGCATCAGGCTGCCCTGAAAGTAGGCGTCGGCATAGTATTGTAGCTGCGTTCCACTCATGAAGCTTCCGGTTGAGATCTGAGGGCGGACGAGGATGGCGATGATCATGGAGCTGCCGGTACACGTCAGGGTAGTCGTTGCCACGGTGGTCAAATTGTAGGCCGCTGCGACGGTGGCGGTTCCCGCAGAAATGCAGGTCGCCACACCGGTTGTCCCGATCATGGCGACGGAAGGTTGCAACGACTGCCACGCAACCATGCTGGTCACGTCCTGCGTCGTGGCTCCGTTGCGCAACGTCGCCTTCAACGTCACCGTGTTGCCGACGTTGAGCACCGGCGCGGGGGGCGTTATCTCCAGGGTGAGTTGGCTTGTCAGGTTGACGAGGACGCCGCCCGTGCCATCGACACCGGCGAACGTGGCGGTCACCATAGTCGTTCCGTTGCTGACGGCAGTGACCGTGCCGCGCATTCCGGCCATGTTGGAAACGGTCACGGAACCAGCATTGCCCGTGCTCCACGTCGCGAGTTCCGTCACGTCAATGGTGTTTCCGTCGGAATAGGTCGCGGTGGCGCGCATCCTATCCATTGGCTTGGTCTGGTTCAGGACGATGGCCATGGGATTGATCGTCACGCGCGTCACCACGACGTCGCGCAGGGTGATCGCGAGCGTCGCGATCTGTCCACAGTAGGTGGCACCCACGGTTGCGCTCCCCGCCATCAGGCCCTGCAAGAGGCCGCCTTTGATCACCGCCACGTTGGCAGGCTCGACAGCCCACGCCGCGGCGGCGGTCACGTCCAGATTCAGTGGGCCGTTGCGCATCGATGCTTGAAACTGCACCGGCTGCTTGACCGGAACGACCACCGGCGCGCCCGCGGATGTCACCGACAGGGTGCCGACTGCGCACGTCCCACCGCCCGCGCCGCCCGCGCCGCCCGCGCCGCCGAATGCGCCGCCCGCGCCGCCCGCGCCGCC
>CAYSKR010000067.1:0-28614 GCA_964431675.1 uncultured Myxococcales bacterium
CCACCGGGACAGGCTGACCTATGTCCTCGCTGGGAGCTGCGGCGGTGCGCTGAAAACCGGCCGGTTCGTCAAGTACGACCGCCTCCCGATCAACAGCCTCTTCACTTCCTTGGCCCAGGCCATGGGCCTGACGGACGTCACGACCTTCTTCGGACCGCCTGGCCTGGCGACCGGCCCGTTGCCTGGCCTCCTGGCGTAAAGCGTCGGCATCTACTTCAGGCGAAGCGCCGGCCGATCCCGTGCTACGTTGACGGGGTGGGATACGGCCTCGTGGCGCCGGCTGCGGTGGTGGTCGAAGTGGCGGCCGAGGGTCGCCGTGTGTTTCGCCTGTCGCGGGACATTGGCCGCGAGGGACTGCGCCTCGTGTACCCGGCTCCGTTCGAGGCCGGCCGTCCGGTGGCCGTGCGCTTGCGCCTGCCCGACGGCGACGCCATGTTGCGGCTTGAGGCGCGCGTCGAGGTCGTCGGCGACGCGCCCGAGCGAGAATCCGCGCCAGAGGCCGAACAGGAAGCAACTGTCGGCGGCTGTGGTTTGCGTTTCTTGAATCCCTCCGAGGCGACGCAACTGGCCATCACACGCTATGTTTCTACCCGCCTGGGGATCCCAATGCCGCCATTCTGATCACCATGTCAGCCGATTCACCTCCAATCCGGCCCGCCGCGACAACACCGGCGACGCCCTCTCCCGCGATCGCCCGGCTCGAAGATCTGGAACGCCGCGCTCTTGCGGGCGGCGGAACCGAGCGCACGGCTCGCCAACACCAGGCCGGCAAACTGATGGCGCGGGAACGTGTGGCTCTGTTGTGCGATCCCGACACGTTCACCGAACTCGACAAGTTCGTCACTCATCGCTGCACCGACTTCGGCATGGCCGAGGCCAAGATCCCCGGCGACGGCGTCGTGACTGGCTACGGTCTGGTACACGGACGGCAAACGTTCGTGTTCGCGCAGGACTTCACGGTGTTTGGGGGATCGCTGTCCGAGGCGTACGCGTCCAAGATCTGCAAGATCATGGATCTCGCCCTGCGGGTGGGCGCTCCCGTGGTTGGCCTCAACGATTCCGGCGGCGCGCGCATTCAAGAAGGCGTGGCGTCACTCGGCGGCTACGCGGAAATTTTCTACCGCAACGTTGCGGCGTCGGGTGTGATCCCGCAACTGTCGGCGGTGCTTGGGCCGTGCGCGGGGGGCGCCGTCTACTCGCCCGCGATCACCGACTTCATCTTCATGGTCGAGGGCACGAGCCACATGTTCATCACCGGCCCGGAGGTGATCAAACAGGTGACGCATGAAGAGGTGAGCAAGGAAGCCCTGGGCGGCGCTCACACGCACGCCGCGCGCTCGGGCGTCGCGCATCGTGCGTTTGCCAGCGAGGCGGCTTGCATCGAAGGACTGCGTGAATTGCTGACCTTCCTGCCGCAAAACAACCGCGAGGATCCGCCTCGCCGCAAGGCGACCGATCCCGCCGACCGCGAGGATCTTTCGCTCGATGCGCTCATCCCGTCCGATCCGTCAAAGCCCTACGACATGCACACGCTCATTCGGACCGTGGTGGACGACGGCGGGTTCTTCGAGATTCACCCCGAGTTCGCGCCCAACCTGGTGGTTGGCCTCGGCCGCATCGATGGCAAGCCGGTCGGCGTCGTCGCCAACCAGCCGGCGCATCTCGCGGGCTGCCTCGACATCGACGCCTCCACCAAGGGCGCGCGCTTCGTCCGCTTTTGCGACGCGTTCAACTTGCCGCTGGTCACGTTCGTCGATGTCCCCGGCTTTCTGCCCGGGACGGCACAGGAATTCGGCGGCATCATCCGGCACGGTGCCAAGCTGCTGTACGCATTTGCCGAGGCCACCGTGCCCAAGCTGACCGTGATCACGCGCAAGGCCTACGGCGGTGCGTACGACGTCATGTCGTCCAAGCACCTCCGGGCCGACATGAACTTCGCCTACCCGTCGGCGGAAATCGCGGTCATGGGCTCCGAGGGCGCAGTCGGCATCGTGTTTCGCGACGAGATCGGGCGCGCGGCCGACCCGGTGGCCGAACGGGCGCGCCGGGTGGCGGAGTACCGCGAGAAATTCGCCAATCCCTACAGCGCCGCAGCGCTGGGATACATCGACGAGGTGATCCGGCCGCGGCAGACCCGCGCCCGCCTGAGTCGTGCCCTGGCGATGCTGGCCAACAAGCGGCAGGAGCGCCCACCGCGCAAGCACGGCAACATCCCGCTGTGATCGTGAACCCGTTGCGCAACCTGGTTCTGGCCGTGGCGTGGGCGTCGATCGCGTGTAGCTCCGGCTGCGCCACCGCGCCCGCGCCAGTCACCAAGCTGGTCAAGGGACGCATCGTGACGGCGCGCTCGGTGGATCCGCAGGCCTACGCGCACGTCGCGCGCGCGTACCTGTACGAAGATGAAGAGCGCTGGGAGGACGCCGCCGCCGAGCTGGCCACCGCGCTGGTGTTCGACGACGAAAGGCCGGAGCTTCATGCGCGCCGCTCCGAGATCCTGTTGCACGCCGGCAAGGTGGACGAGGCCGCACGGGAAGCCACCGAGAGCGAGCGCAAAGGCACGAGCATTGAAGGGCTGACCGCCAGCGGGCACGTGCTGCAGGCCAGGGGCGACACCAAGGGGGCGGCCGCGGCATTGCGTCGCGCCGTCGAAACCTTGCGCGCCGACGCCGACGCCGCACAGGAAACCATCGAGGGCCTCACCCTGGAATTTGCCGACGCGCAAATCATGGCGCTGGACGTCGAGGGCGGCCAACAAACGCTCGACCGTCTATGCAAGGGACCGCCCTTGCGCCGCGCGTCGTGCGTCCGGGCAGGTGCGGTGGCCTGGGCGCTCGGCGATGTGGTGGCCGCGGAAGCGCGTTACCGGGACGCCCTCACGGCCGATCGCACGTTGCTCGACGCGCACCTGGCGCTGGCGTGGCTTTTCGCCGCGAGCGGGCGCAGCCAGGACGCCCAGCTTGAGTTTCGCGAGGCGCTCGAACTGTCCGAGGGCGCGCTCGATGTGGGCACCGCTTTTGCTCGTTGCCTGGTGGCCGAGGGCGCGCTCGACGAGGCGCGCCTGCTCGCGGACGAGATCGGAGGCAAAAATGCGGCGTGGCGATCGCTGCTGATGCGGGTGTCGCTTGAACGCGCCGTGGGTCGATTCGAGCGAGCGCTCGCGATCATTGACGACGCTGCACGGGACAACAAGGCGGCACCCACGGGAGGCGACAAGGAGCAGGGACCGTCGTGGCTGGCGGAGCTGGCGCTCGAACGCGCGACGATCCTGGTCGAGCTGGGGCGTCGCGCCGAGGGCATCGCGGCGCTGCTGGCGGTGCCCAAGAACGCGCCCACGTTTGTTGAAGCGCGCCTGCGTCTGGTGCCGATCCTGGTCAAGGACGGGCGCGCGGCCGAGGCGGCAGAGGCGTTGGCCGTGGCGCAGCCGCGGGCATCGCAACACGGACGGCAGCGAATCGATCTGGCGCTCGCGGCTGCGCTGGTCGATGAAAAGCTGGGCCTGTCGGTGGCGGCGCTGCAGCGACTCGACCGAGCGATCGAGCAGCACCCGGGCGAGTCACACTTGCTCCTGTCACGAGCCGCCACGCTGGAACGAATGGGCCAATGGCAGCAGGCGCTGGCGGCCGCCGAGGCGGTGCTGGCAAAAGCGCCGTCGACGGTCGAGGCTTTGAACTTTGCCGGCTTCATCGCTGCGGACCATGATCACGACCTGCCGCTTGCCCGCCTGCGTCTTGCAGCCGCCCTGGCGCTGCAGCCCGGATCGGGAGCAATTCTCGATAGCCTGGGCTGGGTGCATTTTCGCGCCGGCGACTTGCAGCGCGCGGCGCTGTTCCTGGAGCAGGCGGGTCGCCTGGAACCCGAGGATCCGGAGGTGTGGTCCCACCTTGGCGAACTCTACGCCAGGCGGGCCGAGGTGCAGCGCGCTGCCACCATGTTCAAAAAAGCGCTGTCTCTCAAGCCCGACGAGCCGTTGCGCAAGAGCCTGGAAAAGCACCTGGCGGAACAACTCGCGCGGCTGCCCGCGCAGGCGGCGCCGCGATGACGATGACGAGGGCGAACGGGTGGCGAGCCCTGCCGTGGTTGCTGGCCTTTGCCTGCGCGACGCAGCCCAGGGCACCAATCCCGCGTCCGTATCCACCGCCAACGGCCGACGAACTGCTACGCGCCCTGACGGCGCGTCAGCAAGCGCTGCGCAGCGCCAACCTGGAGACGCGCACCACGACCCTGGTCAACGGCGAGCGCGTGCGCGCCACGGTCTTGATGCTGCTGGACCGAGACGGCCGCCTGCGCTTCGAAGCGCAGGTGACCCTGCGCGGCACCGTGGCCTCTCTCGCCACCAACGGGAAGGTCTTCTCCATGGTCGACAACGAGCAGCGGGCCATGCGGCACGGCGTTGCATGTACACGCAACATCGCCCAACTTCTTCCGGTTCCGCTGACGCCGCAGGAGGTCGCTGCGCTCTTGCTTGGCGATGTGCTGCTGCCGCCGGATGTACAGCCGAGCGGCATCGCCTGGGACAACCACCTCGGCGCAGATGTGTTGCTGCTGGAATCCCAGGCGAAGAATGCTCCGTGGCAGCGTCTCGCGGTCACCATGCGACGACGCGGCACACCACCGTCCTACGTCGTCGTCGCGGCGGAAGGTGTGACCGCTGGGTCAAGCAGCCCGTGGCGCGTGGCGTTCGAGGACGTGGGCGAGGGACCCACCTCGCTGCCGGGCGTGATTCGTTTCGCGCAAGCAGGCCAATCGTTCGACGACGGAGTCGAAATCAAGCTCAAGGGCGATCGCATCATCAACCCGACCCTGAGCGACGCGGCGTTCGTGATCGATCCGCCGCCCGGGTACCGCGTCGAGGAGGTTCCGTGTCCGCGGTGATTCAGTAACGATACCCAACGCCGACGCTGGCGCGGGCGGTGAGCGCGCCCGACAACTCGGCCTGCGCGTCAAAACCGTCGGCTTTTTGCTGGCGCCGCAGGTAGAAGTTCGCCAGCTCGGCGGTGGCTTCGATCAGGAACCCGCGACCGAGCGACCACGCCGCCCACGCGCCGATCGTGGTGACCAGCGCGACCGGCCGCGCCTCAAAGCTGCAATCGACGGCGGGCGGGGTACACGCGATCGGCTCGACGACCTGGCGAAGAAAACCAGGGCCCACCGAAATCAGTGGCGCGACGGACAACTTGCCCAGATCGAACACGCGCAACGCCGTCACCTCGACTGCAAGCTCGCCCACCGAGTGGCTGCGGGTGTTGTCGCCAAGCTGTGTGGCATGCCCCGTCGCCACGCCCACGCGCGGCAGCAGCGTGAAGAACGGCAGCTCGAACGCCCAGCTCGCCTGCGCCCCGACCATCGCCGACAGGCCGCTCCCGAGCGGCCCGTGCATGGATGCGGCGACCGTGGGCCCATGCGCAAAGCGCGCCTCGGTTTCGCCCTTGCGCACCACCTGGGCGAGCGGCACCGGCGACATGGACTGTTCGCCGAGCACCGTGGGCACGCCTGGCGAAAACGCGAGCTCGGTCTGATACACGTTGGTGCGGGTTCGCAGCCGCACGGCGAAGCGGCCCGCCGGCACCAATAGCGTCGCGCTGGGCGTCTTGACGCTGGCCTCGATAAGAACCGCGTCGCTGCCCGTCGAGGTCAGCAAATAGTCGCCCGGCGTCGACAGCAACACCTGCGCGTGATCACCGATGGTGCGCAAGTCGGCCAACACCGGATCGGCCCGTCCGCGCAAGTCGTAATCGTACGTGGCGTGCTGCGCTCCGACCAGCGTCGTCATCGACGACTTCAGCGTCTGCTCGTACGCATAAGCGTAGGCTTCGCCCAGGGTCACGACGTGATCGCGGTTCGAATCCGCGGCGCCACGCAGGGCCGACAGAAAGTGGTGCGTGAACGTCGACGAGCGAAGCGCATCCGATTCCTGCGCATCCTCGCCCGCCGCCGACGACGTGATAATGGCGTAGCCCTGCTGGCGTAGCTGATCCTGCGCGCCGATCTGAAACGGTGCCACCTGCCGACCACCCTTGACCCGCGTCAGCGTCCCCGCGCGGCACGCATCGACAAGCAATATCTTCAACTTGGCGGGCGACAAGCGCACCAGGCCCGACAGCTCGTCGGTCGCGAGCTGGGTGCCGCCAAGGTGCAGGTTCGCCGCGTCGGCGTGCCCCGAGTAAAAGACGAACAGCACGGCCTCGTCGCCGACGCGCATTTCCTGCTGGATGCGCAGGTTCAGATCAAGCAGCGCACGCCGCACCCGCTCGCCCGTCGGAGCGGCGAGACGAACCGTGCGCTCGCTGGCGAAACCGCCCAGTCGATTCAACGTGTCGGCCACGGCACCGACGTCGGACTCGGCGAAGCGCAGCGGCACTTCGTGCGCGGCACCGCGGTTCGACCCGATCAGAAAGGCGTAGCGCTTGACCTCGGCCCGCGCGACACCAGTCAAGCTCGCAACCATCGCGACGGCAACGGCGGCTGCGCGCAACCACATCATGGCAAGCCCTGCGCCCCGCCCCCGCCGGGTCACGGTTTCCGTGGCAAATCCACCTTGATGATGTGCAGACCCGCCTGGGCGCACGGTAAATCCAATGCAAGCAGACCGCCACCCGAAGGTGCCGCCCCGAAACTCGACCGCCGCCGCTCGATCGCGCGCGAAACCGCGCTCCGCACCTCGTCGATGGTTATTGCCTCGTCGCAGCGCACTGCCACGATGGTTTCATTGCCCAGGGTTTCGTCGAGATCGACCGCCGTGGCGAGCGGCACGTCCCGTCCACCCTCGACCCGTGCCGCAACAGCACCAGCCGGGTAGTAGGTCGAAAGCTTCCCCGCCGCATCCAGTGCAACCACCGCCAGGTAGCCCGCGTCGCCGTTGTAGCGGAACTGTAGTTTGTCTCCAGGGTGAAGCGGCTCGCCCAGGTGCAGCGCGCCCGGTCCGTCCTGCTCGCGGTGCTGGACGTACGCCGAAAGGGAAAATCCGCCCTTGGTCCTGATTCGATCAACCGATGGCGTCTGCCCGGGTGCCAGCAGAGCGACCGCTGCCGCACCCAGCCCCGCACACACGGCCAGTGGCGCAACCGCGCGGCGCAACCAGCGCACCAGTGGCGACGGCTGGCTCGCGCGCAAGAGCGCATCAGCGACCAGCGACGCAATGTGGTTCTGCTGAGAAAACTGCCCGACGTCCGCACCCAGGACAGCACGCGCCTCCCGGCATGAAGCACAGTCCTCGATGTGCGCGGTCACGCGGGCCTGAAAAGCCGCTTCCAGCTCGCCACCGTGCAAGCGATGCAAGGTCAGGTCGGATAGGCAGTCCGCTCCCCGCTTGCGGCGCGTCCCCACGCTCGACTGGTTCTGTTGGTTTGAGTCGTTCACTCGGGCGCCCCTTTTCCGTCCTTTGGAACCCCAACCGGCATGAGCGCGGCAATTTCATTCTCCGAAAGCAGCGGCCGCGCCTCGGCCAAAAATCGTTCCAGGCGGTAGCCGATGGTGCGCCGCGAGAGCCCCAGGATGCTCGCGATCTCGGCCTGATCCATCTCGTCGACGTAGTAGTAGACAGCGATCTCGCCCAGTTCCGGATCGATGCGATCAAGCACACGTTGTAGGACAATCCGCCCATCGGGACCGGCACCCGCGCCGCCGGGCTGCACATCCGACCGCCCCAACCCCGCCTCTTGCAGCCGCGCACGCTGGCGCTTGCTGTCGCGAATCCGGTTCAAGCACAAGTTGGTGACGATGCGATAAAGCCACGTCGACGGCTGGCTTTGGCCCCGAAATTCGCCCATCGATCGGATCACGCGCACGAATACTTCCTGCAGCGCGTCCTGCGCCTCGGCGTCGTTGCCAAGCAGCGCCCGCGCGCGCCGCCGCACCAGCGGCCCGAACCTGCGGTACAAGTCCTCGATGTCATGCCGATCAACGGCAGGTGCCCGTCCCACGCCGCCAGTATACGCGCGGCACCGCTGCGGCCGACACGTGCGCTATCTTCGTCGATGATCACCCCAAAACCAGCCACACGCAGCCCACCTTGCGCGTGGCGTGAAGATGCGAGGACATCGGCTACGCGTGGCCACGATCCCCGATCCGGGCAACGTCGGCCACCGAGGAGACAACCGGTCTGCCATCGCACTAGGTAGCCACACCATCGAGGAAATGATTCAACTCGTTGACGTAGTGCTTCGATGGCCAAACCGCCTGGTCGGCTGGAAGTCGGTTCCGAGGAATCGCGCCAGCAAGCGCAGTAAAATGGCCGAGGTCGAAATTTGCCTTGCGTGCGGCGGGAGGAACGGCGGCAGGAATCGAAAGGACGTAGCCACTTGCATTAAACGAGAGCCTGAACAATCCCGCGTCGAAGGCCCAATGGCACTCCTTGCTCAGGCAAATGCCGTTTGCCGTGGCGTCGAGATCATACCGACTCCACGGCAGAATGTGGGCAGCGTCGACGCCGACGGTGGCGGTGGCATCGGTGCGTGGAAGCCGTTTGCCGGAAAACATGCAGCGAAAGTCGTATGCCTCCCGCACCTGCCGTCTGAACGCGGAGGACGAACTACCGCGAATAATCGCCAGCCTCCATTGTCGCACGCGCTCAATGCGAGCTTCTGCCGGATCAATGTGCCCAACTTCCTCGGCGAAGTCGCCGTCCAGCGTATCCCCTGAGATGTAGGGCAGTCCGAGTCCAAATCGTCTCTCCAGGATCGGCAGCATGTCGGCGTCTGGTCTGTTCAATGCAGCACGCAAAGCAGGCGCAGCGGCCACGAGGTGAGATTGACCAGACAGTTGAGAACTGAACGCGGCGGCATGCGCGCGCACTGCTACAGCGACGGCGTCTTGCGCGCTTGCGGCGGCGGTCCAAACTCGGACGACACGCGCCATGCGCTCCGCAAAATTGATGTCGAGACGGACATCATCGGCGTTCTCTAGGCGAACAGTCAGGGGCGACACAAGTACGCTGCCGTCAGAACGGAGAATGACTTCTATTCTGACCGTCTGCACGACAAAATGATTGGACAGTAGCAACTCGCTCCCATGCGTTTCGTGTCGTTCTCTTCGTGGTCTCGGCAACATCATCGCGGCGACGATGATTGCAGACGGGTGAGCGTTGCGCGCGGAGTGCGTCAGACGAATTCTCGGCTTCCCGTCGCGTTCAAGACACTGGCTGTAGCTATTGATGGCTACTCCCGGCAATAACTCAATGAAGATTGCGCGCCCGAAGAGATCGGATGCGCCCAACTCCCCCTGCCTGCCTGCAAGCTCGTATTCGCCACGACCTCCGCTAGGACGAAGAACGATGTTCATGCTGCAAACGATTCGCGCCCACTCTCGACGAGATAGCTGCGGATGCGCGTCGCCAGCCATTCGGCGACCGGCGGAGTGACGGCGTTGCCGAGCGCGTGATAACGAAGGCCGTCTGGGTCACCTTCTCGATAGATGCCTGGCGGTGGCACGGTCCAACCGGGCGGAAATCTCATTATCCCTTCGCATTCTTTTGGCGTGAGCCTGCGGACCTGGCCTTTGCGCGGGTATTGGACGTACGTGCGACTCCAGTCGGTGCCCGTGTGGCGCGCCGAACAGGCGTAGAGGCAGTAGGCGATCGATTGGACGACGGGGCCATAGCCGCTAAGATCTCCAACGCTTCTCTTAAAGGGCGAAAGAGCGGCCTCCCCATCTGATCGGCTCGCCGCAGCATCCCAATCGCCGCGCTCGGCTTCAAAAAGTATTTGCTCGGGACCGTTGTCATCTCGATGACACCCGACAATGTAGACTCTCTGGCGCGACTGGGGGACTCCGAAGTTTTTGCTGTTAAGCACACGCCAGCCGACAGAATACCCGAACTCGGCCAGCGTCCCGATGACCGCGCCGAAATCTCTTCCCCCGTGCGAGCTAAGAAGACCTGCAACATTTTCGAGTAGTACAACTCGGGGGCGTGCTTCTCCAATGAGGCGAGCAAACTCATAAAAGAGTCCAGACCGTTTCCCTTTAAGCCCGTCGCGTTGGCCCATTCGTGCCAGCGAGACGTCTTGGCATGGAAAACCTCCGGCCCAAACATCGGAAGTTGGGATGTCGGCTGCATTGAGTTCCTTGATGTTTTCGTGGCGCGGTACGTCCGGCCAGTGTTTCTTGAGGATGCTCCGGCAGAATCCTTGGATCTCGCATTGAAACGTGATCTGGAACCCTGCGCTTTCCAAGCCAAGATCGAATCCGCCAATCCCACTGAAGAGTGAAGCTGCCCGAAAGACAGCACTAGGTGCCGCCGCGACGGGAGCCCGAGTCCTCGCCGACTGGCCCAGTGGGTCCACCTTTGTCCGCATCGCCATCTTTAGCCTGAAGTTACCGACGTGATTTCGAACTTTCCCGGTTGATTCCAAATGGTTGCGAGAATTTTGAATGCGCGCTGCTGTCTACATCTAAGTCCCTGGAATGGTTGGACAACAAATTTCGACCCTTCGCGCGTTGTCGGCAAATTTTCTCCAAAATGTAGACATTACGTGGACACAAAAAGCTGTGGATAAGTCATTCAACTATCTAGAATCAATATGAAAATCACCGAAAATGCGTCGGGAACTTCAGTTTAGCCTATCGTGCGCCACCTGAGTCAGTTTTGTCCAGAAGTCAGCCCACATCACGGGGAGCACCTGCGTGGGGAAGCGGCATACCTTGATTATCGGCCCTAGGACAAAAAAGTTGCGCTAGTTCATGCGCTGCTTGGCCCGCTCGAGGCTGTTCTTGGCCGCCGCGTTGTGCGGATCGACCTTGAGCGCATCCTCGTAGGCCTTGATGGCGTCGGAGTACTTTTCCATGCGGAAGTAGGCATCGCCAAGCAGCGTCCGCGCCTCCGCTCCGGCGCGCGCCTTGACGGCTTCCTGCGCCCGCTTGACCGCCTCGGGGTACTTTTTTTCCTGGAACGCGATCTTGCCCAGGCCCACCAGGGCTGCGCCTCGGTTCCGGCTTGAATCGAGCAGCTTGGTAAATGCGGTGCGCGCCTCGTCGAAGTGGCCCGCCTGCATCGCTTTCTTCCCTTGATCGAGAATCTGCGGCCCCGGGACGGCCGGCGCCACACGCGGCCTGGGAGGAAGTGACGTTGCTCGACGTTCCACCGGTACCGGCGCCGACGCAACCGGTGGGGGTGCCACGACGACAGGCTCGGGCTGCACGGGCATGAGCGCCGGCGGGACCGCCACCGGCGGGACCGGTACCGGCGGGACCGCCACCGGCGCGGGTGAAACCTGGGTCACGACTGGCGCCGCACCACGCGGACGGGTCGCCCTCACCACCACGAAGCCCGCCAGCGCGGCCAACGCCGCCCCGATGATCGCCATCTTTGGCCGGGAAAAGGGCGTTTTTTCCGCAGGACCGGGCTCGAGCGCGCCGGCCAGGGGCGACTCGCGGCGCGGCGTCGGAAACCGCGTCAGCGGTGCCTGGGTGTTGCCCAGGTTGGCAATGAGTCCCTGGATCTCGCGCGCCAGCAGGGTCATGCTTGGTGGTCGCCCGTTGGGATTGCGTGCCATCATGCGGGACACCAGATCCTCGACCTCTGGGCTGAGCTCGGGCCGAATCTCGCGGATCGGTTTGGGTGCCTCGTTGGCTTTCTTGTGCAGAATCTCCATCACGTTGTCGCCGTCGTAGGGCGGAATCGACGTCAACATTTCGTAGCAAATCGATCCCACGGCGTAGATGTCCGAGCGGGCATCCGCGCTCTTGCCCGCGGCCTGCTCCGGCGCCATGTATTCGGGCGTGCCCATGGCGACGCCGGGCCTGGTGAGCCGCCGTCCCGCGGGGCCAGCCTGGTTGGATTCTTCGACATCGGCGGACTTGGCGATGCCGAAGTCCAGGACCTTGACGAAGTCGCTCTCGCCCAATTTGCCGACCAGAAGCACGTTTTCGGGCTTCAGATCGCGGTGAATGACACCGACATCGTGCGCGGCCTGCAACGCCTGGCAGATCTGATCGGTGATGCGCAACGCACGCTCGACGGCCAGCGGCCCTTCCTTGTGAATGACGTAGCCGAGTTCGACGCCCTCGATGTACTCCATCACGAAGAAGAACGACCCGTCCAGGGTGGTTCCCGAATCGGTGACGTTGACGATGTTCTGGTGTCCGATCTTCGACGCTGCGCGCGCCTCGCGCCGGAACCGCTCCACCACCTCCGGCGTGCGCGAGTACGCCGGGTGCAAAACTTTGACCGCGACACGCTTGCCAATATCGACGTGCTCGGCCTCGTACACGCGGCCCATGCCGCCTTCGCCGCAAAGCCGCTTGATGCGGTAACGGCCCTGCAAGACCGTGCCGACGATCGCCGACTCACCGCGATCAGACGATGCGGCCGTGGTCTGGTCTCCCGCGCTGGCGCTGATCGCTTCCTCCGGCTTCCCGGTCGGTCGCGGTACACGCGGGCCAAGCACCTGGGGACGCAGCGTCTCGAGGCTCGCGACCGCCGTCGTTCCCGCGACCAACTGTGTTCGCTCGGCCCGCTCCTTGTCGATCGCCTCGCCGAACAGCTCACGCAGAAACCGCGCGAGCTGTTCGCCGTCAGTCGCCGGCGCCGTCTTGGCCTGAAACGCGGCCAGCTCCGCGCGAAAAACTTCGCCGGACTGGTACCGCGCCGCAGGAGCAAGCGCCAGCGCGCGCATGCAAATTCGGTCAAGCTCAGGCGGTACCCGCTTGGCCCGCTGCGATGGCGGCACCGGCTTCGGGTTGCGAACTTTTTCCAGCAGTTCATCTTCGGTCTCGCCGACCCCCGCGGCCGGGCCCCTGGAGGCCGGAAACAACTGCCGCCCGGTGAGCAACTCCCACAAGATGATGCCCGCCGCGTAAAGGTCTGTGCGCGCATCGAGCGCGTCACGGCGCGCCTGCTCGGGCGCCATGTAGCTGAGTTTACCGTAGATGATGCCGGGCGCGGTCTTCTCCAGCTTCAGCGTCGAGGTCGCAAGACCAAAATCCGTCAGCTTCACCTCGCCGGTGTACGACAGCAGCACGTTCGGCGGCGACACGTCGCGGTGGACGAGCGACAGGCTCTCAAAAGCGTGCGCGTAGCCGAGCCCCCGGCTAAGTTCCTTGACGATGTGTACCGCAATGTCGATCGGAAACGCGATGCCCTTCTGCGCGCACTTGTTCCACACCGCGCGCAAGTCCTTGCCCTCCACGAAATCCATCGCCAGGTAGATCTCGCCGTCGACCTCACCCGTGTCGAACACCGTGACCAGGTTCCCGTGCGACAGCCGCACAACCACCTTCGCCTCGTCCTTGAACCGCTGGACGTACCCCTTGCCGGCGAGGTGATGCAGCGCGGTCTTGACCACGCACAGCTTCTCGGTGCCGCGGTCCCCATGCACGGCCAGATAAAGCGCTCCCATCCCCCCGCGAGCGAGGGGTTTGAGCAACACGTATTGTCCGAACCGGCGAGGGTAGCCGTCCATGGCTATAACGCGCTCCACCGAGGGCTAAACCCCGTGAAAACGCGCCATAATATTCTACCAGCAAACCTCAGGGCCTCGCCATCCAAACACCCTCACCGAGGCTGATCTTTCCGTGGTAGCTTGCGGCTGCGCCATGTGCAGCCGGAGCCAGTATGGCGAGCGCTAGCGTGCTCGTCATCGACGAAAGTCCGACCATCCTGAAGCTGGTGCAGGTGCTTCTTGTCGGCGCCGGGCACCGGGTGACCACGGCCGTGACCGCCACTGCAGGCCTGGCTGCGGCGCGAGCGGACAAGCCCGACCTCGTGGTGGTGGATTTCCTCCTACCTGACCACAGTGGACTGCACGTGTGTTCGACCATGGCGCGGGACGCCCGGCTGCGGGACGTTCCGGTCGTGGTCATGAGCGCTAGAGCGGACGAGATCGAGGATCTGCCCGCCCACGCCCCCAACGTGACCGACACGATTCTCAAACCGTTCGCGCCCGAAGCGCTGCTCGCGGTCGTCAACCAATCCCTGCAATCCCTGGCCACGCACGGCCCCGAGGATCCCGCCGCACCCGTCGATCTGGCCACGGTGGGTGATCCGCGCGAAAGGCCGTCCGAGAATCCCGCGCCAACAACCATCGACGAGTCGACGGCCGCGTCGCTTGCGGGCGATCTGGCCGTCATCTCGCTCGGCGACGTCCTCCTCCTCTTGCAAGACCAGAGGCAAACCGGCGTGCTCACCCTGGCGCATGGCGACGACCGGACGGAAATCATCCTGCACCACGGACGCATCGACTTTGCCGCGGCGGCCCCAGGGGCGGAGGAGTTCCTGCTTGGGCGCTTCGCCGTCGAAGCCGGCATCATCGATCGGGCAGCCCTGCAAGAAGTGCTGGCCGAGCGCAAGAAGCAGACTTCGCCCGGTTTGCTGGGCCAGGATCTGATCGCCGCGGGCCTGATGTCGCCGACCCAGTTGCGGCAAGCGATTGGCCTGCAAACCTCCGCGCTGGTCTACGAGGGCATGCGGCGCACCGTCGGGCGATTCTGGTTCCGCGCCACGACTGACCTGCCGCCCTCGGCAACCGAGGCATCGCTCGGCGTCGCGGTCGACGGTCTTTTGATGGAGGGCATGCGCCGGATCGATGAATGGCGCGTGATCAAGAGCGAGATCACCCACTTCGACCTGGTGTTTGTCCGCATGGACGACAAGATCGACGCCTTCGGCCAAGTTCATCTGACGCGCGAGGAGCGCGCCGTCCTGGCGTTCGTCAATGGGAAGGCGACGGTGAAAGACATTGTCGCGGAATCGCAGATGGGGTCGTTCGACGTGTGCAAGATCCTTTTTCGTCTGCTCAAGACGAAACTCGTCCGACGGCGCACCGGGCCGGTGGCGGTGTAGCCATGAGCACGGAGATGATTTTCTTCGAAATTCGCGGTCGGCGATGCGCGCTGCCGGTCGCATCGGTTCGGCAAGTGCTGGCGTCCGCCAGCGTGACGCCGGTTCCATCCGCGCCCACGGTGGTGCGTGGCGTGACCCCGGTGTCCGGCGAGGCCCTCCCCGTGGTTGACCTCGGCGTGTGGCTGGCACCGGGCGCGGACATCTGGCACGAAAACCCGCTGCGCTCTACTGCGGACAAAATGCTGGTGATCGAGGCACCATCGCCGACGGATGGTGTGACCCTGCGCGCTGCCCTGTCCGTCGACCGCGTCACGCGCCTGGGCTCCATCGACGAAGAGACCGCGCGGCGGCCGCCGCCCCCCGGACCGGGCTTCCTGGCCGCCACGGTGCTCGACGTCGACGGCCCGGCGTTGCTGCTCGACGCAGCGATGGCCATGGAACAGATCCGCAATGCCTCCCGGGCGGCAGGACGCACATGAGCAACCAGGATGACGTGTTGGCCACGCTCGCGGCTGCGGCTGCCGGTGATCTGACGGCGCGGGCACCCACCGAGGGGGCAGTGGGTTCAAACGACAGCGCCACGGTGGCGCACGCAGTCAACCACACGCTGCAAGCGCTGGGATCTGTCGTGGCCGATCTGGATCGCCTGGCCGGGGACGTTGCGGGCGCGGTGCATAGGCTTGCGCCGAAGGGCGAGGAACTCGGCACCGGCTCGGGAAGGCAAGCCGCCGCCATCGCCGAAATCGCCCGGCGCGTCCATTCGCTCGGCGCGCGCTCGGACGAGATGGGGCAAGTGGTCGAGATGCTCGACGACGTGACGGCGGAAACCAACGTGCTGGCCCTGAACGCTGCCATCGAAGCGGCGCGCTCCGGGCCGCAGGGCAAGGGTTTTGGCATACTGGCCGACGAGGTGCGCAAGCTGGCCGAGCGATCCTCGGTCGCGACCAAGGACATCGCCGCGTTCATCCAGACGGTTGAGAGCGTCACCACCGACACCGCGCACGCGGTCGACGACGTGCGCGCCACCGCCGACCGCCTCGCGCTCGTCGCTGCCGAGTTGACGGCCACCCTTTGTACCCTGGGCCTGTCGGTCGCCGCCTTGCTGCAGGCGCTCGGTCGGGTGCGCATCCCCGGCCGGGCAGAGGGCGACCTGGCCCGCGCCTTGCGCGATCGCGCACCGGACATTGCGCGTGCGCTGCACGGCATTGGCCCGCTCCTGGGAGACGCCGATGCGGCGGGAACCCCGCTTGGTGAGGCCTTGCGCCGGGTGATGGAAGCAGCAGGAGCCGGGCCGGACAAGCGCGAACGCTCATGAGTGGGGCTGGCGGCGGGGATCGGGATAAACGGGCGACAGGGAAAGAACCACTCTCGGAATGGAGCCCCGAGGCCGCCGACATGGTGCGCGGCCTGTTCCTGGAAGAAGCCCAGGAACACCTGAAACACATCACGGAAGCTCAGACCGTCCTCGCCCGAGTGTCCGAGGGAACCCTGTCGGTCGGCACCGAGGTGGTCGACGTTCTGTTTCGGCACCTGCACACGCTCAAGGGGGCTGCCGGATCGGTCGGATTCGGCGGCATCGCGCGCGCGGCGCACGACCTCGAGGAATTGTGCGCCGAAATGCGCACCGGCCAGCTCGCGCCGACGCCAGGGATCCTGGAGCGGATGGACGAAGGTGTTGCGTCGCTGCGCGCACTGCTTGAAGGTGCGCGCGCCACGCCGGCCCGGCCGCGCGCCGGGATGGAGGCCCTTGCGGTGCCCCAGGCGATCAGCGGCGAAACCTCGGGATCGTCGGACGATGCGGCGAACGACCAGCGGCGCAGCACGGATCGCCGCTCGACCGATAGGCGCGGCCTCGCTGCGGGGATCGTGCGCGTCGGGGCGGAGCGGCTCGATGCACTGCTGCAGAACGTCGGCGACCTCATCATCGTGCGCACGCGTTTTGAACGGCGCCTCAAGGAACTTGACGGCGTGCTGCGCGATCTGGGAACGACGCGAGCCAGGCTCCGGGCCTTGCTCGACGCGTGCCGCGCGGGTACCGCTTCGCCCAGCGATCCGGCGGGCGCGGGCTTGCTCGACCAGCTCAGCGAGTTCGACATCGATCTGGCGGATGCCGTCTCCCACCTTGGCCGTGCGGGCAAGTCTCTCGCGGCCGAATCGGAGAGCCTGCGCCGCACGACGGACGACGTGGACGAACACCTGCGCCGCGCCAGGCAGGTTCCGCTGGAGTTCCTGTTCCATCGCCTTGCGTCGGCGATGCGCGAGCTCGAGCGCACCGCTGGACGCCGCGCCGATCTGGTGTTCCACGGCGGCGACATCGAGATCGACAAAGGTGTGATCGATCAGATCGCCGATCCCCTGCTGCACCTTTTGCGCAACGCCATGGCCCACGGCATCGAGCCGACGGCCGAGCGGGTGGCCCACGGAAAATCGCCCCGCGGCCGCATCGAGCTCAAGGCGAGCAGCGCGGGCGACCTCATCACCCTGCAATTCGAGGACGACGGCCGCGGCCTTAACCTTGAAGGCATCCGAATGGCGCTGGTGCGGAACGGCCGCCTCGGCGCGAACGAGCAAGCCACGGACCAGAGGCTGGTCGGCGCCATCTTCGAGCCCGGTTTTTCCAGCCGCGCGGTGTCGGATTCGCTCTCCGGACGCGGCATGGGCATGACCATCGTCAAGAAGGCGCTCATCCGGCTCGGTGGCGACGTGACGGTCGAATTCGACCGCGGAACGTTCACCCGCTTCAACCTGTCGATCCCGCTCGCCGCGTCGATCACACAGGCCCTGCTATTCAAGGTGGGCGGACAAGTCTACGCGCTGCCGGCCGCCAGCGTCATCGAGGCGCTGCCGCTCGGTCCGCACGATCTGCTGGTCAAGGATGGGGAAGTGGAAGGCGTCGCCGTGCGCGGCACGCAAGGCCGGGTTCCGATCCTGCGCCTCCAGGCGCTGCTCGGCGGTGAGGTATCGCCCGACCGGCGATCTGCGGCGCTGCACCTGCACCACGGTGAGCGCAACTTCATCGTCACCTGCGACAAGGTGATCGGGCCACGCACCATCGTGATGCGGCCGCTTGGACCCTTGCTTGCCACCCTGCCGCTGTTCGCCGGGGTGACGGTATCAGGCGCGGGCAAGGCGCAACTCGTGCTCGACCTCGCAGCCCTCGCGCAAGCGGCCCACCTGCCACCGCGCCACAGTGAAAGGGTTTCCCGTCGCGGCCCGCCGCGCGTGCTGGTGGTCGATGACTCCAGGCTGTCGCGCGAATCCATCGCGAGAATCTTGTTGTCGGCCGGTTATCAGGCCGTCACCGCCGAGGATGGTTGGGACGCATTCGAGCTGCTGTCGGAGCGCCGCTTCGACGCCGTCGTCACCGATCTGGAAATGCCGCGCATGGACGGATTTGAGTTGACCACCCGGATCCGGCACGACGCGACGTTGCGGGGCCTGCCGATCGTCGTCGTCTCCTCCCGCACTGCGCGAACCACTCAGGATCGGGCGCGGCAGGCGGGTGCCAACGCGGTGATCGCCAAAGGGCCGAACCGGCGCCTTCTGCTCGACGCTCTGGCCGACCTGCTCGCCGGCCCGAATGCGGACCGCCGCACAGGCACCTAAAACTGTGACGTATCTTTTGTCTTGCCCCGAACATCAGCTTGGGTAGAGTGCGGACCTCTGTACGACATCCCCGGCAAGGAGTAACGACCATGAATCGATACCTGGCCCTGATGGTGATTTCCGTTTTTGCCGCAGTTGCGACGGCTGGCTGCCAGGAGCCGGGCAAGAGACCGGGCGAGGTCGATTCGGGCCCGGGCAACGATGGCGGTGGTGCGGGCACAACCGGCTCGGGCGGCTCGTCCACCGGCAGCGGCGGCTCGTCCGGTGGAGCGGGCGGCTCGTCCACCGGCAGCGGCGGCTCGTCCGGTGGAGCGGGCGGCGGTGGCGGCGGTGGCGGCACGGCGGTCGGCACCAAGATGCCTCCCGCCGTTCACGCCGTGTTCATGAAGTACTGCGCGATGGCCTGCCACGGCGGAGAATGGCAGGATCGGGCCAAGGCCTACACGCGCATCATGGGGACAACCTCGATGGGGACAACCCCGAACAACAGCACATGCATGGGCATGAAGCGCATGACGGCGGGCGATGGTGCGGGCAGCCTGGTGGTCAAGAAGATGCTCGGCACCGCGGGATGCGGCACGAGGATGCCCCGCGTCCTGATGATGCCTGGCTGCACGGGCACGGCCTGCATGACGGTCGGCTGCACGGGCACGGCCTGCGTGCCGGCGGCCGACATCATGATTGTCCAGCAGTGGATCACCGACGGTGCCAGGCCGGTGCCGTAGGCGCCTGTTTTCTATCCCAGGATCCCTCAACCCGGGAGATGGTCCGTGGAAGGCGCGGCTTCCGCAGGGTCGGCCTGCAACCCGGTGCCCATGCTATCCTTGCTCCTGCATGCAGCCTGCCTTCGCGCCGGATCCAGTGCCCGTGCAAAGCGACCCCGAGGGGGTTCTGCGCGTCGCGGGATCCCGGGTAACCCTCGATGTTCTTGTCACGGCCTTCGATCTCGGGCAGACGCCAGAAGAGATCGTGCAACAGTACCCATCACTCGATCTGGGCACCGTGTACGGCGCACTGACCTACGTGCTGAATCACCGGAACCAGATCGACGTGTATCTGGCCGGACGTCGCGCCCGCGCCATCGACGTGAAGAACGAAAACGAGCGTCGCCATGCTCCCGATGGCCTTCGCCAAAGACTTTTGAATCGTCGGCCCGCTGCTTAGTCGCCCGGACATGCTGAAGCTCGCGGCCGACGAGAACTTCAACAACGACGTACTCCGGGGCCTTCGCCGGATCCTCCAAGGGTTGGACGTCGTGCGCGTCGTTGACGTCGGCCTGTCGGGGGCCAGCGATGAGCGCGTGCTCGAATTTTCTAGACCGCCTCACGTCGAACCACACCCTGCGGCGTGACCACGGCGTGATCGACGTCGTCACGTGCGACGGCTCCCGGCCAGACGACGGCATGGCGGACGCGCGCGCCGCTCGCGACGCGCGCACCGCTGCACACCACCACGTCCGGTCCGACCGTCGCGCCAGCCTCGATAACCGCACCGGATGCAATGCGCACGGGATCGCACACGGTGGCACCGGGCTGCAGCGTCGCGCCCGGATCCACACCGACGAGCGGCCCCGGCGGGTGCGTCAGCAACGTCGGCGCACGCAGCAAAGCGACGTTGCCCTCAAGGTAACGTTCCAGAGTTGAGTGTTCAGCGAAGTAGGCACCCGCGGGCTGCGTCAGGCTCCACACAGTCTCGCCCGCCAGCATCGCCGGCAGGTACGCGGCCTCGATCAGATCCGAGGCACCGCCAGGCAAGCGATCCAGCAGCGCAGGTTC
The DNA here is from genome assembly GCA_964431675.1 of uncultured Myxococcales bacterium. Taxonomy (GTDB): domain Bacteria; phylum Myxococcota_A; class Polyangia; order Fen-1088; family Fen-1088; genus CAYSKR01. Next base: position 20,155 of record CAYSKR010000067.1, read on the forward strand.
AAGCACGTGGATCCCGGTGAACATGCGCCCGTGCGACACCTGGGCGGCGGCCTCGATTCGCGTGCCCCGCAGGCCGACGACACGTCCGGCACCGTTCACGTCGACGGGCGCAAACTCCCCCGCCGGTGGAGCCGCGCGCAACACCATGGTCGCGGCCGTTCCGCTCGGGGCCGCACGATGCGCGGCGATGACCTGATGCAGATCGAGGTCGGCAACCACCTTGCCGTTCATCACCAGCACGGGGTGCGATTCAAACAGTCGGCGCGCCGCCGCAACGCCACCTCCGGTGCCAAGCAGCGCCTCCTCGGCGGAATAGCGAATCCTGACGCCGAACGCATGACCGTCTCCGAGCACCGCCGACAACAGATCACCGTGGTGATGCAGGTTGATGACGATGTCGCGCAAACCGGCCGCGCGGCACAGCGCCAGCCCGAACGTGATGGCCGGATACCCGCAAATCGGCACCAGCGGCTTTGGTAGCTGCGTCCCGATCTCGCCGAGTCGGCTGCCCTTGCCGGCGGCGAGAATCATGACCTGCATGCCCCCGACCCTAGCGTGCTATCGTGCCTGCGTACCATGAAGATTTGCGTGATCGGAACCGGTTACGTTGGCTTGGTGGCAGGTGCCGGCTTCTCCGACATGGGCAACGATGTCATCTGCTGCGACATCGACGCGGAAAAGATCGCGACCCTGCGCGGTGGCATCATGCCCATCCACGAGCCGGGCCTCGACAAGCTCGTTGCCCACAACGTGGCCGAAAGCCGCCTGTCGTTCAGCACCGATGTCGCCGCGTCCGTGGCGGGGGCCGAGGTGGTTGTCCTGGCCGTCGGCACACCACCGGCCGCCGATGGTTCGGCCGATTTGCAGTACATCTTCGGTGCCGCCGAGACCGTGGCGCGCGCACTGACCGGTTTCACGGTCATCGTCACCAAGAGCACGGTGCCGGTCGGCACGGGCGACAAGATCGAAGCGGTGATGAAGAAGGTGGCCCGCCATGACGTCGCGGTCACGTCGAACCCCGAGTTCCTGAAAGAAGGCGACGCGGTCAACGACTTCATGAAGCCCGACCGGGTGATCATCGGCACCAACGACCGTCGCGCCATCGACGTGCTCGGACGTCTGTACGCGCCGTTCACGCGATCATCGGATCGCATGCTGGTGATGGATCGCCGTTCTGCCGAGCTGACCAAGTACGCCGCCAACGCCATGCTCGCCACCCGCATCTCGTTCATGAACGAGCTGGCGTCGCTGTGCGATGCCATGTCGGCGGACATCGAACTTGTGCGCAAAGGCATGGGTTCCGATTCGCGCATCGGGACCAAGTTCCTGTACGCGGGGGCTGGATTCGGCGGTAGCTGCTTTCCCAAGGACTTGCGCGCGGCGATGAGCACCGGCAAGGAACACGGCGTCCGTCTTGGCATCCTGGAAGAGGTCGTGCAGGTCAACGAGCGACAAAAACGCCGCATCGGCGAAAAGATCCTGGCGCACTTTGGCGGCAAGCTCGGCGGCAAGCTCGTCGCCATCTGGGGACTCGCGTTCAAGCCCGGCACCGACGATATCCGTGAGGCACCAGCTCTGACGCTCATCGAGCAGCTCCTCGGTGCCGGGGCCAAGGTGGTGGCCACGGATCCGGTCGCAATCCCGGCGACGCGCAAGGTGCTGGGCGATCGGATCCAGTTCGAGACTGCGAGCGCCAGGTGCGCCGAAGGGGCCGACGCGCTGGTGCTCATGACGGAATGGCACGATTTTCGCCGCCCCAACTTCACCAAGCTCAAGGCGGCGATGCGTGGCAACGCGTTGTTTGACGGTCGCAATCAATGGGATGCGGCAGACGCGCAGGCGGCGGGCTTCGTCTACCACGGCATCGGACGCGGATCAGCCGTTCGATGAACGTGTTCCTGACCGGAGCGGCAGGCTTCATCGGCTCTCACCTCGCCGAGCGGCTGTGCGCGCGCGGCGATGCGGTGGTCGGGTTCGACAACTTCGACACCTTTTATTCGCGCGATGTAAAAGAGCGAAACCTCGCGGCTCTGCGCAAGCAAGCCGCGTTCGCCCTGCATGATGGCGATCTGCGTCGGCCGGAGGATCTCGATCGGGCACTGGGGGCGGCCGGGGCGATCGACAGCGTCGTGCATCTCGCGGCGCTGGCTGGCGTGCGCCCCTCGATTCTCGATCCGCTGCGCTTCGCCGAGGTCAACATCACCGGCACGCTCAACCTGCTGCAGGCGTGCCGCAAGCACGACGTTTCGCGGGTGGTGTTCGCCTCGTCGTCGTCGGTGTACGGCAAGGACAGCCCGGTGCCATTTCGCGAGACCGATCCTTGCGCGCAGCCTGTGTCGCCGTACGCCGCGACCAAGCGGGCAGGCGAGCTGCTGGCCTTCACCGCGCATCACCTTGATCAGATCGGGATCACTTGTCTGCGCTTTTTCACGGTGTATGGGCCGCGTCAGCGCCCTGACCTCGCCATCCACAAGTTCACGCGCCTGATTTCCGAGGACCGGCTCTGCGAGCTGTTCGGCGACGGTTCGACCTCGCGCGACTACACCTGGATCGACGACATCATCGACGGCGTGGTCGCGGCGATCGACCAGCAACACACGGACGCCACGCCCATGTACCGCATCTACAATCTGGGCGGCAGCCGGACCACCACCCTCGCGCAACTCGTCGACAAAATCAGCGCCGCGCTCGGCAGGACCGCCAAGGTCGACAGGAAACCCGAGCAACCGGGCGACATGCGCCACACGTACGCGGACACGACAAAGGCCGCGCGCGACCTCGGCTACGCACCCAGCGTCGGCCTCGACGAGGGCATCCCACGCTTCGTCGACTGGTTCCTGCGCGACAGGTCGTCGCCCTGATCGAGAACTTCATGCAACGCTTTCTCGCTTTCTTTTGCCTGGCGCTCGGCTGCGGTTCGACGACGTTCACTCCGTCGGATGGCGGTGCGGCAGATGTGGCACCCGATTCATCCGCTGAATTCTCGCCGTCGGACAAACTGCTCACGCAGCAATCCATCGCATCGGGTGGCGCGACGCGCACGTTCGATGCGTTCGTGCCCGGCCTCGCCAACGGACAAAAAGCGCCGATCGTGGTCGTGCTGCACGGAAACGGCCAAAGCGCCGCGCAGATTCTCGGCTTGAACAACAAGCCGGCACCCTTCAGACGCTGGCTCACCATCGGCAGCGCCAAGAAGGTGATCGTCCTTGCGCCCGACGGCGCGACGGGTTCCAGCGGCGATCCAGGATGGAACGACTGCCGCGGCGACGCGACCACCAATCCAACGACGGACGACGTCGCGTTCATCGATGCGCTCGTCAATCTCGCGATCTCCAAGTACGGCGGGGACGAGGCTCGCGTCTACGCGACCGGCATGAGCAACGGCGGCCACATGTCGATCCGATTGGCCATCGAACGTCCGAATCGCTTCGTTGCCGTCGCGCCCGTCGCCGGTGCACTTGCCGCGCAGAGCGAATGCGCCACGCCGTCCAAACCCGTCGGCATGCTCCTCATCAACGGAACCGCGGACCCGATTCGACCCGACGGCGGCGGCGCGATGAAAGGTATAGGTCGAGGCACCGTGCGCAGCACAGCCGAGACGATCACCGCGTTCCGCCAAGCTGCCAACCTCGGCGCGGCGCCTGTCGAAGAGGATCTTCCGGACTCGTTTGCCGCTGACAACTCCACAGCGACGCGTGTCGGGCCACCTGGCGCTCTCGTTTCCAACGTCGTGCTGCTTCGGATCAACGCGGGTGGTCACACCGAGCCGAGCCCGACCGAACGCTACTCGGCCGCGTTGCAACTCATCGTGGGGAAACAAAACGGCGACTTCGAAATGGCCGACGCCGCATGGATCTTCTTTGACTCTCAGCACCGCTAGCCTCAACCGCGCCGTGACCGCCGCGTCGATTTTGTAGGTCAGTTCACGTCGAGCGATGGCAAGCCGCGCAGATCGATGTGCGCCGTGCCGAAAAAGCCCGAGCCGACGTAGGCGTCGTCACCGGCGAACTCGATGTGGGTGGCGTAGCCGAGGGTGCGGTGAAACTGCACGCCGAACGGCCTGGCGAGGTTGCTGACGTCGGCGATCAGGATGCCGTCGCCTGCGAGGTTGGCGAACAGCCTGCCCTGATGCACGCCCATGAGCTGGACGTTGAACATGCGCGTGCTCTGGTCGTAGGCGAGGTTGAGCGTCTTCTTGGACAGGTCGAACGCCATCAGGCGATCCGACAGATCTTGCATCGGGGCCCCGCTGGTCGCGCCGTTCGGGCTGACCGCAACGGCGTAGTTGTAGTAATAGTTGCGCCGCCCGTTGACGAACAGACGGTCGCCGTCGGCCACCAGGCTTGACAGGTCGAGGTTGTCGAAGGTTCGCGCGTCGAGCAATTCGGCGGCGGGCCTGCCGCCCAGGTCAATCTCGCGCAGCAGTGACAACCGGGTCCACGCGGCCCAGTCGCTGTAGGTTATGCCGTTGGCGGTGCCGGACCGCCAGCGCGACACGTAGTCGGACACCAGCAGCATCCGCTGGTTGTCCGCGCTGCGCCAGGTGCGGATGAGGTGGCCGGGGATGTTTTCGGTGTCGCCCGCCATCCACCGATCACCAGCGAGATCGTAGCGCGTGGCGTGGTCCTTCCACTGGTAGAAGGTGGTTCCGTTCTCGCGCCTGGCTTGCCCGGTGTACGTGCGGAAGCCGAGGTAGAAGCCGCGCGCATCGACGGCGTCGACGGTTAGCGCGGTCATGTAGGAGTCTTTGGGCAAGTCGATGGGCCCGTCGGTGACCTTCGGCGCGTTGGGGTTGCGCAGATCAAGGAACATCAGTTTCCACGCGCTGGTTTGGCCCCTTTGATCCCAGACCTGCCGCGCGACCACCAGACCGGACGCGGTGTCCGACCACGACGACTGGCCATAGTAGCCACCGTAGTATCCGTAGTCGCCCCACCAGAAGCCGCTCCAGTAGCCACCGCAGTAGTAGCGATAGTACGGGAACGCATCCTGCGGCACGTCCACCCGGCCGGCGAGGCGCGGGTTGGTGGGGTCGGCAAGATCAAAGACGACCGCTTCGGTCTTGGGTGGCGGTGGGGCCACGTAAGGCTGACCGGGGGCGCGCGGCACCGCAACCTTTGGAGCGCTGCGGAACACCACCAGTTGATTCCCGTGCTTGAGCGCGTTTTGCACCTGGCCAACCAGGAACGTCGCGATCGGCGTGGCGCCGTCGATGTCGCCGCCCGATCGCTTGACCCGGAACTCGACCGCGCTGCGGCCGTAGTCGTAGTAGCTGGCGTCGGTGCGCGGCTGCACCTGCTCGACGATGTAGTCGCCAAAGCGGAATAGCTGATTCAGGTAGGGTGCCACCTCGACGATGGATTCAAGCCGCGGTTGCATCAGATTCTGAATGTTGGCCAGCGAGATGTGCGTGTCCGACAGGTTGGCCATCATCCGCTGCTTGAGCGCGGGGTGCGTGAACAACACCGATCTGCGCACCTCGCCGTTTGGATGAATGAAGTTGCCGTGGTTCTGGATCACGGTCTGTTGCGTGGCGGGTTTCGCGGGATCGTAGCGCGTCAGATCCCAGCTCATGATGCCGACCGCAGTTTGATATCGGTCGTACCACCAGCCCTGCGTGGTGTCGTTGCGCTGCCAGTACGACACCGGCACCGTGATGACGTTCAGATCGCCGTCGGCGTGCATGCCGAGCATCTTGTGCGCCTGATCCAGGTTCCAGGTGACGGCCGAGTTGACCCAGGCGGCGTTGTCGATCTTCACGCACTGCCGCTGCACCAGGCGGATCTTGGTCAGATCGCGCGCGTCGATGATGCTGACCGCGATGTTCGACATGCCCCGGCTGGCGTCGACGCCCGCGCAGGTGATGCTGGTGTCGCGGCCGACGGCGAGCAGGAATTTCTTGTCGGCACCGACGATGCGAAACACGCTGATGTCGCCGGACAGGCCGTCGATGGCCGACAGGATCTTCAGGTTCTTCGGGTCGGCGATGCTGATGGCGTACAGCGGGTCGATGGCCTGCGCGGTGATGGCGAACGCCACCTGCCGGTCGGTGTCGAAGGTCGTGCCGCGCACCGTCTCGTTGGGCTTGCCGAAGTCGAGGCGACCGATGCGCGTGGGGTTGTTGCCGTTGGTGATGTCCCAGGACTCGATCGTGTTCTGGATGATCTGTTGCCCGGCGCAGTTGGCGGACGACCAGCCGCGCCGCGCGAAGATGCCGTAGTACGTGCCCTTCTTGGTGACTGGATCGTTGACGTAGGTCTGTTTGAACTGGTCGGTCAGGGCGCCCGCGGTCTCGAACTTGGTGTGTACCCGGATGGTGCCCTTCGGATCGCTCACGTCGACGACCGACACCACCGATTGCTGGTCGCTGTTGTAGTAGCCGCAGCCGCCGATCCCGGGGCGGAAGCCGCCCGACGCACTCAGGTACCAGTTTTCGACCACCATCAGCGCGTTGGACGTGGCCGAGATGTACACCGCGTTGAAGTTGCGGTTGAACGAGGCACCGGTCGTCTTGTCGTAGAAGTTGATCGCGCCGCCCTCGAAGACTTTCAGCTCGCCGACCCGCTTCGGATTCATGCGGTTCGAGACGTCGAACGAATACACGTACGCCTGATCCTGGCGCTGCGGATCGTTGCGCTCGTACGACCAGCCCCACCAGTAATTGCGGTTCCAGTAGGACACGACGTAGATGGTGTTTTCGATCTTGCGCGCAACGCCTTCGCGTAGCTGCCCGATGATGTCCAGCGTCTTGAGCACGCGCGGTTTTGCCGCGTCGGTGATATCGATGGTGACCAGTTGCGAGACGTTGTGGCGCGCGAACTCCAGCTTGCCGTTGGTCTCCGTCAGGTAAAGCGAGTCACGCAGCAGGGCGTAGACCGTGGTGCCCTCGACGAACATCTCGACCGGGTAGCCGAACACCGGCAGGCGCGAGACGCGCACCGGGTTCTTCGGATCAGCCACGTCGTAGACGATGAAGCCCTTGTACGTGTTGAGGTAGTAAAGGCGCGTGCCGACGATCTTGTAGATGTCGCCTTCCTCGACGTCCGCGACGCGCCCACCCGGAGCGGCGGCAGAGTCCGCGGCGATGGCACCGGGCGGGGCGGTACCGGATGATGCACGGCCCCCCTCGGCGCCGAGGCGCACGGGGCCTGACCCCGTGTTCGGCTGGGTCTGATCTTCGGTCGTGAAAGAGGTCTGTCCCGGTTTGGCAGGCTTTGGCCGTGTCACTGGCGGGTTGGCCGGATCGGGGGCTGGCGGTGTCTTGCCGGTATCCGCCGGTTGGCCGGCGCAGCCGACCGCAAGGGTGAAGGCCGCGAGGCCGATGCCGAGGTAAGAAAGTCTCCGGTGGGGTTGAATCATGGGTAAATGCCTCCGACAGTTGGTGGCAGCAAATCCCGTGCCGGGCACAAATGGCGGAAACTCAAGGGTCGGCCGCGCCAAGGCGACAGATTTCCGGCGTTACTCCCTCAGATTTTCGTGGGCACGGTGGCACCGCGCTCACGGGGGAGGCGGGGCAACGCGCCGGCCTGATCGCGCGCATGAGGCTCCCGATTACAACCCCAGCCCGCCCGCTCGATACCGGTAGCGCTTGCCGTTGCGGCCGCGGCCCACCGAGGAGGTCATCGCGGCGTCGCAGGGCAGGCACCGGAGGATGCCCGTCAAGAGATACTCGGGCCTCCGGCTGCGGCGGATGCCGCGTCCGGTGGAGCGGTCGGCGAGGCCCTTCTGGACGCGCTCGAAGACGTCGGTCCCGACGAGGGGCGCGTGCTCACCGGCATACAGCTCGTCGTTCTGCTTCACCTTCCCCGCGAAGCGCGGGTTCCGGATGAGCCGGTGGACTGCGTTCTTGTCCCAGGGCCGCCCGCCGACCAGCTTGCCGCCCTTCGTGGTGTGACGCTTCTGGGTGTGGCCGAGGGAGTTGAGCCGCGCGGCGACCGCGCCGATGGAGCGCGTCTTGAGATACAGCTCGAACGCGAGCCCGACGACTGCCGCCTCCTCTGGAACAACGGCGAGCGCGCGCCGGTCGGCGTCCACGCGGTAGCCGAGAACGGGTGGCCCATCGACGACGACGTGTCGAAGCGATGGGTGATGGAGACGAACCCGACGTTCTTCTTCTCGAACCGCTCCATCACCCGGGCGAAGTCGAGAAGCGAGCGTGAGAGGCGGTCGACCTTGTAGACGACCACCATGTCCAGTTCACCGCGGCATCTCGGTACTCGATCATGTCGTAGTCGCCGCCGACGGTTTCGTTTCCCTCGCCGAGCGAGGCTGGAACTAACGGCCATCGGGCCTTCCAATACTTGAACCGCTACACGTAATAGCGTACACTTTTATCGATGAAAAACGCTCACGCCGTCGCCCTGGGTCGCCTCGGTGGCCTCAAAGGAGGGCGCAGCGGCGGCCGCGCTCGTGCGGCCGCTTTGACTCCCGAGCGTCGTCGAGAGATCGCCCGTCGGGCTA
>CAYSKR010000068.1:0-9866 GCA_964431675.1 uncultured Myxococcales bacterium
GGGCTCGAACACGATCTTCTTGCGGCGCTGCGCGGTGAGGGATGCGTAGTCGAGCTCGACTGCGCGACGGTCGCGGCTGGCCTTCGACAGGGCGGCGATGACGTCTTGCCGCTCACGGCCGCCGGCCTCGATGACGACACCCTGTGTGTCAGCCCAAGCGTCCTGACCGAGTTCTTTTCCGTCGTCACCGACGCGCGCCGCGTGAATCCCGCCCGAACACCTCATGAAGCCCTCAGGGCCATTGACGATCTATTGGCGCTGCCGGGGCTCTCTCATTCCGATTGCAGATCGCGGCCACGATGCTCGGAAACGGCGTACGTCGTGTCTACACATTCAACCGTGCGGACTTCGACAAGGTGAAGGAACTCGACGTCCGAACGCCCTGATGCCCGCAGCTCGTACGAAGTCTCATCTCATCTCTCCGCTGCGGTTTCGCCAAATCGAAGTGGCCAGTCCGCGGGCGGCCGCAGCTCGAGCAGACATCAGCCCGGTAGCCGCTTTCCGACGACGCCAGGAGCGCGCGCAGCCGTTCGGCCTGCACGCAGTTCGCGCACACCTGATTGCAGGCGATGGCTCGCTCGGTCACGAAGGGCGCGTCCACGTCCTCGCGAGCCAGAAACGCGACGTTGCCGATCACCATCCAGCCCGGCGACGCGCTCTCTCGGCCGCAGGCAAAACACGGCAGTGAGAAGACTGTCGGTCAGATCGCTTTCGTCTGACGGGACGCATCGTCGAGCAGTAAGGGCGTTCCGGTGGCGACGTCGTGCTAACCTCTTGTATAGACATGCGGGATTGGCGCGACAGAATCACGGTCAGGCCCGATGTGGCGCACGGCGCGGCATGCATCAGGGGCACGCGTATCGCTGTCTCGGTTGTACTCGACAATCTCGCCGAAGGGCTCACTCCAACGGCCATCGTCGCCAGTTATCCGAGACTGTCCCTGGACGACGTTCAGGCGGCGATGGCCTACGGTGCCGAACTCGCACGTGAGCGCGTGCTTGACGTTCCGGCCCGCCGCGCCTTGGGATGAAGTTCAAACTCGACGAGAACTTGCCGCAGGAAGCGGCGGAATCCTTTGCAGCCGCGGGGCATGACGCGGTTGATGAAGCAGCGGCCATTTGTCGTTAGGCGCTTGCCTTTGATCACCAGGTCCTGCTCGACATGCGCATCGGTGATCCACGGCGCATGGTCGCGCCATGCTGTGATGTAGTCTGGCGCTCATTGCCGCGCGCGCCACCTGCGAAAGAGCGGGATCCCCGTACAACGCCCATACCACTGCATGGGTATCGGCCAAGATACGAATCATCAGACGTCTTGGCGCGGAAAACGGCCAAACATCTCGCCGCGCGCCGCATCGATTTCGCTGATTTATGGAAACCACTGATGCCCGTGGCCACCTTGCCGCCGCCAGGTTGGCCAGTATGAGGCGAACCTGCCTCTCGGGGCACCTTTCGCTTCCGTGTCGGGCTGGGCTATAGCCTTGCGGCCCCTCGCTCACGACGCCGACATGGAAATTCTCGCCGACATTCCCTCGAAGCAGGCTCAATTCAACGCGGCCCTGACGCGGTACGAGCACGAGTTCATCTACAAGCGCATCGGGCCCCTGGTCTCGGCGACGAATGTTGGTCTGCAGGGCCTGCTCATCTACCTGGCCTGGCCGCAGGCGCTGGGCTGGCGGGGACAGTTGCTGGCCGTGGCGCTGGCGGCTCTTGCGGCGGACTTCATCAACGGTCTCATGCACATGGTCGTCGACAACGACGACCGCTACGACACGGTGGCCGGTCCGTTGATCGCGGCGTTTCATCTGCACCACAAGGTGCCGACCTACAGAATCAGACCGCTGCCGCTGGTCTACTTCAACGAGAGCGGCTCGAAGATCTGGCTGGTCGTTTTCCTGGCGGGCGCGGCCAGTCTGATCGCAGCGGGAATCTCGCCGCCGCCTTTTTCTTGGTTCCTGGCCTACGTGGGGATCTGGTCCTCGGTGGCGGAGGTTTCGCACTACATGTGTCACGTGCCGCAATCCGGCAGCGCAAGATGGCTGCAGCGCAGCGGCCTGTTTGTTTCCAGGCAGCACCATTCGCTGCACCATTCGCAAGACAATCAGAATTACGCTTTCCTCAACGGCCTGACTGATCCGCTGCTGAACGTGATCGCCCGGAACCTGTATCGCGGGTACAAGAACACGACCGACCAGCACTACGGATGATGAAGCCCCGTTCATGGGCACGTCTTGACGCATTGCCCGCGCCCATGAATCCGTGCTTCAGCGTCTGAATAGACCGGCCACAAGCCGCGACCACCACGATGATTTCGCCGCGCGCACCGCGGCCGGTTGCAGACGAGCCGGGGGTGGCGTCTTGGCCACGCGCAAGGGCGCCAGGCTGTGCCGCGCCGACACCGCGCGAATCCGCTCCTGACCCAGGTCGGCCAGAACCGCGTCCGGCGTCTGCTGCGTCGCAAGCGCGACCTCACGCTCGACGCCGGCGACGGCAACGCGCACCTTCAGCAAACACTCGGCGTCGAGGGCGAAGTGCAGTTTCGCGCTCTGGCTTCGATCGGACTTGCCCAGTCCATGGACCTCCAACATCCCGAGGTACTCGTTGTCGACAGCGAACGGCTGGTTGCCCTGAAACACGGCCACCTTCAGCTTTCCAGCCGCAGCGGCCGGGATCTGCACGACGGTGGTCGCCTCATGCGGCACCAGCGTGTTGCGCGGAATAATCACGCGCAGTTTTCCCCCGACGTCGGCGATCCCGATGCCGAGCGGCACCACGTCCAGCAGCACCGCCGAATCGAAACGATCATGAGAATCGGCCGCGATCGCCGCCCCCAGCGCCACGACCTCGTCGGGATGAATCTTCTTGGTGGGTTCCTTGCCGAACATCTCTTTGAGGCGCCGTTGAATCGTCGGCATCCGCGTTTGACCACCGACCAGCAGCACCTCGTTGATGTCGCGAGGGCCCAGGCGCGCCGCGACCAATGATCGCTCGACCACCTCGATGGTGCGATCGACCAGATCCTTGGTGACGGCCTCGAATTGCTCGCGCGTCACGTTGTCGTGCAGATCGATGGATTCGCCACCTTCCGCGCGCAAGCCCGCCAGTTGCACCACCGCCCGCTCCTGAATGCTGAGCTGATGCTTGCAGTCCTGGGCCGCCATGCGCAGGCGTTGCCGACTGACCGCATCCAGCACAACCGAACCACCCCGGTGCTTCTCCAGGTTTCCGTGCAATGCCGCCGCAAGCCGAGCGTCAAAATCCAGCCCTCCCAGGAACGTGTCGCCGTCGGTGCCCTCGACCGTAAAGGTGTTCGCATCCAGCGCAACAATGGACACGTCGAACGTTCCGCCCCCCAAGTCGAAAACCAACAAGCGCCTTTTTTCAGCGTTGTGCAAGCCGAAACAGAGCGCCGCGGCCGTCGGCTCGTTGATGATTCGAATCACGTTCAGGTGGGCCAGACGCCCGGCCTCCCGCACCACTGCGCGCTGGTTCTCGTTGAAGTAGGCAGGCACGGTCACCACGGCCCGATCCACCTTCTCGCCCAGGCTTTCCTCGGCTGCGCGACGGATCTCACGCAGGATCAGCGCAGACGCCATCGCCAGCGGCACCGTTCCGCCGGCCACGCGCGCGGCCACGAGGCCGTTGCTGTCGGCCACCAACTGATACTGGAAGTGCGGTTGATACACATCCAGAACCCCCTTGAGAAACGCCCGGCCGAGGAGACGCTTGTGGCCGTAGATCGTGTCGTTCGGGGCGAGCGCCATCCGGCGCTCCGCGAGCTGGCCGACCAGCGACCCACCTTTCTCGTCAAACGAGACCACGGATGGAATGGTGGCGTAGCCCAGACGCGATCGAATGACCTTGGGCTGGCCCCCCTCGACAATGGCCGCGCAAGAATAGGTAGTTCCCAAGTCGATGCCAATGGCGCGGCTCATGTCTCGCACCATCGACAGCATTCAGTTTTTTCTTGAGCGGAGCAACATTTCCGGCGTCCGTCCGATAATCTCGCCGATGCACGTTCCCAAACTCGGCGCGGCCGCGCGGCCCGGCATGAACCCGACTCAGCCGGGCGCGAGCCCGCGCAAAGCCGTCGCTGCACCGGCGTCGCGCTCGTTCATCGAAGTGCTGGGCGAGCGCCGGACCCAGGCAGCGCCAGCGCTTTCCATGGCGACCGCCCCGTCGAGGCCGGGCGGACCAAGAACAATGCCTGTCGAGCGGAGTTCATCGGCGGCGCAGAAGATGCCCGTGGAGGGTGCAAAGGGCCACTCACGGGTCGAAAAACTCCTGCAAAGCACGCTCGACGCCGAAAAGGAGATCGACGCGGCGCTTAAAGCCGCCGCTCGTGGCCAGACGTTCACTGCCGCTGAACTGCTCGCGCTGCAATCCAAGGTTTTCCGCTACTCGCAAACCGTCGAGGTCGTCTCCCGGGGTGTGGACAAGCTGATCGGAGGACTCAAACAGACCCTCGGAACGCAGGTATAAGGAGGGAGTGCGGGGCGGGTCCATCGTGGTTTGTGCGCGTTTGCATCGAGGCGGTTGGTGATATCTTCACCCGCCATGCGCTCCCCCGTTCCTATTGCGTGCCTGGCGATGTTTGGTCTGCTTGCTTGCTCTACTCCGGTGCATCACGGCCTTGAGGAACCGTCCGCCAACGAGCTGCTGACCGCCCTTGAGCGATCGGGCATCGGCGCGGAAAAGGTGCGGGAGGAAGGCACCGGCGCGACGGCGTTCACGGTCCAGGTCGGGCGCGGGGACGCTCCACGCGCCATGGAACTGCTGCGCACACTCGGCCTTCCACGCAGCAAGCGCAGCGGCTTCGCCGAGATCTACGGCCAGCCCAGCCTGGTGCCGGGCCCGACCGAGGAGAAGGCCCGCTACCTCGAAGCCCTGGCGAGCGAGCTGGAACGCACCCTGGAGACGATCGATGCCGTGGTGCAAGCGCGGGTGCATCTGGTGCCGACGGAAACCGACCCGCTCGCGGCCGACGGCAAGCCGCGCGTCCCCGCCCAGGCGGCCGTGCTGCTGAAGGTGCGCCCGGACGTGGCACCGATCAAAGAAGCGGAGGTGCAGAAGCTGATCGCGGGGAGCGTGCCCGGCCTGCTGCCGTCCGCCGTCGCCGTCGTGGTCACCCAGGCACCCGAGTGGGCCGGTCAGGCGCAGACTCTCGCCAGCCTCGGTCCCTTGCGCATCGCTCCCGGCAGCAAGGCGATCTTGTTCGTGATTTTGGCCGGTGGCCTGTTGCTGGTTGCTGGTTTGGCCGGCCTTTTGCTGGTGACCTCCCGAAAACTCGCCACTGCCGCCGCGCGCGCGCGCGCCTGAATTTGGTGCGGCCTCGACGCTGGCGAGCTACAATGAGCCTCGTAGCTAATTGCACGGAGGTTCAGCATGTCTTATGTGGATTCGCGCCCGCTGTCCTGCGCGCTGCTCGGGCTGCTCGGGCTGTTCGCCGTCTACGGCTGCACCGGACAGATAGGAGCCGGCCGAGCGGGAGTAAACACGCCGCAAGAAGGAGTGGTGCCTGGCTGCCCGCCGGTGACACGCCGTCGGGCGCGGCGGCTCAGCGTGGCCGAATTCTCGCGTGTGGCAGGCGATCTGCTGGGTGACGATGCGCCGACGCTAACGTTCCTGCCCGACCCGCGGTCGGGAGGGTTCGACAACAACGCCGACAACTTGACGGTGAGTTCGGGTCTGATCGATGACTTTGCCCGTGCCGCCGAGCAGGTGGCGGCTGCCCTGCCCGTCGCCAGGTGGGCACCATGTACACCATCCGCTGCGCCGTCCGCCTGTGCGGCCTCATTCGCCAGCGCGTTTGCGCGCCGCGCTTACGGCCGACCGCTCGGCGACGACGAGCGGGATCGCCTGGTTGTCCTGTTCTCCAGCGCCGCCGACACCGACGGCTATGCCGCAGGGATACGGCTCATGGCCGAAGCGATGCTGCAATCGCCAGCGTTCCTTTACCGGACGGAGGGCGCGGCCGACGACGCCGAACTGGCGGGGAGCGGCATGGTGCGGCGCCTTTCACCGCACGAGTTGGCGTCGCAGCTTTCTTTCCTGCTCACCGGCGCGCGGCCCGACGAGCTGTTGCTTGCCGCCACGGACAGCGGACGCCTCGCGGATCCTGCTGGACTCAAGCAAGAAGCCTTGCGCCTGCTGGCGCTGCCTCGGTCCACGCAGCATCTGCGAAACTTCTTTGTCGCCTGGCTCGGGCTTGCGGATCTCGATCGCCTGACCAAGACGCGCTACTTCTTTCCCGACTTCACCCCGGTCTTGCGAGACGACATGAAACACGAAGTCGATCTCTTCCTTGAAGATGCACTCGCAAGGGAGGGAGGATCGCTGCAAGCGATCCTTGGATCCAGTTCATCTTTCGTCTCGCCATTGCTGTCATCGCTGATCTACAAGAACGACATGCTCGAACCGGCGGCGGGCGATGAGCGCGCCGTCCGCCTGGATCCCAGGCGCCGTCGGGGCGTGCTGTCCTTGCCTGGCTTTCTCGCCGCACACGCTGCGGTGACGCGCACGAGTCCCGTCGATCGCGGGCTGTTTGTGCTGCGTCGGCTCTTTTGCCTGGACATGCCCGACCCGCCCGCCGACGCGGTCATTCCACCGCTGGCGTCACCCAACGGCATGCGCACGACGAGGCAGAATCAGGAAGATCACGCACGATCTCCGCAATGCGCGCCCTGCCACGAGCTGATCGATCCGATCGGCTTCGGCTTTGAGCAGATGGACGGTATCGGACGCTTCCGGACAGATGAGGGAGGACCGAAAGTAGATTCCCTGGGCGCTCTCGTCGGCACCGACGTGAACGGACCATTCACCGGGCCGGCCGAGTTGACCGACAAACTCCTGCACAGCCGCATGTTCAAGGATTGCTTCGTGACCCACCTCTTCCGCTGGAGCGAGGGCCGGGATCTGCAGCCAGCGGCCGACGCCTGCACGCTGCGGACGTTCCAGAGCACGTGGGTCGGCTCAAATGAGCGTCTCACCGAATTGCTCCTCCAGCTCGTCAGCTCGGAGACCTTCTCGACCCGGAGGACGCCATGAATCGCTCGTTTTCCCGCCGCGATCTTCTGCAAGCAGCCGGCACGTCGCTCGCTGTACCGGCGTTCCTGCGTCAGGCCTTCGCCGCGCCCGCAGAGTTGCCGCCGCGCCTCGTGATCTTCATGCAGGCCAACGGCACGCATCAGAATTCCTTCTGGCCTGACGCTTCGTTCCGATCGCCGATCCTGGATCCGCTGCTGGCAAATCCCTCCTTGGCGGCACAAACGACGGTCCTCAAAGGCGTGAAGCTCGATGCCCTCGGGCCCGGCAACGAACACGACCGTGGTTTTCACAGCTTCTGGACCGGGGTTCCGTCCGTTGGAACCCCCGCCGACAGTTGGGGCGGTGGACCATCCATCGATCAGATCCTCAGGCGCGCGTTGCAGCCCAGCGTCCGGTACCCCACGCTGAACTGCGGTGTGCAGGCGGCCAACATTGGCCCCAAGAACGGCCATCGAACCTCGTTCTCGTACATCGCGGAGAAAAAACAGGTGCCGACCCAAACCGACCCGCTGCGGCTGTATGCGGCGCTGTTCCGTGGCAGCGATCCGAACAGCACCGACCCGGCCGTGGCGGCCAGGCGATTGCGACAAAAAAAGTCGGTCATGGACTACGTGGCCACGGATCTGCAATCGCTCGCCAGGCGCCTGCCCGCCCCGGAGGCCCACAAGCTGGCCACCCACACCGAAGCCCTGCGCGACATGGAAAAACGGCTGAGATTGCTGGTCCCTCCTCCCCCTGGCGCAAGCTGCGGCTGGACGACTCGGGACGCAAAGCCGCTGGACGCGCAGAACGAGGACAACGTGCCTGCGCTGATGGAATTGATGATCGACCTGGTGGCGCAGGCGACGATTTGCAACCTGACCCGCTTCGTCACGGTCCCCTTCGGATACGGGGGCAACCAGTGGCTATTCAAGTGGCTCGGCCTGGGCGTCGACTGGCACGCCGAGGTGGCTCACAAAGATTTGGGAATCGATGCGGTCGCGGCCGATCGCATGACCCTCATCAACAAGTGGCACTGCGGGTACGTCGCGCGCCTGGCGAACGCGATGGCCAACGTCCCCGAGAGCGGCGGCACCGTGCTCGACCATTCGCTCATCGTGTGGGCCAACGAAAACGCGACCGGGTTCCATGTCCTCGAAAACATCCCCGTGGTGCTGATAGGCCGCGCCGGCGGGCGCCTCAAGAACCCTGGCCGCGTCATTGACCAGGGGCCGCAATCCAACCACCGGGTCGCCACGTCGGTGATGAATTTGTGCGGCGTCGAGGCGGCGGGCTTCGGTAACCAACCCACGTGCGGTGGGTTCCGAGGTCTTGAGTAGGTCTATGGCTGCGCCGGACGGGCAGCGTCGACGACCTTGATGCCCGGGGGCGGCGACCACTTGAACAGCCCGTCCGCCAGGTGAGGCTCCTCAGCAGAAGCACCTCGAACACCGACGAGTAGATCCAGTCCACTGTAGCCTTGAAGCCGGTCGCAGCGATTGCGCCTGTCTCCCGCAGAAATCTGCGAAAAAGGCTGTTATTTGAGGGTGTCCAGCGGTATCGCAATGCTTCACAATGGCCGCCTCGCCCCGCCGCAGATCCCATGACCACCCTGGAACAACTTCAACCGAAGGCCGTGCTTCGAGGCGTCGTCCCCGACACGCTGGTCGTCGTGGTGAGCGTGCAGTGGTTCGGCTCCGAGGCGCTGGAACTCATCTTCAAGACGCCAACCGGGAAGATCGAGAACAAGCTCTTGTACCGCGACTACCGACCCCTGGCCGAGGGTGAGCCCGGCGTGGACGCGATTCTCGATCGGCCCGAGTGCGCATGGATCACGCGCGACCTGGAACACGCGGTGCAGGGCCACGCGGTTGCCCACGTCGTTCCTGAGCACCTGAAAGAGATCCGCGACGGCAAGCTCAAGCTCATCACCAAGACCGAAGCTGCGGTGAAGGATCGGTTGACCAAAGAGATCACCTACTGGGATCACCGGGCCGAGCAGCTCAAGGCGCAAGAGCAAGCCGGGAAAGCCAACGCCAAGCTCAACTCTGGCGAGGCCAGGAAACGCGCCGACAACCTGCAAGGGCGGCTCCAGAAACGCCTGGAAGATCTGAAACTCGAAGCGCAGATCTCCCCACTGCCGCCGGTTGTGATCGGTGGCCTCCTCGTGGTTCCGGTCGGCCTCTTGGCGGCGATGGGAGGTAAGAAAGCTCCGGCGGCGACAGCACCCGCGGACACCCAGGCGAGCGCCGCCCGCGCCCGCGCGGTCGTCATGGAAATGGAGCGCAAGCTCGGATTCGAGCCGACCGACCGGGAGCTGGAAAAGCTCGGTTACGACATCGAGAGCCGCGTTCCCGGAACCGGCAAGCTGCGCTTCATTGAGGTCAAGGGCCGGATATCGGGCGCGCCGACCATCACGGTGACCCGGAACGAGATTCTCTACTCGCTGAACAAGCCGGATGACTTCATTTTGGCCATCGTCGAGTTCATGGATGGGGGGGCACACACCGGACGCACTACCTGCGCCAACCCTTCGTGCGCGAGCCCGACTTTGGTGTGACCAGCGTGAATTACGACTTCGCCGATCTACTGGCGCGGGCTGAGGCACCGCGGTGAAGGGGGAGGTGCTAAAACCGGCGAAAGCCTCGGCCCAGCCGAGACCTTCGAGAGACGCATGATGGGATATAATGACCAGGACTTGGAGCGCATGCTCCTCGACATCGAGTCCGACAGCGCGTAGCGAAAGTAGTTCCTCAAGGGCGACGTGCCGAACAAGGCACGCGAGGCCATATGCGCGTACGCCAACGATCTGCCCGCGCACGGTCGACCCGGCGTCATCTT
>CAYSKR010000069.1:0-22311 GCA_964431675.1 uncultured Myxococcales bacterium
GTTCTCGACCCCACCGGCCAGGCGCACGAGGTGCAGAATCTCTACGTCGCCGACGCGAGCGGGTTTCCCTCGTCAAGCGGTGCGCATCACACCTTGACGATCATGGCGAACGCCTTACGAATCGCCGGACACATCGTCAAGCGCGGACGCACCGCAAGTCTTTGAGCCGCGCGCATCACCTTGTCGAGGGAAACCGGCGTACCTGGGCTGGCCATGGGTCGGCAGTATTTGGCTTGCCGACCTAACTTTCATCGGTGGATATAGTATATTTGTCGCCATCAAGAACGGCAACAGCGGGTGAAAAAAACGGCCAAACCACTCGCTTTCGAATCGCCTGCCCGGATCGAGCCGTGCCACATCGAGAGTCTCCCCCCGGTCCTTGTGGTGTAGTGTGTTCGCCCTTTCGAACGGGCACCATGGCGCGATCGAAGTTACAACCCGAGGTTTTCAAGTTCGGTGGCGCTTCCATGTCGGACGGGGCCGCATTTGCCCACGCTGCGGGCATCGTCCGGCGTTGCAAGGCACCGCTGGCGATCGTGTGCTCAGCGCCCGCCGGGGTGACTGATCTGCTACTCGAAGTGGCGGAACAGGCGCGTCTGGCCAATCCCGCGCGCGTGCAAACTGCGCTTGCGTCCCTGCGGGCGAAATATCGGGACATCATGACGGCCCTGCGTTTGTCGGCTGGCGTCCGACGGAATCTGGCGGCGATTGTCGATGCTTCGATGGATGAGCTGCAAGCGTTGAGCACCGGCCTCATGGTGCTGCGCGAACTGACTCCGCGCACGAGCGACCTCGTCGTGTCGCGGGGCGAGCGTCTGGGTGCCCGCATATTCTGTGCGGCGCTCCGGGCCGCCAAGGTGCGGGCCGAGTACGTGGACGCCGTGGACATCATCGCCACCGATGGCCCGTTCGGCGGCGCGCACCCCAATCTTTCCGAGACCGACAAGAACGTCCGGGTAACCCTGCGTCCGCTCATGGCGCGCGGCATCGTTCCCGTGGTGCCAGGTTTTCTGGGCGCCTTGCGCGAAGACGGGCCCGAAACCTGCGTCGCCACGCTCGGCCGCGGGGGATCCGACTTGACGGCCACGCTGCTTGGCCGCGCGCTCGGTGCCGCGCGTGTCACGCTGTGGAAGGACGTCCCTGGCTTGCTGACGGCGGATCCGCGCGTCGTTCCCGACACCCGCGTCATCCCCCAACTCAACCTGCGCGAGGCGGCCGAACTCGCCTACGCCGGCGCCAAGGTGCTGCACTCGCGAGCACTCATTCCCGTGGGCGATCGAAACATCCCCGTCTTTGTCAGGCCGTTCGCCAAACCCGACGCTCCCGGCACCGAGATCTCGACCCGTCACACCCTCGACCGCTATCCCGTCAAGGCGCTATCAGCCGTGGGTGGACAGGCCTTGCTGACGGTCGCGGGCCGCGGCCTGCTCGGCGTCTCGGGCGTGGCCGCACGAACGTTTTCCACCTTGTCGGCACGCGGAATCTCGGTGTCGATCATCACCCAGTCTTCGTCCGAACAATCCATCTGTTTCACGGTGCCAGAGCAGCAAGCGCGCGCCGCCAAGGACAGCCTTGAACGGGCCTTCAAGGACGAAATTGCGCGCGGCGAGGTGGATGGCATCGAAGTGCGACCGGGGATGGCCATCGTCGCCGTCGTCGGCCTCGGCATGGCGGGAACACCTGGCATTGCCGCTCGGGTGTTTTCTGCGCTCGCCGCCGCCGGCATCAACCTGGTCGCCATCGCGCAGGGATCCTCGGAGTTGAACATTTCGTTCGTCGTCACCGCCGCGCAATCATCCGATGCCCAGCGCCGCATCCACGACGCGTTCAAGCTGGCCAAGATCGGCGGCGGCGCGGTCACCGAAAAGAAGGCCGTCGACATCGTGCTGTTTGGATTCGGGCAAATCGGGCGCACCCTCGGCGGCCTCTTGCAGCGGCGGAAAAACGGCGTCCTCCTGCGCATCGTGGCCGTCGTGGACCGCAGCGGCTTCGTGTTCGATCCACAAGGGCTGGCCCAGAGCCACGTGACCCAGCTCGCCGCCTGCAAGCAGGCGGGGCGACCGCTGGCCCGAGTCCGCGGCGGAAAATCCAGCGCACCGGTCGACACGATCACCTTCCTCGCTCGTCACGCGCTTTCGAACCCCGTACTCGTCGACCTGACCGCCGACGACACCACGTCGGTTCTCCTGCTGGCGCTGCAGGCGGGCATGGACGTGGTGATGGCCAACAAGCGCCCGCTTTCCGCCAAGAAGGCCGACACCGACCGGCTTTTCGCCGTGGCGCTTGCACACGGACGTCGGCTGCGCTTCGAGGCCACCGTCGGCGCCGGGCTGCCCATCCTCGGCACCTACCGCAAGCTCGTCGAGTCGCATGATCGCGTGCTCAAGATCCAAGGCTGCGTGTCGGGCACGCTGGGCTTCCTGCTGACCGAGGTCGGCAAGGGCAGACCCTTCTCTGAATCGTTGCTGGCGGCTGTCGCCAAGGGCTACACGGAGCCCGATCCGCGCGACGATCTGTCCGGTGCCGACGTCGGCCGCAAGGCGCTTATCCTCGGACGCCTGCTTGGCTTTCAAGGTGAGCCCGAAGACATCGAGGTCGAAAGCCTCGTGCCCAGAGCGGCGGCAAGCCTATCCCGCGATGAGTTCGTGGCCAGCCTTGCACGCTGGGATGGCGACTGGGAGAAACGGGTTGCCGACGCGCGTGCCAGGGGAGGCGCGCTCCGCTACGTGGCCACCGTCACCAAGCAGAAAATCCGCGTCGGCCTCCAGATCTGCGACCCGGGCAGCCCGTTCGCCGCGCTCAGGGGCAGCGACAACCAGATCGCCTTCACCACCACGCGCTACAAGAGCCCCCTGGTCATTCGGGGAGCCGGCGCGGGCCCGGACGTGACCGCGGGCGGCGTCCTGAACGACATCCTCGAACTCGCTGGATAAGCCCCGGCGCGGAACCTAGCCGCGTTGGCGTAGCGAGGCTGTAACCGTTCACGCCCCGCTTGAGCCCCGTCGGAGGAGGTGGCTCGGCGACGCGGCTTTGCCGCAGCGACGAGCGGGAGTTTGGGGGGACGCAGAGGCGCCAGACAGCGGCGGGATTGAGCTGGATTTGCGTGGCGCCGGGCGGTCCCCCCATGTGAACGGATACCCGCAGTCTAAGCCGCGTTGGCGTAGCGAGGCTTTGCCTCGCGGAGCCAGAGCGCGGGAGGCGCGGGGTGGCAGGTGCAGGCGGGTGTGGGCTCGCACCCGAAGGGTGAACCCGTCCGAGGGTTCCGCCGTCTAACGGGCGCGAGGCTTGACTGCTCGATCTTCCGGGCGACGGTTGGCGCGCAGCTTGCGCAAGGCCTGGCTCTCGATCTGGCGGATGCGCTCCCGCGTCAGCGAGAACTGCTTGCCGATCATTTCCAGCGTCTGCTCGCTGCGCTGATCGACGCCAAAGCGCAGGCGAAGAATTCGCTCTTCGCGCGGGCTCAGCGATGACAGCGCCCCCTGTGCTTCGCCCACGGCCTCGGCGGCCAGCACCGCGTTGACCGGAGACTCGGCGGCCACGTCGACCAGCAACTCCGCCAGCGTGGTGTCGCCATCGGCACCGACGGGCGTCTCGAGCGACACCGTCGGGCGAGAGATCTCGCTTAAACGCAGCACCTTCTCGAGCGGCAAGGACAGCGCCTCGGCCACCTCCGACGGCTCCGGATCGCGGCCCAGCCGGGCGGTCAGCCGCGTGGTCGCGCGGTGAAACTGCATCAGCGCCTCGTTGATGTGCACCGGCAAACGGATGGTGCGCGATTGTTCGGCCACGGCCCGCGCGATCGCCTGCCGGATCCACCACACCGCGTAGGTGGAGAACTTGAAGCCGCGCCGATAGTCGAATTTCTCGACCGCGCGCAAAAGGCCGATGTTGCCTTCCTGGATAAGGTCCAGAAAACCGAGGCCGCGGTTGACGTATTTCTTCGCCACCGAAACCACGAGGCGCAGGTTCGATTGCACAAGCTCACGCCGCGCGCCAGCCCGGTCGATTTCTGCTTTCCGCAGTTCGTCGATCCGGCGCGGCACGTCCGCCATCTCAATGCCCAATTCTGCTTCAAAGACGGCACGACGCGACCCGCGGCTGCGCAGCGCATCGGCACCCAGTGTCTTCATCTGGGCAACCAATGGCGTGACCACCTCGCCGGCGAAACCTGCGCCGCGCAGCAGTGGGGCAATCCGCTGCGCCCCAGTTTCGAGCCGACGCGCGAGACGCGCGCGCGCAACCTTGCCCACCCGGGGCTTGGCCATGGCTCGCTTCACCTCGGCCCGTCGTTCAATCAACGACAGCGCGCGGCCCAGGGCATGCTTTGCCCGCTCCGGCACCACGGCGACACCGGCCGGAACTTCGTCCAGCTCCGTCTCGGGAAGTTCCTGCGGTTCGCGCAGCTTGTTGCGCCACTGGACGATCTGGCCCTTGAGGGCAGGCAGATCCAGCAACGCGGTCAGAATACGATTTTCCGCCTCTTCCAGGCGTTTTGCGAGCGCAACCTCGGCGCGCCGGTTCAGAAGAACCGGAACGCTGACCTGGCGCAGATAGAGCCGAACCGGATCGGGGCCGCCGCGTTCATCCGACGAATCCCCGACGCGGGCGGACCTACCAGCGGTCCCGCCGACCACCGCCACGATCTCGATCGCGGCCACCGCCGCCGCCACCGTAGCCGCCGCCACCGCCGGTGCGCTCTTGCGCTTCTTTGACGGTCAGAGGGCGACCGGAAAGCGCACGTTCGTTGAGCGCAGTGATGGCGTTCTTCGCCTCATCGTCGGTTGACATCTCGACGAAGGCAAACCCGCGCGAGCGCCCCGTGTCACGATCCAGCACGATCTTCACCTCGGCCACGCTGCCGCTTTCGGCGAACACGTCGCGCAACTCGGCCTCGGTAATGCTGTACGCGAGGTTCCCTACGAAAAGCCTTTTTCCCATCCGTGTTTCTCCGTTCTTACGTTCCTCGTGGACAGGGTTGCGGTCCACTCGCAGCAACCACACAACGCAGTGCCACGTCCCTCAAGGTGATCGGCAACCGGAACTCAGGGATCGGACACAAAGGAACAACCGCGAGGACGGAGACGAAACGAAAAAGGACCAGGCCAGGGTACCCGAGATTGCTGGTTTGTCCAGGACATATTCCTGGCGGGGCTTGATAGGGAAGGGGGGCCCCTCCGCCGCGCAGCACGAAGCAGCACGAAAACGTGTGTGCGGGGCCGGCGTTGTGCCCTACACTCCTGCCCTCGCCATGAACCCTACGCCCAACGGGCGCGAGCAAACCGCTGCCCCACCGCAGGTCTCGATCGTTATCCCCGTGTACAACGAGGAAGGCATCTTGCACGGCTCGGTGCTCGAACTGCGCGAAAAGCTGCGGCCGTTCGGCTTCTCGCATGAGTTCCTCCTGTGCGAGAACGGGTCGCAAGATCGGACCGTCGAAATTGGCAAGGAGCTTGAGGCCCGATACCCCGAGGTCCGAATGCTGTCGGTCGGCGAACCCAACTACGGCCTCGCCCTGAAAACGGGCATTCTGGCGGCGCGGGGGACCTTCGTCATCTGCGACGAGATCGACCTGTGTGACACGGAGTTTTACGCGCGGGCGCTCGCGCTGCTTGAGCGCAGCGACACCGACCTCGTCGTCGGATCCAAGTGCATGGTGGGTTCGAACGACCAGCGGCCCATGTTCCGGCGCCTCGGCACCAGGATCTACAACGGCCTTCTGCGCACCGCCTGCCAGTACAAGGGCACCGACACCCACGGCCTCAAGGCCTTCAAGCGCGAGGCGCTGCTGGAAACCGCCCGGCGGTGCCGGCTCGACCGCGATGTCTTCGCCAGCGAGTTCGTCATCCGCGCCCACCGCGAGGGCAAAAAAGTTGTCGAGATTCCGTTTTCCGTGCGCGAAAAGCGGCCGCCTTCGATCCGGCTGCTCAAGCGCGTGCCGCACGTGTTGCGCAGCGTGGCCCGCCTTGCCGTGTCAGTCCGCCAGACCGAACCGGGGCCCCCGGCGCCGCAATCTTGAACCGGCGATCCGTCCGAATCACAGCCCGAGCCGCGCAACCAGCGCTCGGGCCTCGACGATGTTGTCCTCGATCGAGCAGTAGGTCCAGCCACCGTAGCGACCGATCGAGTGAACGCCCCGGGCCGCGAGTTCATCGCTCACGCGTTTGTGTTCCGCCATCGACGCGCTGGTGATGTGTACGTACGCCGGATCCATCACCACCGAGTGTTCGGCCACCAGGTGATGATCCGTGACGATACCGCTGCGCCGCAGGTCGGCGAGCACCCGGACTCGCAGCTGCTCGACATTGACGACCGCGTCCCTGGGGAAGCCAAGCTCGACGTAAAGGCTCATCCGATCCGAGTCGAAGATGTTGTCGTAGTAGCCGATCCGATAGAAGGCCAACGTCCGGTCGGGATGGTACGTCCAGTGAACGTCACGCGGCCCCTTCTTGTCGAAACCCAGGTTGAACACCAATACCTTGTTCCATCCGAAGGCCCCCGAGTCGTGGGGCAAGCCGCTCATCGCCGCCAGGCGCGGAAATGGAATCGACGACACCAGGTGCGCGAACGCAATCTCGCGCCGCGTGGTGTACGCCACCTGGCGCTTCAAATCGATGCCGACCAGGGCTTCATCAAGCCGAATAGCTGCCGGACGCACCGCGCTCGCAAGCGCCTTGATGTATTCGATGGCACCGCCCTGGGGGTAGGTGAACGTGGCGTTGTAACCGGTTTTCTGGCCGGCAGGGGCCTTCATGTTGCGAATGATGTCGGGCAGATCGGCGTGCGGAAAGAACCGCCCCATGGCATCCCTGTCCAGCGTGGCGAGATCGCATGCGTAGAGTTTTTCGTTGTACGGGATCAGGAATTTTTCCGCGATCGATCGACCAAACCGCGCCACCAGCATTTCCTTGAAATTGCCTTCCGCCGACGCGATGCCAGGGCCATTCGCTGACCGCGCGAAAAACAAGTCGTGCAGGCAGTCGATGAATTCGGCCTGCGGAAGTTGATGGATGTTCTTCTGAAATGGAAAGTCGATGAGCTTGTCGGCGTATGATACGAATGATCGTCGGTCGACGGTCAGGATCCGTTGGCCACCCATGCGGGCACGCAACCAGGCCTCGATCTCGGGGTGACGAAAGTGAAAAAAGTGACCCGAGTAGTCCCAGACGAAGCCGTCTTTCTTGATGGTCTTGCAGTAACCGCCGATTTCGCCGTCCGCCTCGAGGACGAGAAGATCGCCATCCTTCGCGAACGCAGCCGTCGACAGCCCGCTGACGCCGGCACCAACGATTAGGGTTTTGACCGCCTCGGCCATGATCGCGCTTGATGTTACATGTTAAAACGCAACCTGATCCCGTGAACGCGCCGCCGCCAACTTCAATCCGCCTGGCTTCCCTGGACGTTTTCAGGGGATTCACGATGTTTTGGCTCATCGGCGGGGCAAGTTTTGTGCGGGCCGCTTGCAAGGCCTGGCCCCACCCTGTCACCAACCTGATCGAGCAGCAGCTCAACCATAGCGACTGGGTTGGCCTGCGTTTTTACGACCTCATCTTTCCCAGCTTCGTGTTCATGGTGGGCCTCTCGATCCCGTTTTCGTTCGCCAAGCGGCGCCGCACGGAAGACTGGAACCACTGGCTTGCCCACGCGCTGCAACGCACGGTCGTCCTGTTTCTCCTTGGCTCGCTGCGCACGTCGATCACGTCCGGATCGCCGCGCGTGTTCGAGTTGAGCAGCGCGCTGCAGCCGATCGCGCTCGGGTACCTCGTGGCGTCGCTCCTGGCGGCGGCGAAAGTCCGCACGCAAATCATCATCGCGGCGGCGATCTTGATCCTGTACGCGTTGCTGCTGGCGCTGGTGCCGCCCGATGCACTCGGCCCCTACGCAATTCATCGCAACCTCGTGACGGTGATCGACCGGGCCGTGCTCGGCGAGTCACACCGTGACGGCTGGGGAACGCTGCTGTGCAGCCTGCCCACCATTTCGACCGCCATCCTGGGCCTGCTGATGGGTCAGTTGCTCATGAGCGAACGCTCGCCCGTGCAGAAGGCGCGGCTCCTCGGCCTGGTGGCGGCGGGGTGCATTCTGGCGGGTCTGGCCCTGAGCCCCCTCGTCCCGGTGATCATGAAGTTGTGGACCGCGTCGTACGGGTTGGTCAGCAGTGGCCTCGTGTGCCTCCTGCTGCTGTTCTTCTACTGGATCGTCGACATGCGCGGCTCGCGTGGGTGGACCCTGGTCTTCATCGTGATCGGCTCCAACGCCATCGCGGCCTACCTTGGGCCGACCATCGTTCCCACAGGCAGGATCGTGGGCATCTTCACCAAGGTTCCCGAAGCACTCCTGGGCCTGCCCGGCCGCGCCTTGCACACGGCCC
The DNA here is from genome assembly GCA_964431675.1 of uncultured Myxococcales bacterium. Taxonomy (GTDB): domain Bacteria; phylum Myxococcota_A; class Polyangia; order Fen-1088; family Fen-1088; genus CAYSKR01. Next base: position 8,369 of record CAYSKR010000069.1, read on the forward strand.
TGGTGCTCACGCTCAACTGGTTCATTCTGCACTGGATGTACAAGCGCAAGATTTTCATCAAGGCATGACCACGCTATTGCGAATAGTTCTGACGGTGCTGATCCTCGCGGGAGCGAGTCCGGCCGGGTTTGCCGCATCCAAGGCGACGCCCGCGGCCATGAATCAAGAACCGCCGACGTTGCCTTACCGATTTCTCCTTGTGATCGACAACCAGTGGGAGGATCCAGCGAGCCGCATCATTGAAGGTCTCGGCGAATTTCAAACCCTGGCGGCTTTGTTCAAGTCGTGGGGTCTGCCCTTCGAGATCCTTCGGCTGGATCAGCAACGCCTCGACAAGATGCACCTCATCGACCGGGATGGACGGCCGCGCTACGGGACGATCATCTTCGACGCCGCGGGCGCGCACGGAGAACACGGAGACGTTCCGGTCGTCGCAGATCTGGTGCGTCGGTTTGGCGTCAACCTGGTGATCCTTGGCAACGCACTTGCGGTCCCCGGGCTTGCTGAACTGGCGGGCGTGCGTTTCGTCGACGTCGACCTCACCACCACCCCCCAAAAGCTGACTCTGGCTGCCGACCACTTCATCACCCGGCTGCCCGCCGTGCAAACCAGGCTCGCCTTTCCCACCGACGTGGCCGGTCCGAGCTATCGCGCCACGGTGGATGGCACCACAACGCTCGTCCGTCGCGGCGACCAACCGTTCCTGACCGCGCACCAGGTACCCGCCGGTGGCCGGGTGGTGTGGCTTGGAACGCACCGCGCATCCAACCAGGTGGCCTGGCAGATCGCCCGCGACTTGCTCAAGCGAGCACTGGTGTGGGCGCAAGGTTACGCTCTTTACGCCGAATACCGGCGCGCCGTGATCCTGTTCATGGACGACATGGGGACGTCGGACAAGACGTACTTACCCAAATGGAGCTACCTGACACCGACCGAGGAGACAATTCGCACGCATCTCATCGAACCGCTGAAGCGACGCGGAGCCGTGCTGGTCCAGAACGTGACGACGGGCTTCGTGGATCGCAAGTCGCAACAAGTGCTCGTGCCGTGGCAGCAGACGCACGTCAACGACGACCTCGTCCCCGGCCGAGTTCACGACTACGCATCGGCAAAGCGCGGGCTCGACGCCGGCGTGCGCGAGGGCGTGTTCGAGATCCAGGCCCACGGCTGGACGCACATGCTCCCGGACCTCGACTCGCCGCCGGGGCCCTTCTGGTCCGTCCCTCCGACCAGCATCGGTCAGGTCAACTGGTTTCAGGAATTCGGCGATCCGGTTCGCAAGATCGAGGTCCCTGCCAGCTCGCAAGCCTTCCACATGCGGCGAGCCATCGAAGGCCTGCGAGCGGACTTCGGTGTTCGTCCCCTCTTCTTGATGTGCCCCGGGAGCGGCCGCGGCAAGACCTTTGCAAATCACACGGCGCGCATCGCGTCGGAGCACGGGTTTGCGCTGTCGTGGCTGGGACAGCCGCAATTTCTCGCCCCGGATCTCGTCGTCAGCCTGCTGCCCGTGCTGACCAAAGAGACCTGGTCGGTCGAAAAGAAATTCTCCGACATCCCGTGGACGGTCGATGCGCCGTACTACCTGCTGTTTCACGACCGAGACTTGAGCCTCGATCATGGCTGGGTGGAACGCTTGCTTTTGCACCTGGGCCCCGGGATCCGCACGATGACCGCCGATGAGTACGCGGGTTACACGCACGCGGAGGTGGCTCTATCCGCCACTCTGCCCGCGAAGCATTCGCCAACCTCATTCGCATTGTCGGTCGACTACGATCCCCACTACTGCCGCTATTTCGGCAAGCACGACGCCGCGTGGACCCTTCACCTGTCGGACGAAACCCGGCAGGCCGTCGGCACGGCCCGCGGCAAGAAAGCATCGTCGCTCGCCGAAACGTCGACGCTGAAAGTCGGTCATCGCGTTGGTCGGCACCTGATCCGCATTGGGCCATCGGGCGTCACGGTCGCGCCCGACAATACCCACTGAAGTTCATCAGCTTGCTATTTCACCGAGATCCGCAAGCGGAATGACCTCGACCTTGGGCCCCAGGGCGTAGCGATCCGGCCCGGGATAGACGACGAACAGGTGCCGCAGTCCGAGGTCACCGAGCGCGACGTGCATCGACTTCGTCATGCGCGGTGCGTCCGACCATTTCACTTCAACACCGATCAACGCGCGGCCGCGCGACACCACCATGTCGAGTTCCGCGCCCGAGTGGGTCGCAAAAAACGAAACGTTGCGCTCGCCCACGCGCCGCACGACATCCTCGACCACCAGTCCTTCGAACGAAGCTCCGAGGGTGGGATGGCCCTCAAGCGCCGCAAAGTTCGCAATGCCCAGCAAGGCGTGGGCGATGCCGCTGTCGCGCAGATAGACCTTCGGTGCCTTGACCAGGCGCTTTTCAAGGTTGGGCAGGAATGGCGGTAGCTGCCGCACGACCAGCGCTCCCGTCAGAATGTCGAGATGGTGTTTGACCGTGGGGTACGTCTCACCAAGAGCGCCAGCCAACTCCGCGCCGTTCCACAATTGGCCATGCCGGTGCGCCAGCATCGACCACAGGCGCCGAACATTGTTGGGTGACCGCAACGCGATCCCCATCGCACCGAGATCCCGCTCGATGAAGGTGCTGATGAAGTCGCTCCGCCAGCCAAGACTTTCCGCGTCAGACCGGGCCAAGAAAGATCGGGGGAAACCCCCGCGGGTCAAAAGTCTCCGCAGCCGTTCGACGCCAACTTCATCAAGGCAGAATCCTCCCACTTCGACGAAGCGAACGCGGCCGGCCAGAGATTCGGACGATTGGCGCAGCAACTGCGGTGACGCACTGCCGAGCACCAGAAAACGGGCTGGAAGCGGACGACGATCTGCCAGCACGCGGAGGACCGGAAACAGGTCCGGACGACGCTGGACCTCATCGATCACCACAAGGCCGCGTAGACTCTCGAGCGCAGTCATCGGCTCGGCGAGGCGCTGCAAGTCTCGCGGGTTCTCAAGATCCAGCACGTGGCCCGCACGGCCCTGGAGGATCCGGCGGGCCAGCGTGGTCTTGCCCGACTGGCGCGGTCCGAGCAGAGCAACCACGGGGCTTTCGCGCAATAGGCCACGGACCTGAGCCTCGACCTGGGCGCGAAGGATCGTTTTCAATCCTTGAAAAACTAACATATGACTATTAGTTTTTCAAGGAACTTTGCCGGGCGATATCACCCGCAATTAGGCCACTCTGCCCGCGCTGCGATGGGTCCGGGGCCGCCATTGGAAGGAAGGCTGCGCGGTGGGCTAATATGCCCCGTTGTTCCATGGAATACCGCCGTTTTGGCCGCACCGAGTTGCGCATGCCGGTCATGACGTGTGGGGGCATGCGCCACCAGGCGTCCTGGACGAGGGACGCCGCGATCAGCGCGGCCAGTCAGCGCAACGTCGACGCCACGGTTGACCGAGCGTTCTGCCTTGGCATCAATCACTTCGAGACCGCCCACGGCTACGGCACGAGCGAGCAGCAACTTGGCCCAGCGCTGGCGCGGGTTCCGCGTGATCGACTGATCCTGCAAACCAAGGTGCAGCCCACCCTGGATCCGCGGGTGTTCGAAGAAAACCTGCTCGATTCGTTCCGACGCCTGCGGGTGCAGACCATCGACCTGTTTGCGTTTCACGGCCTCAACACGCGGGAGTCGCTTGAGCACACGCTGCGCCAGGGCGGGTGCTTCGAGGTGGCGGCACGCTTTCGGCGCGAAGGGCGCATCCGGCACATCGGATTTTCCACGCACGCACCGACGCCGCTCATCGTCGAGGCGATCGACACCGGGCGTTTCGACTACGTGAACCTGCACTTCTATTACATCTTTCAAGACAACCACCCGGCGCTCCTGGCGGCGCGGCGGCAGGACATGGGCGTGTTCATCATCAGCCCGTCGGACAAGGGTGGCCGACTGTACCGGCCGTCGCCCAAGTTGCTGGACCTGTGCGCGCCATTGTCGCCCATGGTCTTCAACAACCTGTGGTGCCTCTCGCACCCCGAGGTCCACACGCTGTCGATTGGGGCGGCGCGGCCGTCCGACTTCGACGAGCATCTCAAGATGTTGCCGCTGCTCGGTGATGCGGTTTCGATCATCGCACCCGTCGCGCAACGTCTGGATGCCGCCATCCGAACCGCGGTCGGCGATGACTTCGCCGCGCGGTGGCGAGACGGCCTGCGCGAATGGGACACGCTGCCCGGCCAGATCAACGTGCGTCGCATCGTGTGGCTGTACAACATCGCGCGCGCCTACGACATGCTCGAGTTCGCGCAGGAGCGCTACGCTGCGATGAGCCCGGACGACCACTGGGTGCCCGGTGCGCGGGCGGAAAACTTCGACGAGCGGGCTCTCGCCGCAGCCTTGCCCGACTGGCCCTTCCGCGACCGCACCGGACCGCTGCTGCGCGCCGCACACGCCATGCTGCACGATCCCAACGTGGTTCCGGTGCCGTGAGAACAATGAACGTAGCGCACCGAAGCCACACAGTGCTGGGCAACCGCCGAGACCGCGCGCAAATACGCTGGACATCGCGCCAAGGGGTGATACAAGACGGCGTCGTTGTTGAGCATTGATGACGGAGGAGACCCAGATGAGCGATCGGCGGCTTGGATTCAGGATTGGTGTTGCTGTCGTGCTGGCAGGCGGCCTGGCGGCTTGCGGCGGTGGCGGCGAAGATGTCACCCAATTCATTGGCACGTGGATGTACACTAGCGGCACCGAGACGATCAGTTGCCCCGGTCGCGAGCCCGTGACTGGAATTCTGACTGGCAACGTGACCCTGGCCAAGGGCATCGAATCGCCTCTCGTGGCCACCGGCAAGTCCTGCACCATCAAGCTGGACGTTGCGGGCAATACGGCGACCGCCCGGCCTGGCCAGACCTGTCCACTCACCTTGAACACAGTGACTGGCACCACAGCCGTGACGAACTACATGTTTTCGGTCAACGGCATCACCGGAACCGAAGGTACCGGAGCCACCATCGCCGCGATGGCGGCCACCGGAGGCCCGAGTGTGACCTGCCAGTACACTGGGACGGGCACCCTGAAAAAAGTCTCGCAGTAGAGCATAGCCGCCACGCGCCGTGCGTCGGCCGCCCGTGCGTCGGCCGCCAATGAACGCCGCGCACCGTTCGCGACGTAAATGATGTACGGTGCCGGGGTGCGACTGCTCCTGCAGCACCGGACGCACTACAGCTACCCGGAACCTGCGGCTTTTGGCCCGCACGTCATCCGGCTTCGTCCGGCCAGCCATACCAAAGCCACGATCGAGACCTACAGTCTCCGCGTCGGCGTGGGGAAATACGAACCCGATCTGCGCTGGATCCAGGATCCGTACGGCAACCACCTCGCACGCGTGACGTTCCGCGCCGGGATCCGCGTGACCGAGTTCGACGTCAGCGTCGAGCTGGCGGTCGACATCAAGCCGGTCAACCCATTCGACTTCTTCATCGACGATGCAGCGAAGCACGCACCCTTCGCCTACACGTCGGACGTCCGCCCTGAGTTGGCGCCATTTCTTGCCGCCGGGGAATCGCACGGGCCACACCTCAAGGCGTTTCTGGCCGACTTGCCAACAACGGGCGAGACCGTCCCCCTGGTGGTCGAGTTGAACCGTCGCGTTGCCGAACGGACCAAGTACGTCATCCGCAACGAGCCGGGCATCTGGACGCCGGAGGAAACGCTGGTCAATGGCCGCGGGAGCTGCCGCGATTCGGCGCGCCTGCTGGTCGCAGTGCTGCGGTCGCGCGGACTCGCCGCCCGGTTCGTGTCCGGGTACCTGGTGCAGTTGACCGACGAAGGCATGATTCCCGACCAGCCGCGCGGCATCGGGCACGACGTGGTCGATTTGCATGCGTGGGCCGAGGTGTTTCTGCCCGGCGGCGGCTGGATCGGACTTGATTCGACCAGTGGCCTGCTGTGCGGCGAGGGGCACATCCCGCTGGCGTCGAGCGCCGAACCTGCGGGAGCGGCGCCGGTCGAGGGCACGAGCAGCGTCGTTGCCAGCGAGCTGTCGTTCGACATGAAGGTTGTACGCCTGGGGCACGAGCCCCGCCCGACGGCCCCCTACGAAGAATCGGTGTGGCAGGGAATCCTGGACGCCGGGCGCGTGGCCGACGCGCGGCTCGAGGTTCTGGGCGTGCGCCTGACCTCGGGCGGCGAGCCGACGTTCAACTCACGCGAGCACGCGAATCTGCCAGAGTGGAACGAGGCCGCGCTGGGCAAGACGAAGTGGGAGCAGGGATGGCGGTTCGCGCTCGAACTGCGGCGCGCGCTGTCGCCGGACGCCGTGGTGCTCGAACGCATGGGCAAGCATTACCCGGGCGAGAGCTTGCCGCGCTGGAACCTCGAGCTCATTGGCAAGCTCGACGGCACCCCCGCGTGGTCGTTGGATGTGCGCGCGCCTTGCGGCGGCAAGGCACCCACCGCCGACGATGCGCGGCGACTGACCGAAGCGATCGCTCGGTGCTTGAGCGTGGGACCGTTCGCGCCCGCGTTCGAGGATCCCTGGCGCTTCCTGCAAGACGAGGCGGCCCTGCCCGTCGACGTGGATCCGCTGAAAGCCGACCTGAAAGACGGCGAAGAGCGCGTGCGTCTGGCGCGGGTGCTCGGCAACGATCTTGGTGCCACCGTCGGTTTCGTGCTGCCTTTGCTCCGCGAGGACGGCGGCTGGAAAAGCGAAACCTGGCAGTTCCGGCGCGGGCACTTGTTCTTGATTCCGGGCGACAGCCCCATCGGGTTGCGGCTGCCGCTCAAGTCGCTTCCTCCCACGCACACCATGACACCGCCGCCGGAGGAAACCATCGGTGCCCCGGATCCACGGCGCAAGGCCGAGTTCAAAGCGAAGGCCGCCCGTGCCGCCGCACCGCCCGTGCTCAGGCGCACGTCGATTCACACCGCATTGTGCGTCGAGGCGCGCGACGGTGCGCTGCGTGTCTTCGTGCCGCCGCTCGATTCAGTGCAGGACTTCTTCTTGCTGGTGCAAACCATCGACGCGGCGGCGCGAGCAGCGGGCACGAATGTCTACCTCGAGGGCTACGCACCCCCGAGCGGCGGTGCCTTCCGCTTGTGCGTGTCGCCGGATCCCGGCGTGCTGGAGGTGAACCTGCCGCCTTGCACCACGTCGGCTGATCACGCCGCGCTGATTCAGACCGTCTACGACGCGGCGCTTCGATCCGGTCTGCAATCCGAAAAATACCAACTCGACGGCCGCCTTGCCGGCTCGGGCGGCGGCCATCACCTCACGCTTGGCGGCACCCGACCGCTGGAAAGTCCGTTGGTGCTGCACCCGGATCTGGTGGCGAGCTGGATAACGTTCACGCAACACCATCCTTCGCTGTCATTCCTGTTCACCGGCTTGTTCGTCGGCCCAACGTCGCAAGCACCGCGCGTCGACGAGGCGCGCCACGAGTCAATTTACGAGCTTGAAATCGCGCTTGCGCACGCGTTCTCGGCCGACAAGGCCGATCCGTGGCTGACGGACTCGCTCTTCCGGCACCTGCTGACGGATCTGTCGGGCAACACGCATCGTGCCGAGCTCTGCATCGACAAGCTCTTCGATCCCGCGACGTCGCATGGGCGGCAGGGCATCATCGAATTGCGTGCCTTCGAAATGCCGCCGCACCCGCGCATGGCGGTGGCGCAGGTCGTGCTCGTGCGCGCCATCGCGGCAGCACTCGCGGCCGAGCGCTACCAGCGGCCGCTCGTGTACTGGGGACGGCAGTTGCACGACCGTTTCTTGCTGCCGCACTGGCTGTGGCGCGACTTCGAAGACGTGCTCGCGCACCTTGCGAAGCACGGAATCAAGCTTGACCCCGCAGCGTACCGGCCATTCGTCGAACTTCGCTTCCCCGTGGCGGGCACGTTGCGCGCGGGCGACGTCACGGTCGAAGTTAGAAACGCCATCGAGCCCTGGAACGTCCTCGGCGAGGAAGTGACTGGCACTGGCACCTCGCGCTACGTCGATGCGTCGATGGAGCGCATCGAGGTGCGCGCCACCGGCCTGGTCGCGGAACGGCATGCGATCCTGGTCAACGGACACGTGCTGCCCATGCGCCAGATCGGTGCCGACTCCGCGGTTGCAGGCGTGCGTTTTCGCGCCTGGGCACCGCCGCACAGCCTGCACCCGCACATCAGCATCCATCACCCGATTCGCCTCGACGTGCTCGACACGTGGGGACGCCGTTCGCTCGGGGGCGCGAGCTACCACGTCTGGCATCCGGAAGGCCGCGGCTATTCGGCCCCACCGCTGACGTCGTTCGAGGCCGCGGCCCGACGGGCCCAGCGCTTCACCATCGACGGACCGCTGCCCGCGCCGGTGATGCCTCCTGCCCTGTCGGTCGACCCCGACGCGCCATACTCGATCGACTTGCGCAGGTTCCCGCTCGACCACCCGCCGCCACCCGACACCGAGCCGGATGCGACCAAGCCGTGAGCGCGCCATGAAACCCGAAGGCTCCACTCCACCGATCCCGAATGCGAAGGAGTCGCCGGGCTTGTTTGCCGGCTACGCGACGTTGCCCGCAACGTACGATGAGTTGTTTGACGGGAGCACGCCGCGGCCCGAGTTTGCGCGCATCGTGGAGTTTCTCGGACGCCAGACGCCCGACGAGATACGCCGCTGCCAGGGCCTCGCGGACCTGGCGCTGCTCACGCAGGGGGTAACCTTCTCGGTGTACTCGGACAACCGCGGCCACGAGAAGATATTCCCCTTCGACGTCGTGCCCCGCATGGTGTCGGCGCGCGACTGGGCCCACATCGAGCGCGGGCTCGAACAACGCGTGCGCGCCCTCGACATGTTTCTCGATGACGTGTACGGCAAGGGCCACATCTTCGAGTCGAGCGACGTGCCCGAGGATCTCGTGCGCAGCGCCAAGGGCTATTACCCGTTTCTGGCCGGGGTGAAACCACCTGGCGGCGTCCGCATCCACATCGCCGGCATCGATCTAATTCGCGACACCGCCGGCACGTTTCGGGTGCTTGAAGACAACCTGCGAACCCCCTCGGGCGTCTCGTACGTGGTCGAGAATCGCCTCGCCACCAAGCGCATCTTCCCGCAGGCTTTTGACCAGGCGCGGGTGCAGCGCGTGGATCATTATCCCACCCGCCTGGCGGACGCGCTGCGATCAGTCGCGCCGTTCGATGTCGCGGTGCCCACCACCGTGCTGCTGACGCCCGGCCCCTACAACTCGGCGTTTTTCGAGCACAGCTTCCTGGCCCGCACGATGGGCGTCGAGCTGGTGCAGGCGGCGGATCTGTTCGTCGATGCCGACCAGGTTTTCGTCAAGACCACGCTCGGCCCGCGCCGCGTCCACGTCATCTACCGCCGCATCGACGACGCCTTTCTGGATCCCGATGTGTTCCGGCCCGACAGCCTCCTGGGCGTGCGTGGCCTCGTGCGCGCGTGGGCTGCGGGCAACGTCACCCTGGCCAATGCGCCTGGAAACGGCGTGGCGGACGACAAGGCGGTGTACCCGTACGTGCCCGCCATGATCCGCTTCTACCTGGACGAGGAGCCGATTCTCGATCAGGTGCAAACGTACCTGTGCCACCGCGACGACGACCGCGCTTACGTGCTTGATCATCTGGGCGAGCTGGTCGTCAAGGCGGTCGATGAAGCGGGTGGCTACGGCATGCTCATGGGGCCCAGCTCAACCGCCGCCGAGCGCGACGAATTCCGCGCGCGCATCGCGGCCGATCCGCGGCGCTACATCGCCCAGCACCGCATCGAGCTGTCGACCTGCCCCACGTGGCACGGAGAAGCCGGCCACATGGTCGCCCGCCGCGTCGACCTGCGGCCCTACGTGATCACGAGCCGCGAAGGACCGTGGGTTCTACCCGGCGGCCTCACCCGCGTGGCGCTCAAGGAAGACTCGTACGTCGTCAACTCGAGCCAGGGCGGTGGATCGAAAGACACCTGGGTCCTCAAGGGAACGGGCGCGACGCACGGCGGGCCATGACATGATCTCGCGCGTCGCCGATCACTGCTTTTGGCTTGGCCGCTACCTCGAGCGCGCCGAGAACATCGCTCGCGTGCTGAGCGCGACCCGCACCCTAGCGCTCGACGCCGAGTTGCCGCCGCGCCAGTGCTGGGGACCGGTGGTCACGGTGTCGGGCGAAGAGGAAGCCTTCGCCAAGCGCTTCGGCGCCGAGGCCAACGCCGACGGCGAGGTTGTGGAATCATACCTGACCTGGGACGAGGAGAACTTCACCAGCCTGCGCGCGTCGGTGGCCGCCCTGCGTGATAACGCGCGCTCGATCCGCGACGTGGTCTCGCTCGAAGCCTGGGAACCGATGAATGAGCTGCACCTGTGGCTGCTTGGTCCGGCCGCGCGGTCCGAGTATGCGCAGCACCGCTTCGGCTTTTACAGCCGCATCAGGCAGGCGACGCAGCTTGCGCTGGGACTCATGCGCTCGACGATGCTGCACGACCTCGGCCTCGACTTCATCTGGCTGGGGGTGATGCTCGAGCGCGGCAGCCAGACCGCGCGGATGCTGGACGTTCACCACCACGGCCTCGAAGGCCAGGCCACCAGCAAGGTCGTCGAGACGGCGCTGTGGCTTGCCACGCTGCGGGCTTGCTCGGGTTTCGAGCCGTTCATGAAACGCGCGCGCGGGCAAATCAGCGGACTCGCGATCGCTTCGTTTTTGATCTGCGAGCCGCGCTTCCCGCGCTCGCTTCGTTATTGCCTGAGCGCCGCGCACCAGCGCCTCGCGGCCATTCGTCCCGCCAACCAGCGCGAACTTCCCGGTGGACAGACGCTCGAACGCCTGCGCATCCTTGATGAATGGATCCGCGGTGTGACCGTCGAAGGCGCGAATCTGCATGATCTTCTGACCCATGTGGTCGACGAAACCGCTGCGGTGTGCGACGGTCTTGGCCGCGAACTATTCGGCACCCCGCCGCCGCTCGCGCGAAAGTCGGACTGACGGAATGCCCAATTTCCTTGCGATGTCGTTCCAGGGAGACTTGGCGCCCTCGTTCGACCTGCGCTGCCTGGCGCCGGGCAAGCAGCCACCCGACGGCTGGGGCATCGGCTGGTACCCGGGCGGAGAACCTGCGGCCTCGGTGCTCAAAGAGCCGGCTCCGCCTGCGGGGAGCATTCGCAGCGAGCTGGTGCGCGCGTGGGAGCACCTTGAATCATCATTGTTCTTGCTGCACATCCGGCGCGCGACGTGGGGCCAGCTCTCCGACGCCAACACGCAGCCGTTTTGCCGCAGCTTCGGCGGACGCGACTGGCTGATCGCGCACTCGGGCAGCTTGAACTATCGCCTGGACCAGACGCCCGGCTCGCGCTTTGCGCCGATCGGGGCCACCGATACCGAGACCATTTTCTGCGAGCTGATGGACTGGATCGCCGGGCACGGCTGGAAAACCATCGGCGAAGTCGATCTTGACGCCTTGCGAACCTGGTTCGACGGCGTGAACGATCACGGCAGCGCAACCCTCGTGCTGTCCGACGGGCACGACCTTTGCGTGTACGCTGATCGCAACGCGAACGGCCACGTCTACATCTGGAACCTGTTTCCACCCTTCGACCAAATGGTCTTCGGCGACGCCGACCTGGAAGTGGATCTCACCCGGCGAGGGGTCAAGGGCCGCAAGGGCATCATCGTTTCGACCGCGCCACTGCTTCCGGTGGCGACGGCCGCGCCCGCCCCGACCGCGTGGCCGCAAAGTCCTGATCCCGTGAACGACTGGCGTCTGGTGCAGCCGGGCCGACTGGTCGTCATCCGGCAGGGGGCCATCCGTGCCGAGCTCGGTCCGCCCCAAAAAACAACCGATGCAACGGGAACCCAAGGCGGTGTTTCGCAGCCCCTGGCAGTGCCCTGCCGAAGCCCGGTACACATCGCGACCGAGGCCGCACTGGTCACGCGGTTCGACATCAAGCACCGCACGACCTACCGCTACGCCACCACCGTCGAGCGGTCGACGCACCTGATTCGCCTCGATCCGGTGCATGACCTTCTGCAGTCCCGCCTGGCCCACGAACTCACCATCTCGGTCGACTGCAAGCGAAGGTCGTACGAGGACGTGTTTGGCAACCGGGCCGTGCGCGTCGACATCGATCTGCCTTTTTCGGAGCTGGTCATCGAGGCCCGCTCGCGGGTGGAACTGCGCGACGTCAACCCGCTCGCGTTCAAGCCGCAGGTGCGCACGCGCTCGACCATCCCGCTCATCTGGATGCCGTGGCAGCGCCACATGCTGCAGCCGTACCTGTTGCCGCCGGAACTGCCCGAAACCCAGCTCGTCGAGTTGACCGACTACGCGATGAGCTTCGTCGAGCGCAACGATCATCACTTGCTCGAAACACTCATCGACATGAACCAGACGATCTTCCGCGAGTACGCTTACAAGCAGGGATCCACGACGCTGGGCACGACGTCGTTTGACGTCTACGCGACCCGGCACGGCGTCTGCCAGGATTTCGCCAACTTGTTCATCTGCCTCGTGCGCCTGCTCAGCGTGCCGGCGCGCTACGTCTGCGGCTACGTGTACACCGGCCCGAAAAACGCCAACAAGCTTCAGTCCGAGGCATCGCATGCATGGGTCGAGATTTACCTGCCTGAAGTTGGCTGGCGCGGTTTCGATCCGACCAACGGCGTCCTGACCCAGACCGAGCACGTGCGGGTTGCACACGGGCGCACGTACGTCGACGCAACGCCGACGTCCGGGACGATCTTCGTCGGCGGCGGAATCGAGACCCTCGAGGTATCAGTGCAGTGCGAGCCGTGTGAGTAACCGTCAGTGGCCGCGAGCGGCACCGAGGAAGTCAGTAGACCAGCCGGACACCCAGGGCAAGGCTGAACAGCCCGGCGTCGGGCATGACGTTGACCTGTGTAAACAGCTTGAGCAACCAGAGGTTGACCTGCGCGCCGACGAGACCACGCAGCTTGCCGGCCACCGGCACGCCTCGTTCGGCTGCGGTCGCCTTGACCGTGCCGATGTCCGCGCTCATCCCCGCGACGGTGCCCGTCATCTTGCCGTCGAGGTCGAGCGCGATCTTGTTTTCGCCGCCGAACTGCCAGTCGAAGCCGACACCGCCGTAGACGCTGGCGATGTACAAGACGCGAAAGTTCGTGGTGACTTCGAGCGGCACGCTCAGGGTCGACATGTCCAGTGCAAATTTCCCGGTGCTGTTCACCAAAACATGCGCGTTTCCCGCAGCCCCCAGAGGAATGTCGCTTTTGACGTGCTTGCCCACGCCAAGCTCCAAGTTGAGCTGGGAGAAATCCACGCCGCTGGTGATGTCGATGCCACCCCAGCGCATGAGCACATTCCACGCCGTCTCGTCGTCCTTCGGTCCGAACAGCTTCAGTTGTGCGTGTACGCCCCAGTTGTGCAGCTTGGCGTCAAACGTCCCGTGCGCGCCGCTGGACTGGAAGTAGTTGGCAAAGATGCTGATTGGCCGCAACCCAAGCCAGCGCAAGTTGGTGCCCGCCATGATGGTCGCATTGCTGCCCGCGCCCTCGATGGGCGGCGGCGAGCGGGTGTCCTGGGGCACGTAGCCCTTCTCGACATTCAACGACAAGTTGGCCGCCGCCCCGATCATCAGGTACTTCATGTTCGAGGCGTAATCGACCCCCATGCCACGCGTGGTGAAGGCCTGCGCATTGCCGAAACCGTCGACGTATTTCCGCGCCTCAGAGGCCTGGTAGAGCTTGTCGATCTCGGCGGAAAGCTGAGCCTGCAACGCCGCGAGGTCCACCCCCGCCTGTGCCGCGAACGACGCGCCCGGCCCCGGATCGATGGTGACATTGACGCCAGCACGCACCTGGATCGGCGTCATCGCAAGAGCTGGCAGCAGGGCAAGAATGGGTAGCAATCGGGATCGGCGCATGAAAGCTCCGTCAGCATAATCCTTCTGCGCGACGGGCGGGCGTCTTTCGCGCTACCCTGCCCCGCCATGTCGCCCGGTACACCCGACCGCCTCCTT